>JASHOZ010000048.1 GCA_030038395.1 Nitrososphaerales archaeon
AGGGTATCCAGAACGCCCTGGTGGTAAACAACGGGGCTCACGTTGAGAAGGATCACAGGATTGTCGAACGGCGACGCCCCTTCCTCTATCAACTCCCTTGGTCCCATGAGTCTGCGCCTGACCTTCGTTGGCTGTATTTCAGGGTTCGAACCCAAGTGCACATCTGGCCGTCTTGTCCTCGCACTTCGCGCGCTTCGCCCGAGATGAGCACGATGGGCTCGTTCTGTCGACTATGACACCAGTTGATGAGCTCAGACTCCGTGACTGGACGATGATGCTGATGCTTCGGCTTCCCATGAACCGCCGGAATTCGGCCGGTCATGCCAGACCACCGAATTCGGGTTTGTTCTCAGCAATGCGTTTCGAGGGCAATGCGGAACCTCGCTTGACTTGCAGTCGTCGCCGGAGACGTGCACTTTGAAGGGACACCTGAGTAGCCCTAGTCTGACTTCTGCGAGCAAGAACTCATCGCGGCGACCCGCGCTCTCAGTCCACGAGCTCGCCGCAGCTTGCGTTCACCGTGGTGGCAGTGATGGCGCTTGCATAGTCCGAAGCGATGAAGACGGCGGCATTCGCCACTTCCGCAAGTAGCGGGAGGCGTTTCAGGGCCGTGACGCTCGCCTCGGATTCGGCAAAGGCCTCGAGGGT
The DNA here is from genome assembly GCA_030038395.1 of Nitrososphaerales archaeon. GTDB lineage: Archaea > Thermoproteota > Nitrososphaeria > Nitrososphaerales > Gagatemarchaeaceae > UBA183. The sequence continues at coordinate 649 of JASHOZ010000048.1, forward strand.
CGTTCCCCTCTGCTTGGCTAGGTGGGCGAACACTTCATGAAGGACGGGGTTGTCCGGAGTCCCTCCGGTCCGAAGGCAGACCACCCTCACCCCTCTGGGGCCAACTTCGAGTCCCAGCTGCCGGCACAGAGCCTCTGTCACGGCCCCTCCTATCGCGAAGCCGCCCATCCTCGGTCTCGGGAGCCGTGCCTGAGGCGCCGTGAGTCCTAGGATGACCCCCTTCCCCTGCTTCTCCATGACGCGCGCGGCGGCCGTCATTGTGATGAACTGCGATCTCGCCTTCTCGAATGCGGCTCGCGAGAACTGCGCGTCCGTCAGGGCTGTCAAGGGACTTCCGATGGCGACGCTGGTTCCGATCAGGTTGAAAGAGACATCGAGTCGTCCTGCCTGCGACACGACATCCTGCAAGTGCCGCTCGACCGCGCCCTGATCGAGCGCATCGACGCTATTCGCCCTCGCCGTCCCCCCCGCCTTCGCGACTTCCGAGGCGACCAACTCAAGAGGTGCAGGGGTCCGCCCGGCAAGAAAGACGCGGGCACCCTCTTTGGCGAAAGCCCTCGCGACCGCGCTCCCGACACCCCCGCCCGCGCCGTAAATCACCGCAGCCTTTCCTTCGAGCAACTTTCTCCCTGCAAAGTCGTAGGAGGTAGAGGCATACATACTATGTAGTATGTCGGCACAGGCATTTAAGAGTTAAATCTGCCCTGGACACCATACCTAGCGGTATATTGAGGTCACCCCATGCCGTGAGCGAGACCGTGAAGGCGGTCAAACATAGGGACCCCGAGAAGACGCGTTCCGAGATACTGCGCGCGGCATACGGTGAGGTCTATCGACGCGGCTTCAGGGCCACGAGCGTCGACGACATCCTGGCTAGGACTGGCGTCACGAAAGGGGCCTTCTTCCACCACTTTCCGAGCAAGAACGACGTAGGGTACGCATTAGCCGACGAGGTGCTCAGGGAAATGACACTCGACCGGTGGATACGACCGCTCGCCGCCTATCGGAACCCCGTCAAAGGGATGGAGAGGAGATTCAGGGCACTGATGCAGGAGACACCGGATGAGGACTTGGCTTTCGGCTGCCCCCTGAACAACCTGACTCAGGAGATGTCCCCCATCGATCCTGTCTTCAGGGACAAACTACGCGCCATACTCTGGATGTGGATTGGCGCGACCGAAGGACAGCTCAGAAGGGCGCAGGCCGACGGATTCGTGAAGCCGGGCGTCGACGTTCGGGCGGCTGCCGAGTTCGTAGTGATGGCAGAGGAGGGGTCGGCCGCACTCGTAAAGAACCTCACTGACAGGAGAGTCTACCGGTCCCTCTACGGAGGGTTCAGGATGTTTCTGGAGTCGATCAGTACCAAGCCTCTCTGAAGGGTCAGGCGAACCTCGGGCTGCAACCGCACGGAGCTGCCTCCATCGCGGCGACCTCGACCCGATTGTAGCGGTTGCCAGACTCAGGACGATGTGGTCGAAGTAACGATTGAGCCGAGAGAAATATAGTAGACCGCCCCCGACTCCCCGTTCGAGCTGCTGTTCAGCCCGCCGACGCAGTACATGTCGCTCGAGACGATCAGGCAGTCTGTCCACGTCCCCTGCGGGTAGCTCGCCCCTTGGACCCAGTCTCCGATGCCGCTGGCCGTCAACGGAGCGTAATAGACGCCGCTAGAGAACCCGCTCGGGGTGTCAGCCCCCACGCAGTAGATGTACCCCGACGAGAAGGCGCACGCCTGGCCGATTCCCGCGACGGGGTAGGCGGTCGTCTCGGTCCACGTTCCGACCCCGGCTGACGTCAGCGGGGCGAAGTACACCACGTTCAACGCGTCGTCGTTGCCGTCGACGCCGCCAATGCAGTAAACGTTGCCTTCAGACGAGTAGCAGCTGGGAAGATAGACATCCGATGGATACGAGCCGGCCTGCGTCCAGTTGCCGATGCCCGAGGAAGAGAGCGGAGCGTAGTAGATCGCGCTGCTCAGGGCCCGCGTCGCATTCTGCCCGTTCTGTTCTGAGTACCCCCCAAAGCAGTACATGTAGCCCGAGGACGCCGCACAATACTGGCTGTCGACGGCAATCGGGTAGGACGTGGTCGCCGTCCACTTCCCGGGGACTCCGGTGCTCCCTAGCGGCGCGTAGTAGCTTGAAGCGAGGTCGTCGCCAACGTCGTCGTAAGTCCCGCCGACGCAGTACACATAGCCTGACGAAGCCACGCACGCCTGCGCATATACAGGCTCGGAGTACGGCGTGGGTTCAAGCGTCCAGCTTGAGACGTTCGCAGATGTGGACGACACGGAGGAGGAGACGTAAACTGCGGCCTGCGGAGACCCCGACACATCTATCCCCCCAATGCAGGTTATGTAGCTCGTCGAGTTCACGCACTCTTGGCCCGACACGCCCAAAGTGTCGTCGACCTCAAGCGGGTAGTTTGTGCCCTGGAGCCACTTCGAACTGGGGGACGACGACACGAGCAGGGCGTATGCGAACACCGCAACCAGTAGGATGAGAAACACCACGACAATCACCAGGAAGACGCGGGATACCTTCAACGTGACTCCCTCAAGCTAGTTTCGTCGGCCGTGGCGCAAGGTGCAGGCCCAACTTTGATGCCCTCCCTCGACCTCCCGTTATTAGACATTCTCAAAGCCCGATGCTGTTGATTATTCCGCCCGAGTTCGCGTCGATTACCAGCACTATCTTCTTCCCCTTGTGGTCGTACCTTGCAAACCACACAGGGGCATGGAGGAGTTCGACGTCCCCGATGTCTGAGTCGGTGTGAATCTGCTGGATCATGTGATACTTTGCATGCGCCTTTTCCGACTGAAGTTGGTCGACGAGCGTCTTCGCCTGCGACTTTGCTGCGTCCTCGCTGATGTCCCCGTTCAGAACCTTAGCGCCCTTCGGTATCTTGGCCACGTCGAAGAGCTGCCTCCCTTCCAGGTTGAACGCGTAGTCCTTCGGCTGGTACTCCAATAGGGCCTTGAGAGCGACGACCGGAAAGTTGTAGTTCGCGTCCATCTGCTCGGACTTCCGCATCCCGCCACCATATCCCCCCATCCCCATCCCGAAGGCCATGAAGTTGCTGAGAGCGAACGCGCCCCCCAGCGCGCCAATGATGCCAATCCCCGGCAGGTTGTCGACCGCCCTCCGCCCTCCGAACCCTCCTCCGCGCCCTCCGCCCCCGAATCCGCCCCCCATCCCGCCCAGGATCACCCCCATCAAGGCTGCAGTGGTGGCGGTCTGCCCCAGTTGAGCCGCTTGATTGGTAGCTACGACGGTCGTCCGTGCCGAGACACTCACGATCCAGTACGGGATATATGAGAGGCTCATCTCCTCCTGTGTGGAATCCTCGTGCAGGTGCCTGTGAAGCAGGCCCTTGTCCATCAGGGGTGTGATGATTGCGTTCACCTGGTCGACCGTGGAGACCTTCAGATCCAGCATGGTCTGCTTCTGAATGTTCGTCCACCCGTCCGCTCCCAGAGTCACACCCGTCCCGCAGTACTCGCACGTGATCACCATTTCGCCGAACTTCGGGGATATCGGGGCGCCACAGTTGGGACACTTTAGCGACGTCGCACCCGTAGGCGCAATCACCGGTGCAGACTTCTGAGACGCAGCCCCGCCCCCGGACTGCCCCGCCCCTCCGTTACCTGCCGCTTGTTGCCTTGCCGAGCCCTGACCAGCCGGCGTTCCACACTTGTAGCAGAACTGCGCGTCGTCGGGGAGCTGCGCACCGCAGTTCGAGCAGTTCATCAAACGGGCCCGCTTCGCACTTCCTAAAAAACTGTGCCCGCCCGACTTGTGTCACGCCCGTTTAGGTCGGCCCACCCGTCACCCTTTGCCGAGTGAATCGGATGGGCACCTCCGGGCGGAGGCGCGACGGCGGGGCTAGGAACGGCGCCCCTAGGGCTCCCGCCACTTCATCCTGAAAGAGACAAGGGCGAGAAGCAGGGCGGCGGCCATCAGCAGAACGGCGAAGCTGAAGAGTGGAGGGATGGAGTATCCCAGGCCGAGTGCCCCCTGGAAAAGCGAAGCGGCTGCCGTCGTAGGGAGGACTTCGGCGAACGGGACAGCGACGGCGGGGAGGAGCGAGACGGAGTAGTACACCGGGGGGAGTACTGAGAGGAGAGTAGCTATGAACCCATTGATGATGAAAGCGTTCTGCGTGCTCGGCGAGTAGGCCGAGAAGAAGAAGCCGATCGACGTCGTAGTCACCCAGAGGAGCCCTACGACACCAAGGGCGGCGAGTATCGTAACGACCGATGCGCCGCGGCCCGCCATCAACGCGAAGAGGACGATAAGAGGAGGCGCGCCGAAGAGGAGCTCGGATAGGGCTACGCCGAACATGTAGGTCAGTGGAGACACGGGAGATGCCACGACGATGTCTTGGAACTTGTTTTGTATCTTGTACGATGCGAGATCCGTCCCCACGAAGAGGCCAAGTTCGGTCGTGACCATCGTCAGCGCCCCCGCTATCCCGAACGGGAGGGCGGTCCCCCCTGTCGCTACGAACAGTATGAAGAGAAGGGTAAAAGGAGACGAGAAGACAAAGGGAATGAACAGCGGATTGCGCAAGACCGGGATGAAGCCAAGGTAGTACATGATCGCCCAGAGCGAGCGTATCCGGTTAGGCATCAGCCTCACCTTCTGCAGCGCCACCGAGAATGTCGACGAAGACGTCGTCGAGCGTGACTGGGCCGATCGAGACTCCGGTTCCTCTGGCGAGGGCCGCGTCGCTGAGGTTCCTCGCTCCCTCCGTGTCCGTCAAGACCCTGTTCTTTCCCGCTACGGCGACTACCTTCCCGTAACTCTTCAGTTCGTCCGCTGAGAAGCCGCCCCCGACCTCTACCCTCATCGACGACCCGCCTGAAGACCCCTTCACACTCTGCGGCGTCCCCTGGACGACGAGCCTCCCTTTGTCGACTACAGCGAGTGTGTCGGACAGGATCTCGGCTTCGTCCATGTAGTGGGTGGTGAGGACGACAGTCCTGCCTTCCTTCCTCATTAGGGCCAGCTGGTCCCAGACGCGCCGCCGGTTTACCGGGTCCAACCCGATGCTCGGTTCGTCCAGGAACACGACTTCGGCCTGCGTGGCGATCGACATGGCGACTATGACCCTCTGTTTCATGCCCCCGGAGAGCCACTCCGCATTGATGTCTGCGACGTCGTTGAGCTCCAGTGCTTCGATGGCGGCTCGCGTGCGCCTCATCGCCTCGCCCTTTTCCATCCCGCGCATCCTGAGCGACAGCATGATGTGGTCGCGGGCGGTCAGCGGATAGATCGTCTCGGCATCCTGTGGGGTGACCGCTATTCTCTCCCGGACTCGCCGGGGTTCCTTGACGCAGTCGAGCCCAAGGACAAAAACGCTCCCGGATGTCGGCATCAGTTGGGTGCTCGCGATACGCAGGAAAGTCGTCTTCCCAGCGCCATTCCTCCCAAGCAGTGTGAAGATTTGGCCGCCACTGACGTTGAGGGTCAGCCCGTCGAGCGCGGGGCTCTTCCCGTGTGCGTATCTCTTAGTGAGCCCCTCGGCTTGCAGTGCGAACACGGGCCTTCTCCCGCGTGTGTGTTATATAATGCGCGCATCGCTAGAACGTCGACTTCTGTCACCTCCGAGCGGAACCCCTTGGCCCTTCTGGGCGTACTTTCCGCGTCGACGCTCTGACCGGCTCGTTGTCGGAGCATACTCGCAACTCTGACAGCTTCTGCAGAGCGGCGACGGCCCTCCAAGCGCAGGGTGTCGACCAGTGCCTGACCCTCCCGGTTCCTCCCTCGGGGACGTAGGAGCCTTCTGCCGTTCCGAAGAGGACCGCCACCCTCTCCCTCCCTATGGCGGATTCGACGCGTATCCGGTAGTCAGGGACGACTGCGAGATACACCCTCCAGCCTTCCTCTATCCGAGGACGACCGACGCGGCTCCCCAGCGAGTCGACAAAGACGTGGTCATCTGTCATCAGTCCAAAGATCCTGGCCGTCTGGTGCGAATTGACCGCTGACACGAATCGCTTCGCAATGGCGAGGCTCCCCAGTTCCCTCCTTGCTACATCCAAGGCCCCGCTCACCGGGCGCCGACGGCAGGCTTGACTCCCGCGTGTCCTTCCGCGGTGGACGACGCGGGGGCGGAGTCGTCGCCTCTGTGCTTCATCAACCTTCCTACGACGAATGAAGCTGCGAGAGCGTAGCCCGCCCCTCCTAGAAGATCAACCAGA
>JASHOZ010000049.1 GCA_030038395.1 Nitrososphaerales archaeon
ACCGCCGCGCACGCTACCGAGCCGGCTAGAAGGACTCTCCTGAGCGGAAACCTGAGCTTCGGGTTCGGCAGGTTCAACCTCCGCCCGGACGCTAGAACGATGGCCCCGATGACCGCGACCCCCTCTGCGAACTGGAACCACATAGACCTGAAGGCCTCGACTCCCTGCCATACGCGGTATGCCGCAATCCATGTGGACTCCTCCTCCTTCGCGCAGGCGGAAGCTACGGCTGCGCTGCCGGTGACCGAGATGCACCCGGGCGGTCTTTCAGGCGTCGGGGGAGCAGGGTTCGGAAGAGTCGTCGCATAGAGGAAGAGCAACGCCGCTGAGAGCGCGAGCATGGATGTGACGGCTCTCCTCAACCCCCGAACACCATATCCAAGCCGGCGGACACGTTCGTCCAGTGTCCTGACTCAGCCTTAGCATTCAGCGTTCCTATCTCGTCTTCTGTCAGCATCGAGTTCGCCCTCTGGTTTCCGCGACCGCCCCGTCTATCTCCCTCCAAGACCTCGCACGGCACCATCCGCCCCTGTTAATCACTGTGCCGGACAGCCCCGTGGAAGCAGTCGGCCCTACCGGCTGCCTGAACGAATTTACGCAGTGGGGGGAGGCTCGCAGAGGCCCCCGGGGAAGGAGCCTCCGAACCCGTCGGACTTGCAGATGTTGCCAGAGTACATGTCTGCGGTGCCCGATGTCCCGGAGCCCGAGCTGAGGTCTTCGAACCCGAACGCCACGTTCCCGTATGCGAAGTTAGAGTAGAGACCGCCGTCTACGTTGAGGGGCTGAATCAGGAACCCGTCCGCGAGGTTCTTCGTAGCGTGGTTCTCCAAGAAGCCGAACGGGGCGGAGGCGTTAACCTCGAAGCCGTTCCGGCGGTTGGACATCGCAGCGTTCCCTATTATCGAGCTCTCGCTCGTCGCCCCGTTGACTACGAACCCGTCTCCTAGGTTCGCGGCGGCGATGTTGTCCGAAACAAGGTAGTTCGCCGCTCCCTCAAAATCGTACCCAGCCCCCTTGTTCCCTTCGGCTGCGTTGCGGACGGCGACGAAGGAGGCGGTCGGCGCCACGCTCGCACCCAGCAGGATTCCGTTCAGTCCGTTGTCTGCCGCTATGTTCTCACTCACGGTAAGGTCTCCTCCGCAGAGCACCGACACCCCGTCCCCCCTGTTGTTGTCCACGAAGTTGCCAGATATGACGTCGTGGTTGCATGACTCGGCACCCGACCCAGTAAACAGGAGCCCTGCGCCGCACTCCGAGCAGGAGCGTCCCGCGCCGTTGCCGACCACCGTGTTCGCGCTGAAGGTGCTCAGGCTCGAGTCCGACAGAGCCATTCCGCCGCCTAGGTTGCCGCTCAGCGCATTCGAAAGAAAGCTACCAAATATGGTGTAGTTCGCCTGGATTCCGAAGCCCGCGCTCGCCGTGACGACGCTGTCCCGAAGCTCGACGTCCGAGGAGTTGGAAATCACCACCCCCGTTCCGAAGCCGGACACTCTGCAACCCACGATGGTGACGTTCGACTCCAGCAGCACGGCTATCCCAATCCCACCACCCGACCCTGTGATGGCATGCCCCTCGCAGTTGAAAACGAGGTTTTCCGCACCTATGATGACGCCGCCTCCGTCGCAGTTCGTGATGCCTTCTGACAAGGTCACGGAAGCCGTTAAAGTCTCGCCGCAACTGGCGGATGGAGGGAGGGCGAGCGCGGGAGGCGCATCAGCCATCCCCACAGCGAGCGCGCAAATCGAGGCGACAGCCAAGATTCCCGAAAAGTGATGCTTGGAGTCTGCTCTCATTAAGCCGGCCGAGAGGGACAGTTTGTCTTAAAGGGTTCCTAGGCTCGCTGGGCGGGACTGAAGAGACAGGTCGAGGCGAGGCGCTGCTCAAACCCGGTTCGGGTATCGTGTACCGCAAGGGGGTGGAGTCCGCGCGTTGCCTCCGTGTCTGACGGGTGTAAGACAGACGCCAACTCCCGCTCGCGTGTCGTTGGCCCTCCTGCAGAGAATGCTCGACGACCTCAGAAACATTAAGACACCAGGGAGAGGCCTAGCGACAGGATGGTGCCTTGCGCGGTCGTGGGAGGGTCGTCAACGAGGCACGGGCGGAGCTTAGGCTTGGGCGGTTGACGTCAGGTTGAAGGTCATCCTCGTCGCGACGCTATGTGCCGGGGCGGTCCTGCTCTGGTCGGCGGCCGCGGTTCACGCGTCAAGCTTCGGAGTGGAGCCCATTCCCCGGTCCTGCATGAAGCTAAGTCCCCCCACGAAGGCCGGGACGGTGTCGGCACAGGATCAGGCGTGCACGTCGCTCGTGCAGCACGACGCCGTTCAGTCCAGCCGTAAGAGAGCCTACACTTTGGACCTTGCGGAGTCGTGTATTGGGCTCTTCATGGGCTGCGGGTTCGCTGTCTCCATTGACACCGAAGCAGGGGCATCTCGCGTAAGGCTGCCGCACGGCGTCAGGCTCCTCCTTTCTCTTCTTTCGGTTGTACTCCTCGTCCTCGTCGGCTATTTCCTCCTCAGCTACCTGTCGGTATACAGCTTCCTCCTGGGTCGTGCGGGGGGCGTATTAGTATGGCCTCTTGACTCGCTGGGCCTTGCTTGGTTGAACGCGGCGGCTCCTGACAGGGTCGGGGACCTGACACTGCTGATGCTCTTGTCATGGTCCGGCGCACGGCTAGACGGTCGGTGCATACAAGCGGTCTTCCGCTCGACCGCCCTGCTCATCGTCTCCATTATGGCGATGTTCACAGCGGGGGTGCTCCTGTTCGGCAATGCCGTGGAGCCGACCCTCCAGCTCACGACCGTCTTCGCCCCGTTCCAGCTCGATGGCGTGCAGCTCGTGACGAACCTATCGGTGTTCATGGCCGCGGCAGGAGTCCTGCTTGCTGCATAAGGTGGCAGTGTGCTCGTGGCGCCAGTGGGTTGGGGGAAACGCCGACACGTTCGGTCTAAGACTCAAGCACAGTCCTCGCGCCAGGTCTCCCCCCCGGCTCTCTGGCACACGGATGGCATGGGGGCGAAGTCGGACTGAAGCACGGTATGCACCTCGTCGTCACCGCACCTACGCACTCCTTGTGCTTCACGCCACTGCCGAGAGTCCATGCGGTCCCGAACGCGCCCACATCCCAACTGGCTTCCGAGAGTCGAGACGCTCAGCTCCAGACGAGGGTTGAGAGGTGACCCTGACCTGAGTCCCAGGCGCTCGGCGGTGCTCGCCCTGCTCGGGTTGGGCGCTTCTCTCATACTGGTAGCGGCCCTTGTCGCAAGCACCCCGGTCAATCTCGTTCCAGACCCATGCACCGGAGTCACGCACGTGAGTCCCGCCCTCGAAGCCGAGTGCAAGAAAGCGGATTCGGAGAACGTCAGCGCCTTGGCCGCCCATCAGACTGCCCTCGCGACGTTCGCCGAGGCCGGCTTCGGTCTGGGCCTCGCCTCTCTCACCACTTGTCTCCTTTCACTGGACCCGAGTCTCAGCCCCGTGGTTCCGCGCCAGGCGAGGACCGGTTGCCTTCTGATCGCGTTGGGGCTCACTTCCATCCTGGCTCTAGGGATGATCGCGTGGGTCGGACTACAGACGGGCAACGCTTTCCTCGTCTCTGCCTCTCACACGGTCTTCGCAGACGGGCAGTTCTCGTATGGCTCCTATCGCCCGCTCGAGCTGTTCGTGGGTGGGTTCACGATGTTCGTGGCTTCGAGGTTTGACGGGAGACCCATCCTCCAGTCGGTGGCGGTCGTCATGCAGCTTGAAGCCGCCCCGCTCTTGCTCCTCTTCACGGGCGCGATAATACTCTTCGACCCCGGAGAGGCCCTGACCCACATCGTCGAGGTTCTCTCATGGGCGCAGGTCTGGAACGTACCACTGGTGAGCAACCTGACTGTCTTCACGATGGTGGCGGGTATTCTCTTGGTTGCGTAGGCCACCATCGGGCCGCAGTGGCAGCGGTGGCAGGAGTCTGGCTCATGGTCTCTTCGTCAGGTCGGCGAGTCCCCGTTGTGTCCAGGGTGACCACTGAGTGGGGCGGTCCCCCATTTATTAGGAGGGGAGCCGCTGGCGCTATGATTGACAGGGCGGACGGACCGCAAACGCGCGGTGCTTACGCTGCTGGTGCTCGGAGTCGCCTTTTTCGCGCTCGCTCTCTATTCTTCGAGCGCCTCATCGAACCTGGGTCTGAGTCTTCCACCGGCGGGCCCCGTGGTCGCAATTCCGGACGACGGGTGCTTCGGAAACACCCACCTCACGCCTGCCCTGGCCGCGACCTGCGAAGAAGCAGTGGCCTACGACACGCCTTCTGCCGCGCGCGCGCACGCCAACTTCGTTTCATTACTTGCGGAAAGTGGGCTGGGGTTCGTCTTCGCTTCCGGCCTTGTCGCCTTCCTCGACTGGAACGCCAAGGCAAGGTTGGAGGTCCCCAGGACCATTAGACACGCTTGCTTTCTCGCCGCCGTGGCAGTGACCGCCATCCTAGCTCTTGCGCTCTCCATCTGGCTGATCATCGTCAACGGGAATCCGACCTGGGTGGACTTCGCCCGGTCGGTCTTTTCTGGAGGTGGCCTCTTCAACGCCTCTTACCGAACGCTGGAACTGTTCCTAGCCGGCTTCTGTCTGTTCCTCGCTTCCACACTCGACGGGCGGCCCGTCGTGAAGTCGGTGAGGACGGTGATCCAGTACCAAGCAGCTCCGTTGCTGGTCCTGTTCACCGCCGGGCTGATGCTGTTCGACACGAAGGAAGCTCTGCTGCAGTCGATGACCGTTCTCTCATGGGCGCGGATCTCAAGCGTACCGCTTGTCACAAATCTGTCGGTCTTCGTGACAGGCATGGGGGTAATGCTTGCCTCCGCGTAGGGTCAACGCGAGGTGCTCAGGCACGACCCTGGAGCTCTACCGGTGACAAGCGATGGTCTCCCGGACTGTGCTGGCAGGGGCTGTCCTACTGCTCGTCGGACTCTTCCTCTTCATCACCGCTGTTGCCTATTCAGACCCCTTTCTGCTACTGAGCTACTACTATAGCGCCTCTGAGCATGCCTTCAGGGGGTACTGCCAGTCGGCGTGCGACCTGCGGAGCACCCTAGACTTCCTGGCGGCGGCCATCGGGTTGGCGATGATGCTGGTCGCGGGGGTCATTTTCGTCTGGGTCCTCTTCCCCACCGAGCCACAGCTCTAGAAGGATGCCGTGGGTGCCCTCCGCCATCACTTCGCGCTCAACCGTCTACGCTGAGGCGGGCGCCTGCCGGCGTCGCGCCTCGCCCGTCGGAGAGCACACGTGCTCCTCGCGAGCATAGCCTGTATGTCCGCACGGCTGGCTTCGCCTTGGACTTCCGAAGCGATGCGGCTATGGACTGAGCGGTTCCCGAGTCGGCGACCGCGTGAATCGCGTCGCCTATCATGTTCTGGCTCGCGTAAGTCGCACCGGCCGCCTTTGCGAGGCGCGTCAGCTCACGCAGGTCAGGCATCATCAGTCCAAGGCGTGATGAATACAACTCCCCACAACTCCCGAGCGTGTCAATACTCGGACTAGCGAGGAACCGTGTGAGAGCCCTGTTCCCCAGGTCGCTTATCCTTGCGCTCATTTCGGCCGATGACAGTGCCCTGGTCTTGTCATAGGGCCGAAGGGACGCCGTGACGAGCCGGAATTCTCTGGGTAGTTTGACCTCTACGAAGCGGGCTACCCCCGGCGCCCCGGCGGCCGCTATTGCCCCCGCACCGGTGAAGTGATAGGCGGCAGAAACCGTACCAAGTCCGGTCTTCTCGATTATCTCCGCGTCGTAAGCCGCCTTCGCGACCCGCTCCCTCGACCATCCTAGCCCAAGCGCCGCCGCGGTGGCGTACGCGGCCGATATCGCTGAGGCAGAGGATGCACCGAATCCATACCCGACGGGTATCTCCATTCTCTGCTCAACCAGGAGGTGCCCTCTCGTGACCCCCGCCCTCCTTCGAAGGAGCTCGACCGCCCTTCTCGTCGTTCGAGCGTCGTATCCGGCGTTTCCGTCCACAACAGTATCCAGCCTCAGCGCCGAGTCATGCGATAGAAGGGTAGCTCTAGACAACACCCCCTTGGACAGGATGTACCCGCCTCCCGTCGCGCCCACCGGCTCACTGCCCCTGTGGTTGTACGCTATGGCAAAGAAGTTGGTCACGGCCGCGGGAGCGAACGCGAGTGCAGATCTATGCGGTTGCAGGCATGCCCACGCTCTTGGTCTTCGCGAGCACGTTCGCAAAGGGCCCAAAGATGACCACAAGCGCTGCCGCGAGGGCGAAGTACCAGACTCCGGGCTCGGTCGACACGCCCGACGACGGCGACAGGATGAATATCGCCCCTCCGAAGACGACGAACGCCATGGCACATCCAAGCGCCAGGACCACGTCTCTTCGTGTCAGGCCCGAAGACCAAGTGGGGAAGAACTGCAGAATCCTCGACTTCCCGTACAGTGGTCTGATTGCCCTGAGCAGGAGCGGGACGGCTATTATTATCGCCGGGATCGAGGTGGTGTTCCAGAAGACGGTAAGGCCGAGGACCGCAGAGGACGGGATGTGGACCCCGATGAGGCGGAAGGCGAAGAAGTAGACCATAACTGCCGCTATGAGGTTCCCCATCGTCACGAAGGCCACAGTCGCGGCGACGAAGGAAGGCCACGACCTGTACTTCTTCACGAACCATCCGAAGAGGAGGAAGGCGAGGAAGTTCGCAGGTACCCCCGCGACCAGGCTCAGCGCAGGGTTGGTGCTCACGAGGAAGTCTCCAATGAACGTCCCCAGACCCGCGCCTATGGCGACAGGGACCGTCTCCGCGACGACGGCCATCAGGGCGGGAAAGAAGATCCCGACAAGAAGTTCCCCAACGCCCCACGGCGTGTTGATGTAGGCGGTCGCCCACTTGCCCACGGCGTAAAGGAGGGCGGTGATCGCGATTACGCTGATTCTTGTCGCAGCACTCCTAGAAACGTCTCCTGGACCGGCTGCCTGCTGTGGCATCTCTTCGCGCTGTTGAGACACACGTACGGCTTATCAATATGTGCTATAATACCTCTTTAGAACTCTAGACTGAGGGCACACTATCAGCAGCGGCGGCGCTCTCGCAAGCCAATGCAGAAGTGCTGTACATTGCCCTGAGCGTCACTTGGCTTGATAGTCGATCGCAGCCAAGGGGGCGCGGGGACGAAGCCGGAGCCCTCTCCGGTCAGCTCATGTCGGAGCTCGCAAACGCCTCGCAGGGCGCCGTCGAGGCGCATACCTGCTCGTCCTATACAGTAAGCCGACGGGAGTGGCAGGGTAGGGGGGTCTGTAGCATCGCTGCGGAGGCAGCCAAGAGGGTGACCTGCAGACGGCACGTCGAACAGGGCTCTTAGGCGGGGTGGAACGGCGGTAGCGATAGGGTGGCATCCCACCGTCTCTTCGGTCAGGAGTGGGCCCCCTCGCACTCGTTCCCGACTCAGGCAAGTGGGCTAACGGCGCCTCCGTCCACTCTAGACCTGCTCTCTCCGCGTCGCCACTCCCCGTGGTTTCCTTCGAGTCTTCCGGGGCATGGTTCGGGGATGAGGATTCTCGGGGCAGCCTAACGGGTTAGTGAGTCGGCCCCGTTAGACCGACTTCGAAGGGTCCGACTGGTAATAACCCATATTAAGATTTGGAGGCCTCGGGGCACCAATGGGGCTCGCGAAATACATAGCGAGGAGGACCATCTACACGGGGATGCTGCTCTTCGTGGTAGCCCTGTTCAACTTCTTTCTGTTTCAGGTACTCCCCTTCATAGTCTCGTGCCCGGGGAGGACGTTCGACGAATGCGTGGACGCGCTCTACGTCCCGCCCCCCGGCGACCTCAAGACCCCCCAGCAGCTTGCCGCGTACGAGGCTCTGAAGGCGAAGATACTCGCCCTCTATGGGTTCAACTCCCCCATCTGGTTCAGGCTCTTCCTGTACATCAAGGCGATGTTCACCTTCAACTTCGGATACAACGTCGGGGGCGCGTTGACTGGGACAGTGATCAGTACCATACAGCAGAGGCTCTGGTACACCGTGATCCTTCTGGGCACGTCCACAGTCGCCGCGTTCGTCATAGGAGTGGCGTTAGGGGTCGTCGCAGCGGCAAAGAGAGGGAGGGTGCTCGACGTCGGCTCGCTCGCAACCTTGCTCTTCGTCAACGCGCTTCCGGTGTTCTTCCTCGGCGCGATGCTGGAGCTCCTGCAGAAGCAGTCCCTCGGGTCGTTCTACTCTCCGGTGGGCGTGACGACGCTCCTGAAGTACGGATCGGCCTACTACCTCGGATTCCTGCAGGCACTCTTCCTCCCCTTCCTCACGCTGACTTTGGCTGGCATAGGCGGTGTCTTCCTCACCGAAAGGGCCGTGATGATCGATACGGTCGCAGAGGACTACATCTTGATGGCTCGTGCGAAGGGAATCCCTGAAAGGACGGTCCTCTACAAGCACGCCTTCCGAAACGCAATCCTCCCCATAACGACGGCATTCGCAATCTCAATCGGCTTCATCCTATCCGGCGCCATCATCACAGAGACGGTCTTCAACTGGCCCGGGCTGGGGCAGGCGATCTACCTTGCCATCTCGGCCTACGACTTCCCCCTTGAGCAGGCGATCTTCTTCATCATCACGCTGATGGTGCTGATCTGCGTGTTCGCGGCGGACATACTCTATGGATTCCTGGATCCCAGGGTGAGCACCGGGTAAGATGTCGGGCGGAGAGACGGGATGGAGATCGTACATCCGCAGCATGAGGCGGACCGCAAGGCTGTATTCGAAGTCGAAGATCGGGATGATAGGGCTGGTCGTCATCGTCTTCTTCCTGCTGATGGCGATCTTCGCGCCGTATCTTACGAACAACAACCCAGTCTTCGGTTTCGACGTGGGAGCGGCGTACTCGATCCCCGCGTGGGCCACGCTCCTTCCGGAGTACCACGACGTCCCGGTCACATATAGCCCGGTCCTGTCCAACTTCAGCGCATCGAGCGGACTGCTGGGCTGGACCGTCTCCGGTCCGTCCGTCACGACCGCGCTCGACCCTGGCGGACTGCAGCTGAACGCCACAATCTCGCCCAACCAGACGATCATCAACGACTACCTCGCGGGGCACCCCGACAACCCCGAGCTCCCCGGAGGGCAGGTATACGTCACGCTGTCGAAGGAGTTCACCTACAGCCAGGCGGCACCTTCCAGCTTCGTGGTAGACGCGGTGGTGGACCCGATGGTCATGCAGAACGTCTCGGCGATCTACCTCAACATCACAATCTCGAACCCGAGCAGGACGTTCACGTTCGGAGACGTCCAGAACGACATCATCGGCCCGTACATCAATCTCACGTCGGCGAACATCGACCAGCAGAACTCGGTCGTCATAAACAGCGTGAACATCCTCCCGGGAGGCCTTCCCGACTTCGGCACGTCGAATGCCCCAGCCTCCCTCCTGTTCGGCGCGAAAGGCACCTACAACCTGACAGTCCAGGTGGACGCCGTACCTATCGCCAACGCGACGGCCATCTCGATGGCCGTCTCAAGCGTGGCAGTCCACGTCACCGGAGGGGCCTTCGGCCTCCTCGGCACGGACAACTTCGGGAGGGACGTCTGGTCTCAGCTCGTGTGGGGCTCGCGCGTCTCGCTCGAGATCGGGATCATTTCGGGCGTCGGCGCCGTCCTCTTCGGCACAGTGATAGGCTTGGTCGCAGGGTACCTCGGCGGGATCTGGGACGAGATCCTGAGCAGGATAACGGACTTCTTCCTCGTGATACCGTTCCTGCCGCTCCTGATAGTGTTCCTGGTGATAATAGGCGAGAACAAGGCCCTCTACGCGCAGGTGTATACGTGGGTGGTGCTGATCTTCGTCGCGCTGTCGTGGCCCTTCATCGGGAGGCTCATCCGCAGCCAGGTGCTGACGGTAAAGGAGAGACAATACGTGGAGGCGTCTCGCGCCGTCGGGGGAGGGACCTGGCACATCATCAGGCGGCACATCCTCCCAAACGTCATGGGCTTGGTCTATTCCCAGATAGCGCTTAACGTGTCTGGGTTCATCCTCCTCGAGGCCGCACTCGACTATCTGGCGGTGTCGGTGCACCCGATAGGGACCATAACCTGGGGACTGATGCTGTCAAACGCTCTCCCGGACGCGGTCTCGAATTCAGCGGCGAGCTACGTCTGGTGGTGGTTCCTCCCTCCGGGGATATGCATCGCCGCCGTGTCCCTGTCGTTCGTGCTCGTCGGGTTCGCGCTCGACTCCATATTCAACCCCAGGCTGAGGGCGAGGTGAAGCCAGCATGACAGTGCTAAGCGTCCAGAACCTGAAGATGTACTACAAGACGTCGGCCGGGGAGGTCAAGGCGGTGGACGGCCTGAACTTCGACATCGGTGAGAGGGAGGTCCTGGGCATCGCCGGGGAGAGCGGGTGCGGGAAGTCGAGCCTCGCGAGCACGCTGCTGAAGCTCCTCCCGTCCAACGCCGAGATCAAGGAGGGAAAGATCATAGTCGAGGACGCCGACCTGGTGAGCATGAAGGACTCGGACGTCCGGCGAAACGTCCGGTGGACGAGGATCGCCCTGGTGCCGCAGGGCGCCATGAATGCGCTGAACCCTGTATTCCGCGTCGGCGACCAGATAGCGGAGGCGATAATGGCCCACAGCAACGTCTCGAAGGCCGACGCTAGGGCCAAGACCGAGACCCTCCTGAAGCTCGTGGGGATCGACCCCGCGCGCGGGAGGCACTATCCGCACGAGTTCTCCGGGGGGATGAAGCAGAGGGCGATGATAGCGATGTCTCTCGCGTTGAACCCCAAGATCCTGATAGCCGACGAGCCCACGACTGCTCTTGACGTCATCGTGCAGGCGGGGATCATAAGGCTCCTCCTCAGCGTGAAGGACGAGTTCCAGACGGGAGTGATACTGATCAGCCATGACCTCGCGCTCGTCGCGCAGATGAGCGACAAGACCGCCATCATGTACGCGGGGAAGTTCGTCGAGTACGGCGCGAGCAAGGAGGTGTACAAGAACCCCCTCCACCCTTACACGCTCGGGCTCCTGGGCGCCTTCGCGGACATCAGGAAGCCGAAGGAAGCGCTCACCTCCGTCCCCGGGTCCCCGCCAGACCTCATCGACCCGCCAAGCGGGTGCAGGTTCAACCCGAGGTGCCCCTACGCCGAGGAGGTGTGCCGGACGGACGAGCCCCCCCTCGTCGAAGCCTTCCCGGGGCACTCGGTCGCATGCCACTTCTGGAAGGAGATCCGCGCGCAAAGGAGCCAGAAGACTTGAGCGACGAAGACGTCATCCTCGACGTGGAGCACGTGAAGAAGTACTTCCCGGTGAGGAGGACCTTCCTGCAGGCGGTGAGCAGGCAGTCAGGAGGCCAGGTCCACGCGGTGGACGACGTGAGCTTCAAGGTCAGGAAGGGAGAGATATTCGGGCTGGCGGGGGAGAGCGGCTCCGGCAAGACGACCTTCCTCAGAACGGCTCTCATGCTGACGGCCCCGACCTCGGGGTCGATCAAGTTCAAGGGGACCGAGATATCCAGGTTCAACCGGAGGCAGATGAAGAAGTTCCGCACGAGGATACAGGTCATCTTCCAGGACCCCTACGAGTCCGTCAACCCGCGGATGACCGTCTTCGACATAGTCTCTGAGGGGCTCTACGTCAACAACCTGGTGAAGTCGCGGGAGGACGCTGTGCAGAGGGTGACGAAGGCGCTTTCGGACGTCGAGATATCCCCTCCCGAGGAGTTCATCTACAGGTACCCGCACGAGCTGTCCGGGGGGCAAAGGCAGAGGGTCGCGATCGCGCGCGCCCTCGTGCTAGAGCCCGAGTTGATTCTCGCGGACGAGCCCGTCTCCATGCTGGACGTGTCTATCAGGGCTGAGGTCATCAACGTCCTGCTCTCCATCCGTGAGAAGAAGGGGATCTCCATCATCATGGTCACGCACGACCTCGCGCTGTCGAAGGACATGGTAGACGAGCTTGCGATAATGTACGTCGGGAAGTTGGTGGAGACGGGGCCCGCCGTCGACGTAGTCTCTTCGCCGTACCACCCGTACACCCACGCGTTGACGGCAGCCGTCCCAGTCCCGGACCCGGACGCCCCCAAGATCAGGGTGCTCGCCCGCGGAGAGATACCTACGAACATCTCGCCGCCGCCGGGATGCCGCTTCCACCCGCGATGCCCGTTCGCCCAGGAGATATGCAAGAACGAGGAGCCCCCCCTCGTCGAGGCGACCCCCGGGAGGAAGGTGGCGTGCCACTTCTGGAAGGAAGCGCATGAAGCTTTTAGCAAGGGGATGGACGCTCCTGCGGGTGCGGAGATTGCACAGTAGGGTCGTAGCCGCAGCGTTCCTTGCGGCCCTAGTGCTCCTCCCTGGAGGAGCCCTTGCGAGCGCCGCTCAGCCAGCAGGGAAGACGGGGGTCGTCCCCGGCGCCTCCCTCGCGTTCACCTACGAGATCTACACCACCTTCGAGACCCCCAACGGCAACACGACGAGCATACAGAACAACAACTTCACCGTACACATAGTCTCCGTCAACCAGTCCGCCCCCTACGGGGAGGTGGGGTACACGATCTCGGTAGGGCTGTACAACAACACCGCCGTCACGAACTCCACCCTCCTCGCGCCTTCGGCAGAGAACTTCACCACCGTGTTCGACCCGTACGAGAACCTCACGTACCTCGGGAACATAGGGTTCTGGCCGTGGACCTACCCCAGCCTCGCATCCGGGAGCGTGACCAACGTGGGCGTGAACACGATCGTGACCAACGTCACCGAAGGGAACGTCACCGGGGAAGTGGTCAGCACGCAGTACTTCAACGCCACGACAGCGCGGGGGGACGGCAACATCTACGTCAACCTGACTCAGTCTGCGTTCCAGGGAGCCAAGCTCACCGACTACGTGACACGGTTCAACTCGACGACGGGGGTCCTGGAGTACTTCCAGGAGAAGAACAACCTCATAGGGACGGTAGAGAAGATATTCACGTACAGGCTCGTCTTCTACGACCTCCCCACCTCCTATGCCATCATCTGGTACTTCGCGGGAGCCGTGGTCGTCGTCGCCGTCGCCGTCCTCGCCATCTACTCGTATGTCCACCGCCCGACGCGCCGTGAGAAGGCAGCCGCGAGGATCAGGGCGAGGATCGGGGGATAGGCCAGTACTGCAGGAGCGCGGCCCACATGCTCTCGTCGGCAGGGAGGAAGAGGGTCAGGCCTTCGCCGTTGAGCCTGGGGTTCTCTCTCGCGTTCACGGTGCTGATCATGTACTTCGCTTCGCTGGTGTTCGGAGGGTACGTCTATCTGCCGTTCATGTCGGCACTCGGCGTCGCCGGGCTCGTGGTATGGGTCAGGTACCGTCCGCTGCGCCGAGGGCTGCCAGAGCCGTACGGGAAAGGGGAGCAATCCGTAATCGACGCACGGAAGGCCATGAGACAGGCGTTGTCGTTGGTCGCCCTGACGGCCTTCGTCCTCGCTCTCGTGTTCGGAGGGGCATACTTCCTCCCCCCGGCCGTCTTCTACCTTGTATTCTTCGGCATAGCGGCGGGACTTCCGATCGACGAGGTCGCCCTGTTCGCCCTCGTCTTCCGCCTGGAGAAGAGAGCATCCTGCATGATATACCTGGTGACTGAAGAGACCCAGGAGGGGGCGAACGCAGCCCTGCTGAAGACCTACGCCCTAGTCAAGAATGACCGCCAGCCGGCATAGGTCGCGCGCTACTTGGTTGCGCAGAGCCCGATGGGGCTCTAGGGACCCCAGGGCTCGCTGGAGACTCCCGACTTCAACGCCAGAAGCCCTTCGAGTTTGCGCCCTGTCAGTCCCGAGCAAAGTTCCTCGGTCAGCGCGAGGACGGCGCGCTCGACCTCGGGGCCCGGGTCACCGCTACCGAGGGTGGGCATGATGCGTACGGCAGACTCCACGTGCATTCCTATCCTCAGAGGGTACCCGAACTTGGGCCTGCTGAGGTCCTCGATGGTCACCATGAACCTGCACGGCCTTTGCACTTCGAACCCGACGACCGTCCTCCCCGTGTTCTTGAGGTAGCCGTAGCCGAGCCTCCTCAGGCAGGCTTCCGTCTTATCCGCGAGCACCTGTTGTTCCAGGTTCACCAGCGCGCGCAAGGGTCATACTGAGGAGGGCGTGATATAACAAGCTTCGTGGTCGAAGGCTCCGCCTGTGTCGAGTAGAAAACGGGAAAGCAATTGGAGCGTAAGCCCCAATTGCCGATTCTATGCTACGATGTTGGTGTTCCTGTGACAGATGCAACGGAACCAGTCACTACGAACCCGTAGTACTGGTACCAGATGCGAGCTATACCGTCGAAGGTATACTGCTCTTCGAAGGTCACCTTGTAGACCTTCCCGCTGACGAGGGAACTGGTTGGGATTGTGATGGTGTCCGTGTTACTGGTGCCGCAGCCTGTGACGTCTGCGTTCGCGTTGATAGACGACCCGTACTTGACGCCGACGAATATGTTTGTCGTCGGTGCCGGGATCGTGCCGGTGTATCCCTGCAGCGTTGCCGTGCAGCTGGAGACGGTGGCTCCCGCGCCAAGGACCGCAGTCGGGCCCATGGTGTTGCTGGCGAGCAGCAGAGATGGAGTGGCCGTGAACGTGATGGTCCCGCTCGTTGCCTTCACCTCGTTAGAGGAAAGGGCGTCGTACCATGCCGTTCTGTAGTAGTTGAGGTTGGCTATCATGACACCAGCTCCTGTCGCTGGGTTGAACGATAGCAGCTCGTATGGCCCTGAGGCAACCTCAAGGTTCAACAGAGCTGTGAGTGGGCAGGCATCCGCGTCAGTAGGCGCGGAAGAGCATGTGTACCCAGCGGAGAGGACGTTCTGGAAGAAGCTGCTGTTGGTGGTATCAAGCGCTGAGAACGACTCCGCAGTCGCTGCGCTCGCCTCGAAGGTGAACGCGGTGCCCAGGTTGAAGTTCTCATAGATGTGTGCTGGTAGTATCGGCCAGTCCGCGGCGATGATGTTCCACACCGCCTGGTCGCCGAAGTACATTGTGATCGAGTTCGCTGTGGTGTTGATAGAGTCCGCGATTAGGCCGAAGGGTCCCGCGTCCTCACCGATGTACGGGGAGAAGGGAGCGCCTGCGGTGTTGCCCACGACGTTGAGGGCGACCGCGGAGTAGTTGTAGTCTGCCGCAGTGATCGGAACTCCGTCAGACCATGTCATGTTGGTGTCGAATGTGTATGTGATTGCTTCACCATTGGGGATTGTCACGTTGCAAGAGGCCCCAGTCTCTGCCAGAGTCTCGTTGTTGTACGGACCTTGGTCCGGAACTTGGAAGCAGTAGGCGCCTGTAATCGCCTGGCCGCCCAAGGTGAGGGAGCCGCCCGAGATGGTTAGCGAACTGAACGTCGCTACCTGCACGCCGCCGGCCGAGCCTCCGAACGGCGCTGTACCGTAGTCCAGCGTGGCGCTCGAGGTCGAACCGTAGGCTGTAGTCGGCTCAGTCTTGCCGCTCAGCATCCACGGTGACCAAGCACCGGGGACGGTGAGGGCGGTCGTTGGTGTGCCCAATGGGGCTTCGACGATCTCGCTCCAGATGTCATTTTGCCAGACCCAGTTCGGATACGACCACGTGCTAAGGCCGTCGTATGAGGCCGGCCCGTGGACGGCGTAGCTCATGGTGCCGCCTACCGTGTTGTAGGTGGTCCCTCCCACGCCTGACTGGGTTGGGTGCGCGTTGAGGAATGTGTAGTAAGAGCATGTCACCGTGTTGGCACCGCAGGACGGGAGGCTGGCATATCCAGTCCAACCGTTGATGTAGTTGCCGAACAGATAGCTCTCGTAGAAGAGGACCATGCTCTGGAGGTTCTGGACGCTGCACGTCTCAGAAGCGAACGCGGCGGTTTGAGCCGCTGCGTAGGTTCCTCCGTAGAGGACATTGTTCTCGGCGATGTCACACTGCTGGCTGACGATAGAGCCAGTCGTAATCTCGTCCTCGAGATACTGACTGTTCATCCATTCGCCGGCCTGGAACTCGTAGTTCGAGGAGGCGACCCAGCCGTAGGTGTACATGTCCCAATAGTCAGTGGACTGGATGGATTGCGAGTTGGTTATCTCAACTGATGGGCAGTTGTTGGTCCCTGCGTTACCGGAGGGCCCTGCAGTGTAGTTCGCCGCGCCGGCAGCACAGTAGCCGGCGTTGCTGACGATTGGCGCTACGGCGTTGCCGTAGACGATCGTGTCGGCCTCAGAGTCAGTGATACCCTGAGCGTTGATCGCGAGGCCAATGTCGCTAGCGATGGAGACGAGCAGCACAGCCGCGCCCGACCTCAGAGGGTCGTCGCTTCTGTACTGCAGGTTGGGATAGAACGCCGTCTTGCTCGCACCCGGTGAGGTGTTGTCTAGAGTGGCGTTGGTGTTAACGTACCACTGCAGCGATGGAAGGTTGGTGGTCGCCTGAGCGGTTGTCCAGCTAGCGATCGTCGCCTCTGTGACGTTCACGCCGTTCAGCTGAGCGTACAGACCCGACGCGTAGCCCGCGGTGGAGCACGCGGAATCGTTGACTCCGCCGCCCGCGTTACATACGGCGTAAGTTATGTCCGCGAGGAGTTCCGCGGCCTTCTGGTCATCCAGGATTTGGTTCGAGACCCATCCTTCCGGATGCACCTGGTCTGGGCTGATGTCGTCGCTCACCTGCGCACTCTTGCAGTGAGTGGAGGTGTCCGTCTCGCTGTTCGGGGCGATGACGTAGAGGTTGCACGGCATCAGGTCAGCCGTCGCAACGCCTGCGAGGTCGCCGGTGAGGATCGTCGTGTCTAGCGACGTTCCACCGGTGTAAACCGTCAGTAGCTGGATTGCCTGTCTGAAGTCGTAGGCGCTTATAATCGGCTGTATGCCGTTGAAGACGATGCCTTCGAACGTGTAGCCTTCAGTCTTCCCTGTGAGAACGTTCTTGGAGGCCGCCAGTGAGTCGTACGAACCTGCCGTGAACGTCCACTCGGGCGCCTGGATGGTCCCTGTTACCAGCGAACCAGCGAGGCTAGGATCTGAAGCGATTACGTAGAAGTCGATCGTCGCGAGGCGGGGGCCGTGCGTGTCCACCGCTGTGGGGGGAAACAGAAGTCCGTGAGTGGCTGCTGTCGCAACTGAAGCAGATGAAGAGAATGCTAGTAAGAAGGTAGTAGCAAGTACTAAGTACTTACTCTTCATGTTCATATTTTCAGGCCAGAAAGGGCGCTATGGAGTTCTTATAGTTTGCTACCACCGCATGCTTCTCCTTCGATGAGGCATAATAGGAACCCATACATGGCCGCCCGCTTCCTGGGCCCGACCTGAAGCCGAGCATGACTACGTATCAAACAAAGGAGCGACCGCACGGTAGGCAGTGGGGGCGGCAGCCGTTCCACTGGAGTGCGTCGTCGTTTGACGAATCTGCCCGCATAGTGTGCTCGGGAGGACCAAATAGGCCAGCCGGGACAGGCGATAGTGCTTGTTCGCCGAGCCGAGATGACCTCCTCGCTGTCCGGTCAAGGCTGAGCAGTCGGCAGGACCAGTGACCGAGCAAGAGTCGCCCTTAGAGCACGGAGTGCGCGCCGAGGCCGCGGACTCGGGTGGCTCCCCGTCTCCTTCGGTGCTCTGCGGACGTTCGCCCGAAAGCCGACGGAAGACTCAGACCGTGCCTCAGCCGCGGGGGGGTTCCCGATGACTACCCGAATCCCAGCTCTTTCGCCAGGGGTCTCCCAAGTGGCCGCTTCGGTACGCCCTACGAAGGCGGGGGTCCCCTGGGGGTGCGAAGGCCATCACGGCCATCCCTTCGACCCCTATCGCATGCAGTTCCGGCAGCAGGAGGGTGACCTGTTGCGGCTGGAGCCCGCGCCTAGGCGGGGTCTCGTCGAACGGCACCGGCAACCCGACGGGCAGAGGCGAAGGAACACCCACGGAGCGACACCGGCCGTGAGGACCGATCCGTCAGAACTCCATCCGTGGGGGGCCGACGGGACGATCGGCCTTCCCTCAAGGTCATGGTCGCTGGCGCGACTGTGGCTCAGCGGAGGAGTCTTCTATGAGAGTCCTCGACGACCTACCGACGATCCCACCCGTGAACATGAGGAGAGCCAATAGC
>JASHOZ010000050.1 GCA_030038395.1 Nitrososphaerales archaeon
TCGAAGTCTCCGCCGCCTTCGCCCATGCCGCCCGCCCCGCCTCCGGGTGGAGTGGGTGGCGACTTCGACTTTCCTGCGGCGATGACGTCGTCTATGCGGAGTATCATCGACGCGGCTTCCGTCGCAGACTTCATTATCTGCACCTTGACCGACAAGGGCTCGAACACCTCGCGCTGGAACATGTCTTTGACCTTCGCGTCGGCCGCCTCGATCCCATACCACGTCCCCTTCTCGGCGTGCTTCGCCCGGAACTCCACCTGAGCGTCGATTGGGTCGAGCCCGGCATTCAGCGCTAGTGCGATCGGGATGGACTCGAGCGCCTCTGCGAACTTCTGAGCCGCGAGCTGCTCTCTTCCAGAGAGCTTTTCAGCCCACTTCATGACCTGGTAGGCGGCCTCAGCCTCGGCGGCGCCTCCGCCCGCGACGATGGCCGGCTGCTCAATCACGTCCTTCGTGACCATCAGGGCGTCATGCAGCGACCTCTCTCCCTCGTCCACAATGCGCTGCGTCCCACCTCTCACGAGGACGGTGACGGCCTTTGGGTTCTTGCACCCCTCGACGAACACCCACCTGTCCTCCTCGATTTTCCGCTCCTCGACCAGGGCCGCGAAGCCGAGGTCGGCCGGAGACAGGTCTTCAAAGTTGTTCACCACCCTCGCGCCTGTGGCTTTCGCCAGCTTGGTCATGTCGCTCTCCTTGGCTCTCCTCACCGCGAGGATCCCAGACTTCGCCAGATAGTGCTGCGCGATGTCGTCTATCCCCTTCTGACACACGACTACCGTCGCGCCCGCCGCAGCAGTCCTGTCTACCATTCCCTTCAGCATCTTGGTCTCCTCGTCGAGGAACTTCTTCATCATCGACGGGTCGTTGATGTTCAGCTTCGCGTCGAACTCCGTCTTCTCGATCTCGAACGGCGCGCTCACCAGCGCGATCTTCGCCTTCTCGATCCTCTTCGGCATCCCCGAGTGGACGACCTCCTTGTCCAGTACGATCCCTTGGATCAGCTTAGTGTCCTTCAGCGACCCTCCGGGCTTCTTCTCGACTTTCACGTTGTCGATGTCTACCTTGTACCCCTTCTCGCCCTTCTCCGCGACAGCTAGGACGGCGTCGACCACGAGTTCAGCCAGCTGCTCGGCTTCTCTTGAGACGAGCTTGGTTTGCATGCTTGTGCGTGCGACCTTCACCAGCCACTCCTTGTCGTCCGGCTTGATCTTCTCAGCCACGGCCTGTAGGGCCTCGGTCGCTTTCTTGACGGCCTTCGAGTATCCATCGACGACGATTGTGGCGTGCACGTCCTTGTCCAACAGCTCCTCGGCCTTCTCGAGGAGTGCCCCAGCGAGGACGACCGCCGATGTCGTCCCGTCGCCCACCTCGTTGTCCGTCGTCTTCGAAACTTCGACCAGCATTTTGGCCGCTGGATGCTGGACGTCGATTTCCTTCAGCATCGTCGCGCCGTCGTTTGTGATTGTGACATCCCCGAGGGAGTCGACCAGCATCTTGTCCATGCCGCGCGGGCCGAGCGAGGTCCTGACGATCTCGGCAATCAGTTTGGCCGCCGCTATGTTGTTGTGTTGGGCCTCTCTCCCCCTGTTCTGGCTTGCGCCCTCCTTCAGGATCAGGACGGGCTGCCCGCTCGAAGTTACCGCCGGTATCGCAGTCGTTGACACAGTTTATCGCGGGCGGTATACAACCTCGCGGATATAAGCTTACAGCGCTTAGCGGCCAGGCCCTTGGCCCCTGACGCCCTCTTCGATGGCCGAGGCCAGCTCGAAGTCTTTGACCGTTATCCCTCCGGCGGAGTGAGTCTGGACGGCGAGCCTGACGCTCGTGTAGACGATGTGAATGTCGGGGTGGTGCCCGAGGGTCTCCGCGACCCCAGCAATCCTCTCCACGAAGGCGATGCCGGCGGGGAATTCCTCGAACCGAAATGTCTTGGTGATGTATCTTCCCTTACGCCTCCACCCAGGCAACCGCTTCAGCCTGGCTGCGACCTCCCCGTCGGTGAGGAGCCTGGGCACGGCGTGTTCGCCCGACTGATTGGTAATTAAGCCATCCACCAAGCTCTTTTGACTCTGGACGTTAACGCGCTCGCGGACAGAGGTCATCTCCTTGGGGGCGGCACAGGGGAGGAGGCTGGCGAAGGCTTCCAAGGTCAATCTCTCGAGGCGACTAGGACAGGCAACGGAGGTTGCTAGTGTCATAGACGCCGCATCCTTGCGGACGAGTGTCAGGGACCTGACCAACCCCCCGTCGCCCGCGGCGAGTATGAAGAAGGCGGGCGTCGCACTATTGGTCGCTCCTGACCCGTTCACCGGCATCGCAGGGGCGGCGCTTCTTGGGACATACCTCGCCGTGAGGAAACGCGAGCCCGCCGGCGTCGACACACTGACAAAAGAGGTGCGCAAGCTCATGGAAGAATTCGGCACACTCGAATTCTGAGACTCCGGAACGAGGGAGGGATGGATGGAGAGTCGTCAGGATTTAAGTAGCGGACTCGCTCGCGCGAATCCCTAGATGGAGACGAAGCCGACGAAGGGGATGAAGGTCATCGTGAACGCGAACCGGGAAGCGGTCTTCGGAGACGAGTCGGTCTCGGTCGCCAAGGTTTCGATCCGCACAAATGCGAAGGTAGGCGAGATGACAGGGCTCACCCTCGCCGGTTTTTGCGAAGTGTCGATGCCGAAGCTCGATGGGAGAAAGCACTGGTACCCAATATCCGATCTCGCTGGCGAACACGGCGAGACCATAGTGGAGGAAGAGGTTCCAGTCGAGGAAGAAGGCGCGACGGAGCAAGAAGAGGAGCGGTAGGCCGGTGTCTCTCCCTGACGAAGGAGAGATTGTCTTCGTCGTTGACGTGACCTCGTTCACGGAGGACGGCTTCATAGGCACCTCCAGGTTCATGGGGGATCCCGTGTCGGTCAAGTTCGACGGTAAGGACGAGGGGGTGTTCCTGACTCAGGGGATGGCGCAGCGCCTGTCCGTCAGCAAGGCCTCCCGTGTGGCCGTGGTCGTGGAGACGGAAAGGGAGCGGACCTTCGAGGCGCTCGTGGCCGGGGTGGGCCAGGATGCGCGGATATCCGACTCGCAGATCTACCTTGCCGTAGGAAGCGAGGGGGGAGGCGTGGTAAGGATTCGGAGGGCCTAGCCCAGCATGGCGTCGGAGTCCTCTTCCGGAAGTTCATACCAACGCGCCTTTTCGCCTATCTTAGCGCGCATCCTCCAGCCGAGACTCTTCGGTCTGGCCTCTATCATCGCGATCAGCCTCTGGGCGCGCGGCTCGACGAGTCTTCTGTCGCCCTCGCTGAGGGTCTGAGACTTCGCCAGGAGGGCGCGCAGGCTCTTCGTGAATGTCGTGCAGATGCCCCAGTCCCTGGAGCAGAGTTCGGCTATCTCGTCGCCCCTGATTCCGCCCCTCCCATCAGTCACCTCGAAGTCCAGGAGCGCGGAGATCAGATCGAGATACTCCTTGTCGGTCTTCTCCACTACCTGCAGCTTGGTCATGACGAGCTGGGTGATAGGAAGCGCGTACGTGTTGGCAAGCATGCTCTCTTTGAAGTCGAACCTGTGGCACATCGCGAACTCATCCAAGAAGAGATCGACCCTTCTTCTGTTCGTCATGTCATAGAAGATGAGCCGCTGTCCCATGTTGAGTTTGTTGAAGAGCTCGCGCGGCTTGTATCCGAGGGACTCCATCAGGCCGACTATCTTCCTGGAGTCTTCCCGCCTCCCCATCAGGTCGATGTCCTTGTTGACGCGGACATACGCGCCCCTGGAGCTTGGGCAGACCTGCTTGAACGCGAGACCTCCGAGCAGCCTCAGGCGTACGCCCACGCTCTCGGCTCTGTCGATTATCTGGACCGCGGCCTCCAAGCCGTCGACAGGCAGGACCAGGGTGCTCTCCATTGACGGGGTAGAAATCACGCCGCTCCGGATTTAAGCAGTCTTCTACATTGATGTGCGAATTGGTCGGACATCTGCCAAATCACCGCTTCGGCGAGTTTGGCTGGACTCCAGTCGGAACATTTGCTCGCCGTTCCATCAGGACGCGCCCTCCGACCCGCGCATGCTTCGACCTCGACTGCCTCACGAGCCCTGTCGTTCGCGCCGTAGCAACTGGTGTTCCGTGCGGATGCACGCATCCATAACGTAGGGTATCCCATTCCGCGCGAGGAGAGTCTCAGCGGCCTCGCTCCGGAGCCCGAGCTGAGCCCAGAACACGGGCGCCCTTCCCGTCCTCTTCTTCAGCTCAGTGACCTGGCGGGCGATTTCAGGAAGCTCTTGAGAGGGTCGGAATACGTCCACCACTTCGATGGTCAACGCGACATCCGTCGGTATCGCCTCCAACGAGGGATAAGCCCTGACCCCGTGGACCGACTCCGCGGCAGGGTTCACCGGAATCACGGTGAACCCCTGCTCGATGAGGTAGAGGGGGACCGTGTACGCGTCCTTCTCGGGATTCTTGGATGCGCCCACAACGGCCACCACCCGATGCGTCCTTACGATCTCTTCGGGCGACGCAGCGTAACTCCTCATGACTTCGCCATATGCGTGCCGCCTTATCAGTCCTTCAGGT
>JASHOZ010000051.1 GCA_030038395.1 Nitrososphaerales archaeon
TGTTGATCAGCAGCCCGGCCACGATCGCGGTGTAGGTCGCACCTCCGGGACCGAGGAGGATGAAGCTGAGGCCCAACAGCGTCGCCTCCACAACGACCAAGAGGTCGGTGATGGGCGGCGGGAGGATGGCTCCCATGACAAGCGAGATTATGACTCCGAACAAGGCAGCGGTCGCTAGCTTCCTTGTGTCGGCCACGGTCGCAGGCCGGTCGAACGAGGATATTTAACGTTAGTTACACAGAATCGCCTTCCAAAGGCAAACCCTATTCCCCATCCGTGCATCCCCCGCG
This sequence comes from Nitrososphaerales archaeon, assembly GCA_030038395.1. Lineage (GTDB taxonomy): Archaea > Thermoproteota > Nitrososphaeria > Nitrososphaerales > Gagatemarchaeaceae > UBA183. Next base: position 291 of record JASHOZ010000051.1, read on the forward strand.
CAGTTGGTCAAGCTCTACAACGAGGTGTTGGGCGCGGAGGTGGACTTGCCCGACGCTCCTGCGAGAATCGTGAGCTTCAGCCCTGCAGCGACCGAGACCGTCTTCCGGATAGGCCTCGGCGACGCCGTCGTCGGCGTCTCAGCCTTCTGCGCCCGTCCGCATGAAGCCAGCCTCAAGAGAAGGGTCGGAAGCTACAACACGGTGAGCAAGGAGGTCCTCGATGGGATCAGGCCCGATCTCATTCTCACCGTCACAGGATACCAGAGGGACTTCGCGCTTGCAATGTCGAAACGCTACCCAGTATACCCACTGGAACTCCCCGTTTCTGTGGCCGGCATCGTCGACTTCGTGGTGAAAGTGGGGCTCGTCGTGGGGCTGCCGGATGAGGCGAGGGAGTTGGCGTCGTCGATGATTAGGCAGCTCTCGCGAATCCCTCCCGCGAAAGGCGTGAGGACGTATGTGGAGATCGATCTCGGCGGCCCGACCAGCTTCGGCGCTCACAGCTACATCACGGACGCGATCAGACTGCTTGGGTGCAGCAGCATCTTCGAAACCGAAAGGTGCGAGTGGCTGCGGCCTGACTTGAATCTCGTGCTTGAGGGCGACCCAGACGCGGTCGTCTATGAGGCCAAGATGTACTCCAAGTTCGTGGAAGGTGACCTGCGGAAGCTGATCGAATCCAGGGGATGGAAGGAGATGAGGGCGGTAGCGAACGGAAACCTCTTCCTGACGCCGGGGCCTCTCGACTTCCTTGCGCATCACGGGCCCTCGTTCATAACCGAAGTGATGCCCTGGCTGTCGCAACGTCTGATTGGTGCAGGAGAGCGGTTGGGGAGGTGACGAAGCGAGCATGCGTCACTTTGACGCCGTCGTAGTGGGTTCTGGGGCGATGGGCTCGTTCGCCAGCTACAATCTTGCCAAGAGGGGACTCAGGGTCCTTACGCTCGAACGGTTCAGCCTGAACCACGACAGAGGTTCTTCGCATGGTCAGACAAGGATCATCAGGCTCGCCTACTACGAGGACGAGCGCTACGTCCCTCTCCTGAAGAGGGCGCTTGCCGCGTGGAGAGAGCTGGAAGAGCTGTCGGGAAGGCGACTGCTGACCATGACGGGAGGGTTGATGATTGGGAGGCCCGATGGGGAACTCGTGAGCGGCGTTTTGAGGAGTGCCAAGGTCCACGGGCTCCCGCACAGGGTGATGTCGTCCGCTGAAGCGACGGAGGAGTACAGCGCCTTCGAGCTAGACGAAGGCGTCTCGGTGGTGCAGGAGCAGAACGCGGGAATCCTGTATCCGGAAGCGTGCATCGAAGCAGCACACAGCATGGCTGCAGCCGCAGGGTGCGAGTTCCACTTCTCCGAACCCGCGACCCGCTGGCACAGAGAGGGCGACCGCCTTGTCGTCGACACGCAGCAGGGCGAGTACAACGCCGACAGAGTCGTCCTGGCGGCGGGCGCATGGAACACGTCCTTCGTCGGCGGCGCCATTCCCCTGGAGTGCGAGCGCCAAGTCCCGTTCTGGTTCCCCTCGACGGGAAAGAGGTGCTTCTTTCCCGATGAGATGCCTGTCTTCATTCTCGAGGAGGACCGCTCGCGCTTCTTCTACGGCATCCCGGACGTCGGGCACGGCGTCAAGGTGGCTCGGTCTCACCAGGGGCGAGTCGTCGACCCCGACTACGTGGACAGGGGAGTGAGCGAAGAGGACTTGGCCCCTGTGGAAGGGTTCGTGGCCCACAGGCTCCCAGAGCTCGGAAGGGTGCCAGTCGCTTCAGCATCGTGCCTCTACACCAACACGCCGGACAGAAATTTCGTCGTCGGGACCCACCCGTACGACCGCGCCGTGGTCGTGGTCAGCGCGTGTTCCGGACATGGCTTCAAGTTCGCGAGCGTACTCGGGGAGGTGGTGGCTGACATAGCATCCGACCGAGCAGCACCCTATGACATCTCTTTCCTTGGCGCCGACCGATTCCTGGCGCGTCGCTGAGCAGCTCCGGCCCTCGTGCCATAAGCCCGCCTCGCTCGGGCGGGCGACAACAGCTCATCCTCAAGGTCTGAGGCGACAGCCGAAGCGCTGCGCTTGGACGGGGGCCCATATCCCCCTCCCCCCGCCGTCCATATCTCCACGACATCTCCGCCGCTGAGGGTGAGTCTGGACTTCGATGGGACGCTCGTTCTCTTCCCCCTATGAGCGAGCGTGACCCTCGTCCCTTCTCCATCCTGCCCGCCCAAGAGACCCCACGGACGGTGCCGCTCCCTCTCTGCCACGACGGTGAACGCCGTCCCGTCAGCGAGCGCCCTATACGCCCTGACCAAGCCGGAGCCGCCCCTGCGTTCACCCGCGCCCCCGCTGTCTGGTCTGAACTCATACCGGACCAGCATGATAGGATACGACCTCTCGAACTCTTCGATCGGCGTGTTCAGCGTGTTTGTCATGTTGCACTGGATGCCGTCAATACCGTCGAACCCCCGGCGTCCCCCGAGCCCCACCCCTATCGTCTCGTAGAACGCCCAGGGGCGTCCTCGAAATGTCCCCCCAGCCATCACGTTGTTCATCGAGCCCCCCGCAGCCGCTGGGACCAAGCCAGGCGCCGCATCGGCGAAAGCTCTGAACAGGACATCAGCGTTCCTTTGGCTCGTCTCCACGTTCCCACCCCCCACTGGATGGGGGCGGTCGGGATTGAGCAGACACCCTGCAGGCGCCTTGACGCTGATTGCAGAGAACGCCCCGTGGTTTGCAGGGATGTCGCTGCCGAGCAAGCATCTTAACACGAAATAGACCCCCGACAGCGTCACGCCGAAGACGGCGTTCAGCGGGTAGTCCACCTGTGCGTCGGTGCCCTGATAGTCGACCTCGATCCCCTTTCGCGACACGGTGACCTTCGACGCGAGCCTGAGGTCCTCTCCGTGCACCCCCTCGAGGAAGTCGCGTGCGGAGTATGTGCCAGGGGTCAGCCCAGCCATCCTCGTCGACGCCATGGCTCTCGAGTGCGCGAACGCGTCGTCGGAAGCCTCCCTGAATTCCTCCAGACCGTACTTCGCGATTGCCGCGCCAACCCTTCTGGCTCCAGTGAAGTTGGCCGCCACCTGTGCCTTGATGTCTCCCTTCCTCTCTCGCGGCGTCCTCGAGTGGGACGAGAACCTTGCGACGGTCTTTTCCACTATCTCGGACTTCCTCACGAGATACGCCGGCTCGAGGACGAACCCTTCTTCCTGGAGAGTCGTCGCGTCCATCGAAATGCTCCCTGGCGACACCCCTCCCACATCTGCGTGATGGGCCTTGTTGACGACGAGGGCCGCGAGCTCGCCCTTGTGGTAGATTGGAGCCACGACGGTGAGGTCGTTCAGGTGCGTCCCGGTGACGTAGGGGTCGTTCGACGCGACCATCGACCCTTCCTCAATGTCGACCCCCGAACTGCGGCAGGCGTCCATCATATTGCGGAGCCCCCAGGGAAGAGAGCCTAGATGCACGGGGATGTGCTCTGCCTGCGCCAGCAGCCTCCCTTCCCTGTCGAATACTGCCGCCGAGTGATCCATCCTCTCCCTGATGTTTGGGGAGAAGGCGGTATTCCGGAGTGCAAGCCCCATCTCCTCGCTGGCGTATGCGAGCGAGTTGCTGATCACCTGCAGAGTGACGCGGTCAGTTGTCACCTCTCCACCCTCGTGCCGTAGCTCTCCGCGACCCACTTCCAATCCGGGTTCACCACGAGCGTGGAGTCGTACTCTTCTATGACGCACGGCCCCCTACCTTCATCCCCGACACGCAACGCGTCTCTCGTGAAGACATCCACCTGCTGCGTTGCCCCGCCGACCCATGCGTCCCTCCTGTGCGGAGGGACGCGACGCGCGGGCGCCGCCATGCTCACTCCCTCTGGCTGCGCTCTCGCGGAGCGGGCCTTCACGCCGATGTTCACGACCTGGACCGAATCAGAAAGCGAGTAGCCGTAGAGCGCCTTGTGCTTCTCATGGAAGGCCGTTGTCACGCGTTGGTCACCGTCGTACCGCAGCAGCAGCTCATGGCCTTGGCCCGCGTACCTCGCTTCAATGAAGAGTTCGCTCGCAAACCGTGGGAACCCCTCTCGGGCCATCTCCCTCTCCACCTCGACCTGCAGCCGTTCGAACCTTGTCTTCAGACCTCCCGGCGCGGCCATGACCGGCGCAATGAAGGTCCTGGTGACGTCACCGGCCACCAAGCCGTACGCCGAGAAGACGCCGGCGTGCAGAGGAACAAGGATGCGTCTGACTCCGACCGCCTCCGCCAAGTCACAAGCGTGCACGGGGCCTGCTCCCCCGAAGGCGACCATGTCGAAGTCTCGCGGGTCGCGCCCTCGCTCGAAGCTGACGATGGAGATCGCCCTAGACATCTCATCGCTGACCAGCCTTATCACGTCCCGAGCGATCTCGGCGATTGGGGCGCCGTACCTGGAAGACAGACGGCGGAGTGCTCCTACGGCGAGCTCCCCATCGACCTTCATGTTCCCGCCAAGAAGGTGGTCCGGGCTGATGCGCCCCGATACGACATCCGCGTCGGTTACTGTGGGCTCGGTCCCTCCCTTGCCGTAGCATGCCGGCCCTGGCTGCGACCCGGCGCTCCTGGGCCCAACCTGGAGCCGGCCCGCTTCGTCGAGCCACGCTATCGTGCCTCCCCCTGCGCTGACCTCGGCGATGTCGATGAACGAACCTCTCACGGTGTATCCGCTCCCCGTAATCGACCTTCCGCTGTGGACTCTCCCTGCGGCCTCGAACTCTCTGGTCACGTCCGGACTGGCACCGTCGATCGTGCATGCCTTCGCGGTCGTCCCGCCCATATCGAACGTGAGCACCCTTGGCAGACCTAGACGTGCCGCGAGCCTGCACGAAGCGACTACGCCTGCCGCGGGTCCCGACTCGATTGTCATGCTAGGACGGGCGGCCGCCCCCGCAGCCGTGCTCATCCCTCCGTCCGAGTTCATGACGCATAGGGGCGCACGAATCCCGAGCCCGCGAAGAAACGAACTCAGTTCTGAAAGGTAGCCGGCCATCATGGGGGCGAGGACGGCGTTGACGACCGTGGTGCTCGTCCGCTCGAACTCCCTGTACTCAGGGTCGACCTCGCTCGAGATGCTGACGTGCCCGGCGTAGCCCTCGGACTTGAGAGCATCCCGCATCAGGCGCTCGTGGGCCGGGTTGGCATAGCTGTTCAGGAAACTGATGGCGACGGCTTCGAACCCTCGCTCGACGATCAGCCTTGCTACGCCTCTCGCATCCTTCTCGTGCAACGGCTCGATTATGGCGCCGTTGTGTCCGACTCTCCCAGCGACCGTGAGCCTGTCCCTCCGGCGGACGAGCGGGTCCGGGCGCCTGGTCGACAGGTCATAGAGCTCCGGCCGCCGCTGCCTGCCGATCTCGAGGACGTCCCTGAACCCGCGGTTTGTCACCAAGGCCGTCCGCGCCAACCCCGTGCGAGTGAGGAGCGAATTGGTCGCCAGGGTTGTCGCATGAGCCAGCAGGAGGACTTCGTCTGGCCTGATCGACAGCGCCCTGAGGCCGTGCAAGATGGCCTTCGAAGGCGCGGTCGAGGTCGGCAGCTTCAGTATCTTCAAGGATGCGCTGGAGCTGTCATAGACTACGATGTCGGTGAAAGTCCCACCCACGTCGACCCCCACCACCACTCGGCGTCTCGCCGTCGTCAGCCCTCTGCTTCGCCCGCGTAACGGCAGGCCGTCGGCTCCCCGCACCGCTCTTCGGTTCAACTAAGCTGGCCACAATTCGCCCTTCACCGTAGTTAACGCTTGCTCGACAGCTGCTCGCGTCGGCTGAGCCGTCAGGCCTTCATCCAGTCGTCGAGTCTTGACGGCTCAGAGGAGATGCGCTGCAGGTCAGAAATCCGCACCCCGATGAGCCTGAATGGGCGCTCGGACCCCTCGAACTCGTCGAGGAGGCTCTTGGCGACTTCCTGGAGGGCCTCCTCGCTGTCGGTGTGGCTCGTCAGTGCCTTTTCCCTCGTATGCGTCTCGAATCCTGTGAATCGCACCTTGATCCCGGCAACCCTGTATGCGAGCTTTGCCGACCTTGCCCGCCTGGCGAGTTCGGATGCGGCGTCGGAGGCCGCCTGCCTGACGGCCCGGAAGTCCGATACGTCCTCCTTGAACGTCCTTTCCACGCTCAGTGACTTCGGCATCTCCTGCTGCCGAACCTCCACGCTCTCCTCTCCGTGGATGACCCCCCAGAGCCACACGCCGTTCTTCCCGAACCATGAGAGAAGCTGCTTCCCGCTCACCTTCTGCAGGTCTCCGATCGTCATGATTCCTCGGGTCTTTAGGAAGTCCTGCGTCTTCGGACCCACCCCCGGCACGGTCCCGACCGCCAGGGGAGACAGAAAGCCGGGGACGTCGTCGAAGGGGACGACGGTGAGCCCGTCGGGCTTGTTCCTGTCTGAGGCGATCTTAGCTGCCGACTTGTTAGGGGCCACGCCTACCGAGCATGTGAGCCCGTGCTTCACTCGCACCTGCCCTTTGACGTCTAGCGCCACCCCCTTCGCAGACTCCTCGTCCGACGCCCTGTCCGACACGTCGAGGAAGGCCTCGTCTATCGATGCCTGCTCGAACCGGTACGCGGAAGCCTTCAGCGTAGACATGACCTCCTCCGACACACGCTCGTACAGGCTCCAATCCGGGCTGAGGTAGACGGCGTCCGGACACAGCTTGTATGCTTTCGATATGGGCAGCCCGGACCTGAGACCGAACCGCCTGGCTTCGTACGAGCACGCCACCACGACGCCCCTCCCCTTCCCTCCTTCCGGGTCTGCGCCTACCACCACTGGGACTCCCCTGAGTCTCGGTTGCTCCCGCACCTCCGCGGAGACGTAGAACGCGTCCAGGTCGACATGCAGGATAGCCCTGCGCCTGTTCGCCACGGCCTAGCTACCCCCCGAACAGCGTGGTCTGCTCGGTCCCCTGCGAGCGCCAGTTCAGCTCCATGAGTCCGAGCAGCCGGCGGAACTCGTTCCCTGACTCGGGGCTGAAACCAGCAAAGTGGTTGTTGAAGAAGACGTACCCGTCCTCGAACTTGTCGGACTTGTCCCTGACGATGTCGGCCCACCTCTGCATGTCCTCCGACCTGTCCTTCTGCACCGTCCCGAAGTCGGTGATCTCCCTGTCCCCGACCATGCGGAGATAGACGAAGTCTGCCGTCACTTCAGGGGGCGTCTCGAGATACTGGTTGAGCGACCAGACCATGGCTATGTTGCTCTCCCGCAGGAGCGCGTACATCTCCGGCGAGAACCACGACTTGTGCCTGAACTCGATGGCGTGGCGGAACTCCGGGCTGAGCTTCGAGATGAACTCCTTCATCGTCTCCATATGAGTGCTGGCCTTGACGGAAGGAGGAAGTTGTATTGCTATCGGCCCGAGCTTCTCCTTCAGCTTGCTCACGACGCTGTAGAAGTACAGCAGCGTGGAGTCGATGCCCTCAAGCTTGTTCTCGTGGGTAACCTTCTTCGGAAGCTTAGGCGAGAAGGTGAAGCCAGGGGGTGTGCCCCTGCTCCACTGGGTTATCATCGACGGACTCGGAATCCGGTAGAAACTGGAGTCGATCTCGACGCAGTTGAACACGCTCGAATAGAACTTGAGGTAGTCCCTCGCTGGCAGGTCCTTGGGATAGAACGGTCCCGCCCAGTCCTTGTAAGACCAGCCGCTGCACCCAATCCTCAGCCCTTCCAGCTTCAATGTGCTTGCCGCGGGGCGGGCCGGCGATAAAAGCTCTCAATATTTATATCGATGCGGAGCGGCGAATGACCGAACCTTCCTTGTCTCAGGGGAGTCCCGACATCAGGCAGCAGGTGGATGACAACAGGGGCGCGATGAAGAAGCTCGAGCTTCTGATACCGGGCCTCAGAGGGTACAGGACGAAGGAGGACCTCAGAGTATCTGACGAGATGCTCCGGAACCAGGTGGCCGACAGGATGGACAAGGCGAAGACGAATTTGGACCTTCTCAGGAAACAGATGGCCGCCGGAGCCGACTTCACCAACCTGACTAGCGTCGGGTCGCTTATCGCCCAAGTGCAGACCCTCAGCGGCGAGATAAGGCACGCCGCCCAGGGATACGCCGGGTGGGTTGCGCCCATCCAAGTCAACGAGGACAAGCTGAACAAACTCTACGAGTACGACTACTCGTTCGTGACTGCTGTGTTCCAGCTCGAGGCGTCTACCGGGGGCCTGAGTTACGACAGCACCAACCCGGGTTCGGTGCAGGTCGCCCTGGGGCAGCTCTCGAAGTCGATTGCCGACATCAGGCAGAAGTGGTCGTTGCGGCTGGAGACGATAGAAGGGATAGCCGTACAGTAGCGTGAGAGTGACAGCGATTGTTCGGAAAGAAGTCTGATGCCGTCCCCGCGACCGGTGGGAGCGTCCTCGGTTCGACGACGATAGCGTGGGACGACCAGTTCAAGCAGGGGAGCGCCCTCTGGAAGGTCCCCAGGAACATCAGGCTGAACGACAACATTGTCGTACGTGAGGACGAAATAGCGGTCTTCTATAGGGACGGAAAGGTCCTCACCTACTTCGACCAGCCGAACAGGTACGCGCTCACCGACTTCAACGCCCCGATTGTCGGGAACCTCCTGAAGTTCTTCACCGGCGTGGTGCAAGAAGCGGAGGTCTACTACATCCCCAAGAGGTACATGGATGGGAAGTTCGGGAGCACCCAGCCCTACCAGTTCACCGACCCGACGTTCGGGATCGTCAGCCTCCGAGTGTTCGGCGAATACAGATGGAAGATTTCCTCTCCGGAGCTCTTCATCAACCAATTCGTAGGCACATTCAGCGCCGAGACTTCCGAAGACGTCGAGGGGAGGATGAAGGAACAGCTGGTGATCCTCCTCTACAGCGCTCTCGGCAAGATGAAGGCGCAGGGGCTGAAGGTGACCGACCTCGCGGCAAACCTGACCAACATCGAACAAATGGTCCTCGCCCAGGGACCGGACAACCTTGGTCAATACGGCGTGGAGATCAACAAGATCTCGGGCCTGACGATAAGCCTCCCAGACGACGTGCAGAAGGCGATTGACACTAGGTCAGAGATGCAGGTTCTGGGCGTGAACTACCTGCAGTACCAGACAGGGAAGGCGATTGACGACGCCGCCAAGAACCCGTCAGGGGGGGCGGGCGTCTTCGCAGGACTGGGGGCTGGAATCGGCGCCGGGTCTGCGATAGGGGGACAGATGGCGCAGGGCATGACCCAGGCGCAGATGAGGAGCTGCACGAACTGCGCGTCGATGATTCCGGCCAACGTGAAGTTCTGCCCGAACTGCGGAGCCACCCAAGAGGTGCCGCAAGGCCCCCCCTCTCCTGCCGGTGCAGCGAAGTTCTGCCCGAACTGCGGGAACGCGCTGGCGGCAGGCGCGAAATTCTGCCCGAACTGCGGCAAGCAGGTCTGAGCGTCCGTAAGCCCTTCACTGTCAAACCAGATATAGCGACGCCACCATGGAAGCCGCATGAGCACCGAGTCAGGAGTGCCGGTGAGGATACCATCCGAGGTGTGGCAGCACCTGATGGAGGTGAGGGCCCAGCTGGACTCTGAGTGCCCTGGCGCCCCGACCCCCATAGGGGAGATGCTCAAGGAAGTCGTGGACCATTACAGGCGCTGCGACCGCGCCATGGACGAGGCTGATGACTTCTGCAAGAGGGCCCAGGCGTGGAAGAAGGGCTCCCAGGCCAAGGGATAAAGCTCCGAGCTGCCACAGCCCGTCGAGTTGCCGACGGTCGACGTGGAAGGAGGGAGCCTCTACTACGAGGAGAAGGGGACGGGGGCGACCTCGCTCTTCGTCCATGGCATACCGACCGACTATCGGGCGTGGTCAGCACAGATGGAGCCGTTCTCCAGGACGCGCAGGGCAGTGTCCCTCAGCCGGCGCCTCGCAGCGCCGAACCGCTGGGAGGGAGACCCCGGACTCTCGACCGTCGAGAACAACGCGAACGACCTTCAGGCCTTCATCGAACGCGCCTGCGGTGGAAGGGTTGACCTCGTCGGGCACTCCTATGGTGGGTTCGCTGCTGCCTGGCTCGCTGCTAGCCACCCCGACATGGTCCGGTCCCTCATCCTGGTCGAGCCGGCCGTCTCCACCCTGCTTGTCGCCGACCAGAGCAACATGCTACAGCTGCTCGCCCTACTCCTGAGAGACCCCGCCGTCGCGCTGGCGGCGAGGAGGTTTCAGCGCGAGAGCCTGCTTCCTTCGCTGAGCGCACTCGAGTCAGGCGAACTACGGAGGGCTGTCGAACTGAATGTGGACGGCATCCAAGGAGCGAAGGGGTCCTTTGCGAGGATGTCAGAGAACACGCGAGAGATGATGCTTGAGAACGTTAGAACAATCGCGGAGCTGAAGACGCGGTTCCCGAGGTTCACATCCGCGGACGCGAAGAGAATCTCCATCCCCACGCTCTTGGTGAACGGCGAGGCGAGCCCGCTCTGGCTCAGGAAGATAGGGACCCTGCTGTCGGATTCAGTCCCGGGCGCGGAGTCCGTCCGAGTGCCTGGCGCGCGGCACTTCCCGCACATGGAGAACAGTGACTTCTTCAACGAGAAGGTTCTAGCATTCTTGGCGAAGCAGAAATGACAGATGTCGAGACCATCAGGCAGTCGGTAGTCATACACGCGACGCCCGAGGAGGTCTATGACGCCTACGTCGACCCGAAGAAGCACGCCGAATTCACAGCCACGCCCGTGACGGGTGTACCGAAGGTCGGAGGAAGGTTCACCGCGGGAGATGGTTACATTTCAGGCAGGTTCATCGTCCTCGAAAGGGGCAAGAAGGTCGTCCAGGAGTGGAAGACGACCGAGTGGCCCGCGGGGTCCCCACCCTCCCGACTTGAGCTCACACTTACGCCGAAAGACGCGCGGTCCACCGTGCTGACGATGGTCCACTCTGACATCCCGACAGGGCAGGGAGACTACTACTCGAAGGGGTGGAAGGACTATTATTGGGGCCCAATGAAGGAGTACTTCAGGGGCAAGAAGAAACGCCGACGATGAGGCAGGCGGGAGTGATACAGCTGCCTCCCTTCAGACCAGTCAAACCAACTTCCGGAACTCGAACCCGCACTTCAGGCACCTCCGCATGCCTGGGACATCGCTGATGACCTGCTTGGTCCCGCATCTCGGACACTCGACAGCTGCCTGCGCTGCCTTCACTGTGTTCTCGTGCTGCTGTCGAACCTTTTCGATCGAGTCGCTGTAGCTGCTCCGTCTGGGGCCACCACCCATGTCGGAGGCGGCGGCGGCGGGAGCTAAAAGAGTGCGGGCTCACTTGGCCTCTTCAAGGGTGAAGGTGAACCTGGCTCCGGCAAACTCGCCCGTGCTGACCCTTTCCCAAGTAACCTTGTACGTCTTGGTGACGTTAGCCCCGATTACGCTGACCGTTGATGGGACTTCGGAGAAGAGCTTCTCGACCTTCGCTGGGTCCTTCGTGAAGATCAGACTCCTCCTCCTCTTCATCAGGTACTTGACTGCGACGTTCAGATGCGCGTGGCCTTCGACCGGTATCTTCTCCGTACCGGTGTCGATCGTGAACGCCCTCTTTGCCATGCCCGGACCGACTGGGTGTTGGAGATCGCGGTAAATAGGTTCGCTGTCAAATAACTTGCAGGATTTGCTCGAAGTGCCAAGCGCAGGTCGGTGCCTATTTGCGCTGGATGCTCGTGACGAGGAGCCTGAACTGGAGAGTCTTCCCGCTCATCGGGTGGCGGCCCGTCTTACCGTACGCCTTCTCCGGCGGGAGGGTGACCTCCTTGGACTCGTTGACTTTCATCCCCACCAGCGCCTCCTCGAAGCCGCTTATCACCTGATGCGCCCCGAGCACCACCTGCAGCGGCTTGTAGTCCCTTGCCGGGCTGAACAGCCCCGCCTTCACCGCCTCCGCCTTCATGCTGGTGTCGAACACTTTGCCGCCCGGGAACTTGCCCAGGTAGTGCACCGACACGGTGTCCCCCATCTGCGCCGTCAGGTCGCTCATGTGACGCATGCTGGTCGCGAAAACGTCTTTAACGGTTTGCGCCACAAGAAGCCGCCCCTCGCTGTCTTGTCTGTCCACTTCGAGCAGGGAGCAGAGCTCCTTCCGCGCTCCGCTCAGGCTTCGGACTCGTTTCGGGACTCGGTTCCTCCACCGCCCGAATATCGGTGCTAAGCATGAAGCTCCGCACCTGCCTCCTTTCGGTGGAAGGACGCTCCTCCTTCCGGAATCCTCTGCCCTCCTTAAGCGCGGTCGTCATCCCGCACCCCGCCCTCTTGAACACGAGACTGGGCCCCTGACCAAAGGGCGACCCGGAATATCCCCGGCCTCGCGCGTAGCCGGTATCGATTCGGATCACCTCTCCTGTCATCAGCCCCGCCAACAGCGAGAGAGCTGGCAACCAGCCTGCGCCCGCGGTTGTTATCCTGGCTTGGGGAAGCTTGATGACAAAGAGGGGATTTTATGTTGACACCGATATCACGCTGCCCAGGCTCTGCGAATGCATCGCGAACAGTGATACGGCGCGCCGGTTCACGAAGATAGACCGCAGATCCACTTCAGTAGAGCCGATAGGTGAAATTCTGCCCCCGCCCTCGCGCGTAGGATGGCCGAGTCGGACAGACACCGTGCCATGAAGGCGGTCGTCAGAGCGGACTTGGAGCGTGAGGGCTATGCAGTGGTCGAGGAGCCTCTCAGTTGCCTCGAGTGGAGAACGCACTGGAGCGGGTACAGGCCTGACCTCCTGGGGCACAAGTCAGAGGATGAGATAGAGTCGATCGCGCTTGTCGAGTGCGAGACCAGGCCGAGCACAGCGAGGCTGCTGTCGAAGCGGTTTCGGAGCGTGTGGTTCCAGCCTGTTCTGCTCAGGCGTGGCTGGGTGAGGAGAATCCTCGCAGTGCATCAGGGGCGGCTCGGTGGCATCGACATGTTGGTAAGGAGCGAGTGGGAAATCTGGATTGTCAACAGCACTCGCGTGCTGCAGCGATTGAGAAGCCTCCCCGAGCGGGGAACAAGATATGACCATGCCGCCCCCTAGGTCCCGGGTTGGCTACGCGGCCATTCCGTGACAGACCTGATGCGGGAAGGAGACTTGCCGCCGCCCTCGTAGATTTTGGAGGGAGGGACATCGTCGTCCTTGGGATTCCGAGAGGAGGGGTAGTAGTGGCCGCCGAGGTCGCCTCGGCGCTAGGCGTCCCGGTCGATGTCGTCGTGACGCGGAAGATAGAGGCTCCAGGAGAGCCCGAATACGCTCTCGGCGCGGTGACACAAGAGGGCGAAGCAATCGTCGACAGGCAGGCGGCGGAGTCGCTGGGCGCCGACGAGGAGTACATCACCGCTCAGATAAAGCAGAAGAGAGCCGAGGTGGCCGAACGGGTCAGGCGGTATCGAGGGGACTCGCCGCAACCGACTCTGAAAGGGAAGACCGTGGTAATAGTCGACGATGGCATCGCTACCGGGAGTTCGGTTGGAGCGGCGGTGATCTCTGTGAAGAAGGAGGAGCCTAAGGAGGTGATCGTAGCCGTACCAGTGGCGCCGAGAGATGTGGTGGAAGCTCTCAGATCAGATGGAAATGTCGTAGTCTGCCTGGAGACGCCAGGGCACTTCTTGGCGATCGGGGAATTCTACGACGCCTTCGAGCAGGTCAGCGACGCGGAGGTCATGAGGATTCTGGCTAGAGGAGCAGAAAGGCGGGTGGCTCAGGGGAGGCGTCGTGGGGCGGCGCATCGGGCGAGAGAAAAGTGACCGGCGTGCGAGGGCGCTCCACTCTAACCGTCGAGAACACTTATAACCGAAGTGTGAAGCAATAAAGCGTGGGTTCAAATTCTCGCCAGTGACCGTCTGAGAACCCAGCAATCAGGAGGGGATCCTTGACCGCGGACGAGCCAACGAGGGCGAAGCTGGCCGAGTCTCTCTTCCGCATCGGGGCCCTCAGGTTCGGGAGGTTCACTTTGGCAAGCGGGAAGAGTAGCTCATATTATCTCGATCTAAGGACAGTCCCGAGTCACCCGCAGACCTACGAGCTGGTGATGTCTGCGTTCCGAGACATGGTCAAAGCGATCGGCGAGAGCAACTTCGATGTCATCGCAGGGGTCGCGACGGCAGGGGTCACAATCTCATCTCCACTGGCATTCCTGTTGAAGAAGCCCATGGTCTACGTGCGGAAGGAGGAGAAGGAACACGGTCTGCGGAAGTCGGTCGAGGGCGCGACGACGCCCGGGGAGAGGGCGCTCGTCATAGACGACCTGGTGACGACTGGAGGGAGCGTCGTATCCGCTGTGGAGGCCCTCCGGGGCGTCGGCTGCGTGGTAAAGGACTCGGCAGTGCTAGTCGACCGGTTGGAGGGCGCCAAGGCGAACCTCGCCGAAGCCGGGGTAAGGCTCACAGCCTACGCGCCGGTCACGGCGCTTGCCGAGGTCATCTATGCTAAGGGGTTGATGACGAAGGGGAACTTTGAAGCGGTGCTGAAGCAGTCAGGAGGGAAGCGCCCCTGAGCGTTGACTCTGTTAGGGTCCAGATGGGGCGCGTCGAGCTTGCGAACCCGTTGGTCCTCGCGTCTGGCGTGCATGGAAGCTCGCTCGGGAAGGTGCTGGAAGCGCTGAAGTCCGGGGCCGGGGGCGCCGTCACGAAGTCCATCGGCCTCCAGCCGAGGGAGGGGTACAAGGAGCCGACACTGGCTGAAGTGGAGGGTGGGATCATCAACGCTGCTGGGCTCCCCAATCCTGGAGCCGAGGCCTTCTCCGCGGAACTCGCACCTCTCAGGGGGAAGAAGCTCTCAATCTTCGTCTCCATCTTCGGCGGCGATGAGCGTGAGTTCGCGGCCGTCGTAAAGGAACTCGACCCCAACGAATTCGTCGCGTACGAACTGAACCTCAGCTGCCCTCACGTCGCCGGCGTGGGGACAGAGGTCGGACACGACCCTGAGCTCGTGAGCAAGGTGGTGAGCGCTGTGAAGTCGAAGACCGAGAAGCCCGTATTCGTCAAGCTATCTCCGAACACAGACAAGCTTGTCGAGATAGCGCAGGCGGCTGTCGACTCTGGCGCCGACGGGCTCACGGCAGTCAACACGGTGAGGGCGATGACGATAGACATCTCATCGGGGAAGCCCGCGCTGTCAAACGGGTACGGGGGACTGTCCGGCAGCGCCATCACGCCGATAGCGCTAAGGTGCGTCTACGAACTGAGAGAGTGGTTCGACGTCCCGATAATGGGGTGCGGCGGAGTATCCACGTGGGAGCACGCCGTCAGGTTCTTTCTTGCAGGCGCCGATGCCGTTCAGTTGGGGACGGCGACGATGCGGAGCTTCGCCATGTTTAACGACATCAACCTCGGCATCGTCGACTATCTCGAGAAGAAGGGGTTCAAGAGCCTGAGGTCGATAGTCGGGGCCGCCCACCATAAGAGAGGCCTGGCCGACGCCGCCCGGGAGGGAACGCAATGACCGGCTTCAAGGGCATGATGGAGGCTTCGGCGGCGGAGAGACGAAGCAAGGTCGTCTTGGCGCTCGACCTCTGGGGCCCCTACGACAGCCGGCTCGCGCGTGCTGAGGCTGTGCTTCAGGCCACGATGGATGGCATCGCCGGCGTCAAGGTGAACCAGCACCTCCTACTCCCGTACGGTCTCCAGGGACTCAAGGGAGTCATCGACACATGCCGGAAAGAGAGGCTACCACTGATCGCCGACCTCAAGCTCAACGACATCGAGGCGACAAACCTGAACGCGGTGGAGTCGCTGATCGACTTCGGGTTCAACGCTGTGATTGTCAATCCGTTCGTCGGCAGGGACGAGGGGCTCGGCAAGGTCGTGGAGTGGGTCCACTCGCGGGGAGGAGGGGTCATCTTCTTGGTGTACATGAGCCACGCAGGCTCGCGAGAAGGGTTCGGGCTGCGCCTTCAAGGAGGGGAGCCAGTCTACAGGGTGTTCGCGGAGCGCGCTAGAGGCTGGGGAGCCGACGGAGTGGTCGTGTCCGCGAAGTCGATCGAGACCATCGCAGAGGTACGCGGCGTCGTGGGTAAGGACTGTCTGATTCTCTCACCGGGCATCGGAGCGCAGGGAGGCAAGGCGGACACATGGGCGACATCGCAAGCCGACTTCATGATGGTGGGGAGAGCGATAACCGAGTCGGACAATCCTGCTGGTGCCTTACGCTCCCTGACCGAGCGATAGGGCGGAAGTCAAGTTGACGGTCGGCTGGGTGCGGGCGGACTGCCCCGATAGAAGTCCCATGTCCTGCGCTGCTCTCCCTGGAGGTATCGACGCTCGGCCTCCGAAAGCCTTGGGTCCGTCGATCTAACTCGTGCCCTGCGTAGCGCCACCGGGAGCGTGCAGTCGCAGAAGTAGCCTCCACCAGGAAATCGTGTGTCCTTCCTGACTACGATTGCGGCGAATCCGGGGGCGCCCCGTTCGTGCTCCCGCCTGTCTATCTCGCTGATGACAGACGAGAGCGTCATGCCGCGCGATAAATGGTATCTCTTCATGAGCTCGCCGTAAGTCACGACCGTTCTTCGGCCGGCCGCCCGTAGCATGTCAGCCCTTACGCGTGCAAGGCGTCTCCGTGGGAGTTTCTTGGTCCCCACGCCGCCAGTCTCCGCCGACCAGAGCCAGAGCCTACGAGTCTAGGCTCTTAGCGACCTTGAACTGGTCGCCGACTATCGACCGCATGTTGAGCAGCCCGAACGGCTTTCCGTTGTCGGTGACGAAGAGCGTCCTGATGCGGTGCTTCGCCATCAGTCTGACGGCTTCCGCGAGGGGGGTGTCGGCGGTCACGGAGATCATCGGCGAGGTCATGATCTTTCTCACGGCAATCGTCGAGGAGAGCAGGTCGTCGGCGGCTATCCTGTTCAGGATGTCGCGCTCGGTCAGGATTCCTTTCACTTCGCCCTGTATCAGCACCAGGACATTCCCCACGTGCTTGTCCCTCATCTCCCTCGCCGCCTTGAGCACAGATTCGTTCGCGTCGATCGTGAGCGGATCGGTTTTCACGAAGTTCCTTACCGTGGTTACGTTCGGCTCGGCAGCCTCCAGCCAGAATGTTAGGGAGTAGTGACAGTTGGGGCACTCGTCAGGCGTCACGTCGCCTTCGAATGTCTGGCCACAACGATAGCACTCCCACTTGGGCATATCTTCTGAAAGGGGCTTCGTAGTATATTAACAGAACGTGAGGAGTCGGGAACTCAGCTAGGCGGTAGTCACTTCATGGGGGCGACTCTACTGGCTGGAGTCGGCCTTCTGGGACTGCGCGATTAGCATTCGCGCTCTCTGCTGGCATCGTGCAGCCGTGTCCGCGTAGTACTTCCAGGCCGTATAGCTTTCTTCCACTTTGGCCAAGAGTAGCAGGATGTCGGCAGCCTGGAGGTACTTGGAGATGGCCGCCTCTGGCCGCCCACCCGTCTCGTCTGCGCCAGCATCAGACATCAGTTGCCCGGAGTACCACCTAAGCTTTTGAGCTCTGGACATCTGGGGCTTCGCCGCTTCCTGCATCTGGGTCGTCCTGAACGCGACCGGCAAAAGACATGTGTGTCGCATTTTATAGACGAAACCGACAACGGCGTGATTGGCCAGACGCGGCACATCCCCCCGAGTTTGGGCGCTAGGTGGACTGCTTCGCTCCGCACTTCGGGCAGAATGCAGCTGATTGGGACATCTGGGTACCGCAGTACGCGCACGCCCTCATCCCGGGAGGAGCGGGAGCGGCCGCTGATGGAGGCGGAGCGGGTCCTGCCATGGCCACTCGGCTGTCGTTGATTGAGAAGAATGCGATTATCTGGAAGATCGCCGCGATGAAGAGGACAATGAAGCCTACGAAGATGACGACCAGAATCGCGCCGACGAAGTAGAGTGTGCCTGCGGTGCGGAACGAGCCGATGCTCAGCCTCTCCCCCATCTTTCGGTACGCCCGCCGAATGAAGATCGAGGAGACTATCAGCGCGAGCCAGGCGACAAGGAGCCCGACGACGAGCCCGGCCACGGCGGAGGCGCTCAGCGTGAACGCGCCGAAGATCAGCCCCGAGTATATGATGAAGGCAGCAGCCGCCACCCCGACGATGCCTGCGATTACCGCGTAGAGCATGTCGTCGAAGATGGACTTGTCGCCGAGTTCGTCCGACACATACTTGCTCGCGACGAGGATCAGTATGTAGCCGACGATGTTGACTCCGGGAATTAGAAGTAGAATTGAGCCGACTCCGCCGAGAATCTTGGCGTCCCCGAGTCTTCCCATTCTCGCCCTCCCGACATTGAAGAGTCGCCTTATAACTCAATGTCCTGCGATGCCGAACGAACTGGGAAGTTACTCCCAGTGGTTTTTTAAGGCGGCAACGAGGTTTCCGTCGCTCGTGTACGAAGCGCGGCGAGAGCCGGAGTCGTCGACCGAGCCTCCCTATGGCGAGATGAGCGGGAGAGATGCAGAGATTGTCCGGGCTATCGAAGATGAGGGGGTAGCCGTCTTCACGTTCGACGGACTGCGAAGAGTGACCGGCTCCCATCCCGAGACGCTGTCTAGAGCGCTCGACCGTCTCGAAGCAGACGGCCTCGTCGTCAGGTCACCCGAGGGATACAGCGCGACGAGCAAGTCGAAGGCCGCGGTCAGGCATGACGCAGGACGGGGGCCAGCGCGAAGCGTCCCCATACTCTTCACGTTCCTTCCGTACGCGACGAGCCTCGGCACGGTCGTTGCAGCCCTGAAGGGGAAATGGTTCGGGAAGATGCGCTGGTTCGGGATGTCCGAAGGGGCTGCGCGCGCGGTGATGAAGTGGGTCTCTGACGACGGGCAGGCAATCTTGGAAGCGAGCCTATCGCCAGGCGAGCTCCACATCGAAGCGCGGATTACGAAGGACTCCGAGCTCCCAGGGGCAATTCTGGCGGCTCACCAGCTCGTGGGTAGAATCTCGCAGCTCTACGCCGGAAGCAGACCGGCAACGCGACATGCCCCGGTGAGGGTAGGCTACTTCATGCCTCTCGCAATGTGAGCCGCTAACCTCGGACCCGCTCAACAATAACACGTAGTTCTGAACCTCACGCAGGTGAATGTATCAGAATGACGTATGCAAACAACACGGAGCTGCTACAGTCAATCTCAAACGCTGTGGCTGAGCTCGCTGAACGGACCGCGCCATCGGTGGTGCACATAGGGTCAGGGGGGAACTCGGGGACGGGCATCGTGTGGGACCGCGAGGGGCATGTGGTGACCGCCAGCCACGTGGTGGGCGACGCCAGGTCTGTAGACCTCCGGCTTAGCGACGGCAGGAACCTTGAGGCAGAGGTCCGGGGGAAGGATAGGTACACGGACATCGCGTTGCTGAAGACACCCCAGTCGGCCGGGGTTCCAATCGCGAGAGAACAGGGCAGTGCGAAGGTAGGCCAGTTCGCGCTAGCGCTCGCCGATGTATTCGGCAACGGCGTGTCGGTGACTTCCGGCATAGTGACAAGTAGCGGCAGAAGCGTTCGTGGCTGGTTCGGCGCTGCGGTGGAAGGAGCCATCATCACAGACGCGAAGCTGAACCCAGGCTACTCCGGTGGACCACTGATTGATGCGACCGGCAAGCTGCTCGGTATGAACATCGCCCAGTTTGCTGGGAGAGGTGTCGCAGTCCCCGAAGCGACACTAGAGGAAGTCGTCGGAAGCCTCGCGAAGGACGGGCGGATCAAGAAGGGGTTCCTCGGTGTCATCGTCGAGCCTATCGAACTGCCGGCTGAACTGGCGCATCGCGAGGACGTCGGTCAGGAGACTGGCCTTCTGGTAAGGCTCGTCGAACCAAAGTCGCCTGCGAGGCGCGCCGGCGTTGCGATGGGGGACATCGTCCTGAAGCTCGGAGACTCCCGGACGACCGGATGGCAAGACCTCCACAAGGCGCTGTCAGCCGACTCCGTAGGAAGGACACTCAGCCTGTGGGTCCTCAGGGGCGAGCGACTCGCCGAGTTCAAGGTGCAACCAGAGGAGGCGAGGGAACACTGAGTACCCCTTCGGCCTCCTTCCCTCACGAGCCAGGATTCCCTGAGCCGCAGAGGCCGCGTGACCCCCTGCCGCCGCTTCAGCCACCACCGTAACGTCGGTGTCGAGGCCACCGAGCCGCCGGCGGAGCATCATCGATGGAAGAAGGCGTCCATCCTTGCGGCCGCATCCGCCAGAGTGGAGTCCTTCTTCGAATAGCTGAACCGTACGAACCTCCTGCCTTCGCTGGGTCGCAAGTAGAAGCCTGAACCCGGGACTACCGCGACCTTGCCCTCAATCGTCATCCAGTTCGCGAACTCGACTTCGGACAGGCTGCTCAGGTTGCCGAAGTCTGCGAAGATGTAGTATGATCCTTCGGGCACGAAGAACTCGAAACCCATGCGGCTGAGCCTCCTCACCATGAAGTCTCTCTTCTTTTGATAGGAAGCGGCCAGCTGAGTGTAATACGAGTGTGGGAGCAAGAGGGCTTGCGCGGCGGCCTCCTGCAAGGGTGTCGGGGCACAGACGGTCATGTAGTCGTGCACCTTCCTTATCGCTTCTGTCAACACATGGTCTGCTATAGTATAGCCCACCCTCCACCCCGTGACCGTGTAGGTCTTCGATATCCCGGAAATCGTGACGGTCCTGCCAGACATGTCGCCAAGCGTCGCGATGCTGACGTGCTCCCGGCCGTCGTATAGGATGTGCTCATAGATTTCGTCCGTAACCGCGACTGCGCCGAAGTCCTCGCACAGGTCGGCGATTACCCTGAGATCTTCCTTCCTGAAGACCTTCCCCGTCGGATTGTGAGGGGTGTTGACCAGGATCAGCTTGGTCCTCCTGTTGAAGGCGCCCTTCAAGGCCTCCTCGTCGATCGCGAAGCCATCCCCAAGTGCGAGCGGTCGCGGCTTCGCCCCGGCCAGGATGGCTGATGGCGCGTAGTTCTCGTATGCCGGCTCCAGGATTACTACCTCGTCTCCCCTGTCAGCCAGGGCCATCACGGTCGCCATCATCGCCTCCGTCGAGCCGCAGGTCACGGTGATGTCCTTGTCTTGGTCGGCCTGAATCCCGTTGAACCAGGCAGCCTTCTCTGCAATCGCCTTCCGCAGCTTCGGCGAGCCCCAAGTGACAGAGTACTGATTGAAGTCGCCCCGGATGGCAGCCAGCGCAGCTTCCTTCACCGCGCGCGGAGCTGCAAAGTCGGGGAAGCCTTGGGCGAGGTTGATGGCTCCGTGCGCGTTGGCGAGCCTCGTCATCTCCCTGATGAGAGACTCGGAGAGCTCGGCTGTCTTCCTTCCGACGCTACTCTTCGCTGCTCTACCCTTCAATCCCGCGGGAGCCCCCACTGAAGTGCGATTTCAGCCTGGAGGCGGCAGCGACGACCTGGTCTTGCGAGTACTTGTGAGGATTTAGCTCGAGGCAGACGAACATCTCGCTCCCCTCGATTCGTTCGAACAGCTTCTGAAGCTTCACCGTCCCCTCGCCGGGGATTAGGTGGTCGTCGCTAGACCCTGAGTTGTCGCTCAGGTGGATTTCGGCGAGCCTCTCGCCGCCGAGCTCTGCGAACGCCAGCGGGTCTGTGCCGCTGACGTGGGCGTGACCGGTGTCCAGGGTGATCCTCGTGTCTTCCACCGCGTCGACTATCCTTTGCAGGGAGTCGGGAGTGGACGCCAACGGGTAATGATACATGTCGAAGCTCTTTGCCTGGTTCTCGACGCTGATCGCCAGCCGACCCCTCCCCGCCCTCACCATGCGATTAATTGTCTGCGAGGCGTTCTCTGCAGACTTCGGCACGAGTGCCTGGTTGTGGACGTTCCCTGGATGGACAGTTATCATCACCGCGCCGATTTCTGCGCCGAATTCTACGAACTTCTCCAGAGTCTCAGCGACTGCCCCTCTCACGGGCTGGAACGGGGAGGCGAGGTTGAGATCGGTGAATGGAGCGTGGAGCGTTACGGTCATGTCGTAGGAGGACAGGGCATCCCCAAGCCGCCCTCTGTCGACCCAGTCATGGTAGGCGTGTGGGACCTCCCCCCAGAGCTCTATGTAGTCGAATCCCGCATCCCCGATGGCCTTGATGGCTACGTCGACATCGAGTTGGAGGAGCGACCAGGTGCTTATCCCGAATTTCACTGTCACTCACGCCAATTCCATGAAGCTGCTCACTTCGGCGGCGGCTATGAGTTGGGGGAACTCTGCGCCGCCCTGAGCCTCTTTACGAGTTCCTTCAGCATTCCGACTGCGAGCTCTGGATGCACCTTCAACAGGGAGGCGAAAGACCATGAGGTGATTGCCCAGCATCGGGTGGGTCGTACGGCCACGACGTCGGCAGACCTTGGCATGTCGTCTATCAACGACATCTCGCCAAAGAACTGGCCTTTCGATAGCGTCGCGACCGCTTTTCCACTCTTGCGGACTTCAGCCGAGCCGTCGAGGACGAGAAAGAAACCTACCCCGGAAGCGCCCTCGCTGACGATCGTGTCGCCCTCCTTGAACGCCATCTCCTTCCCCTGAGCGAGAAGCGCCTTCGTCGTCTTCGAGTCTAGGCCTCTAAAGAATGGGACGGAACTGAGCAGTGAACCGGTATCGGAAGACATCGTTACCTGTGGTCACGCCCTTCATATCCGATTTAAACCCACCGACTCTCTCATCTAATTGGACAACGCGGAGTCCGAGTGCTCGAAGGCCCGAAGGGCTGATGGAGACGCCGCCGAAGATAACGATCAGTCTCGGGGCGGTTTGTACGATGTTCAACGTCCGGATACTTTAGTCCTACTTTGGCCATCGGCCTCAGCGCCACCTTCTTCCTCGGCCCCAGCGACACGACGGCCCTTTCGTAAGCCGACCAGCTCACGCCCAACTTCCGCGCCACTATCTTCTCAATCGCGGTCGCGAACTCGTGCTCGTCTCTATACGGCGCCCTCGGGTCGTCGCCGGGCTCTGCGTCGACGGCATGCAGGTTCATGCGCCTCTCTTCCTCGTAAGCCATGTCGAAGGCGACGACCTCACTGTCCGAGATGCCGCTCTTCTTGCACAGCTCGTACTCCACCAGTTCGTGAAGTGCAACGAGGAACATATATCTCTGGTCCTTCATCCTGCTGACCCTGATCTCAGTCGGCTTACCCGGAACCCAGTCGCCTACAGTCTCGTACCTCTGCCTGCCGTGAGGAACCTGCGAGATTACGAACTCTGCCTTCGGGGCGACCTTTTCGAGGCGCCCCAGAGACCAGCGCCGCGAGTCTCCAATCCGAGAACGGTTCACTCTTGTGACGCGCCTCATCATCGCTCTCGAAGGAGGACGCGGCAAAATTCGCTAAGGGCTAAGCTGTCTAAAGACCGCATCTCTTTGGTGAAGCGTTATTGAGCGAACCGCTGGGGCGCCTGCGTCCACGAGGGCGCTCCGAGGTCACTATGGGACAGGGCGCGATCTTGGTGACGAAGCGCGGCCTCTGGAGGCGGTCCAGGGGACCATCGTCCCTCCTACTTCGAAAGATCCCTGTCGTGAATGAGGGCCGCGGAGTTGATGCAGTATCGTAGTCCTGTCGGCCTCGGACCATCTTCGAACACGTGCCCCAGATGGACGCCGCAACTTGCACAACTCACTTCGGTCCTCACCATTCCAAAGCTGCGATCCACGTCTTCTCTGATACGACTCTTGTCGATAGGCTGGAAGAAGCTTGGCCAGCCAGTCCCCGACTCGAACTTCGTGTCCGAACTAAAGAGCGGGGTGCCGCATACGACGCAGTGGTAGACTCCGTTCGCATGTTCGTTCCAGTATCGTCCCGTGAATGCCCCCTCCGTCCCACGATTGAAGCACACGTTCACAGCCTCCTTCGAGAGTTTGGCCTTCAGTTTCTCCCTCTCGGCGCTGTCCAGCATGAGTATGACTTCGACTCTCCTAGTATAAAGTTGGCGCCGCGCGCTTGACCGCAGAAAGAGGCGGATTCCATCGCCAGCCAGTGAAGCGGCACCGCAGATGGGTCGTAAGTGACTGAACCCGTGACGACGCCCGCCAGACAGCGCATGCAGCCCTCGTCCACTGTCCTTGCCCCCGAAACCCTGAGGAATTGCAAACAGCTGGGCGTCTGGTGATGGCGCGGCGATGGATAGAGTCCAACGGAATCGCGTGCCCGTGGGGCGACTCGGATAGTCTTAAGAGGCCGAGTTTCATATGATGTATCAAACTTGGCAAGATTCCAAACCCCACAGGAGAGCTGGAAGGAGCAGTCCGGCACGGTAATGCAGGTCGAGTTGTCGAAGCTCTTTGTCGGGAAGACAAACGTCCGCAAGACCCCCGGAGACGTAGGCGACCTTGTCGACTCCGTGAAGGAAAAGGGCATTCTGGAACCGGTTCTAGCGAGGCCGATGGGGGGGCGTTACGAGCTTGTCGTAGGGTCCAGGAGGTTCGAAGCGGCGAAGATTGCAGGCCTGAAGCGCCTCCCAGCCGTGGTCCGGCCCATGACGGACGAAGAGGCGATAATTGTCTCTCTGGTCGAGAACATCCAGAGGAGAGACATCGAACCGGAGGAGGAGTACGACGCGCTGGTCGCACTCATGAAGGTCAATCCGAGGGCGTATGGAACGGTCGAACTGCTTGCGAGGGCAATCGGCAAGTCGAGGCGATATGTCGACGACAGGATAAACGCGGTCGAGGCCGTCAGGACGATCAGGAAGGAATCGGGGCCAGGGATCTCGGTCAGGCAGGCGCCCCACCAGGCGGAGCGACGGGAGGGCGTCCTACCCGTCAAGCACGCGACTTTCCTGCACAGGGCGGAGGAGGCGCCGGCAGTTCAGGAACTCCCGCGCAGAGAGCGCGCTTCCAAGATGAAGGAGCTGGCTGAGACAATCGCCCCGCTTCCGAGGCCGGAGGCAGAGAACGTGGTGGACCACTTCGTGATGGCGCCCCAGCGCCCCGTCGAGGACATCAGGAAGGAGGTCTCGACTCTCCGTGCCGTCAAGCTGGAGATACTGCTCGACCCTCGCGTCGCCGACGGGCTGAGAAGGGCTGCGGAGGAGAGGAACACGACGATGGAGGCCGTCGCATCTCTTGCGATACACTCGTGGCTGCGTCAGCAGCAGTATACCTGAGTGTCGCGCGGAGTCGATCGGCGCTTAGTCGCCGATGCTCTCATCGGGCCGGTTCATCAGGATGTCTTCAATCCTCTGCGCCACGCCGTCGTCAATAGACCCCACGAAGTCTAGAGCCGCCATGTTCTCCCTGACCTGTTCGGGCGTCGTCGCGCCGGTGATGACCGTGCTTACGTTATCATTCCTGCGCGCCCATGCTATCGCCAGCTGCGCCATCGTGCAGCCCAGCTCCTTCGCGACTGGCACGAGTCTCTTCACCCTCCCTATGTTCTCCGGCGTGATGACATGGTCCTTGAGCCAGCCGTAGCCTTCCAAGGCCGCGCGCGAATTAGGTGGAACCCCGTCGTTGTATTTCCCCGTTAGAAGCCCCGAAGCCAGCGGACTCCAGGTCGTCGTCCCAAGTCCTATCTCGCGGTAGAGCGGAAGATACTCCTTCTCGACCCTGTCCCTGTGGAGCATGTTGTATTGCGGCTGCTCCATCTGCGGTGGAGTCAGTCCGAGCTCCCTGGCGAGCGCATACGCACGCATTATGTCTGCAGCGCTCCACTCAGAGGTCCCCCAGTACAGAATCCTCCCCTGATGAACCAGGTCGTCCATCGCCCTCACAGTCTCCTCGATGGGAGTCGTAGAGTCGGGCCTGTGGCAGAAGAACAGGTCCAGGTATTCAAGCTGCAGTCTCCTCAGCGAGTTTCGGCATGCCTCGTAGATGTGCTTCCGCGAGAGCCCTTCGTCGTTCGGCCCCTTCCCTCCCCAGAAGACCTTGCTTGAGACGACTACGTCTTCACGCCGCCAGCCGAGTTTCCTGATCACGTTCCCCATCACCGTCTCGGCGTTGCCGTGCGCGTACCCCTCCGCGTTGTCGAAGAAGTTCACCCCGAGTTCGAACGCCGCGGACATGCACTTGGTGGCAACCTCCTCCCCCACCTGGCCTCCATACGTCACCCATGCTCCGAGCGAGAGCTCACTCAGCTTCAGGCCAGCCGCCCCGAGCCTTCTGTACTTCATAGACGTGGGCCGAGCGGCCGGCGTTATTACTTTTCACGTCCACTCGCAGAGGAGTACGAAAGACATTGCGGGCCGAGCAAGGACTCCTTATGTAGCGTGGCAGACCAACGTGCATCATGAATTCAAGGATCGCCCTCCTGGTAGCGGTGCCGGTGATCGTAGCAGTCGTGTTGGTGCTCTCGCTTTTCGGCTTCTTCTCGTCCTACGCCGTCATCGCTGTCCTCGTGGTCCTCTACTTCGTGGTGAGTTGGGCGAACCGAAGAAAGTTTGCGAGGCAGCAGGAACAGCAGCAGGCGAAGTGACGAAGGCGGAACTCCCGCGCGTCGATGGCGAGAAGACTTGCATGTCAGAAATAAATAACAATCAGGCGCGGCGCTTCTCGTGAGCGACGAGCTGGTTAGCGCCCGAGAGAAGAAGCGTCAGACCGAAGAAAGGGCGAGGCAGCACTACGAAAAGATCACGCACGAGGAGTCCGAGGTGTCAGAGCTCAGGAAGGAGCTCACCTCGGCTCAGAGCAGGCTCGGCGAGTTGCAGCGACAGAAGTCGGACCTTGACAGGAGGATGGGCGACCTGCAGAACAGCCTGGACGCCACCGACAGGTCGATAAGCTCGATTCAAAGGGGCATCGAGAACCACCGTCAGAGCATCGCGTCCAACCACACGGAGATGGAAAGGCTCAACTCCGAGGTGCAGCGGCTCGACCACGTGATCGCCGACCTCATGAGGCGGCGCTGAAGCGAAGGCAGCTCGCTCCGCGGGGGGATCAGCTAGTAGCCCCTCCTGAACTCCTTGACCGCCCCGGTGGTCGCGTCGATCATCAGAAGGGCAGTTTCGGAGAACATCGCCTTCGGCTTCCTGAACTCGACGTCAACCTTCCAGAGTCCCTGTAGCTCGTCCAACTTCGCCGACCTGATGTCAAAGTCGTCGGCGTCGACCGCGGTCTTCAGGTGCGCGGCGACCCTAGACTTGACTTCGGCGAACGAGAGCGGCGGCATGTGGAAGGAGCTCGTCGAATCGCACCGCCGTGACGATATAAGGATGAAGCGTCTCGAGTCACAACTCTTCAACTCCTCGACCAGGACCGAGCAAGTATCCGGCGACGAGGCCGGCGACGGCGCCGCCGAGATGGGCCTGCCAGTCGACGTAGGATAGCAGGAAACTGCTCAAGATGAAGACTGCAAGGAACCAGGCGACCAAGCTGTAGTTCACACGCCGCTCCATAGCGTAGTCCCTGCCAATCGCCCCCGCGAGGAGTCCGAATATCCCCCCTGACGCTCCGAAGCTCGCCACGTTCGGTCCGCTGAAGAGGCTGGCAAGGTTGCCTACCAGAGCCGACAGAAGGAAGACGCCATAGTACTCGCGCTCTTCGAAGGCGTGGGCAAGTAGCCCGTCCAGCCAGATGACGGCCGCGGCGTTGAAGACGACGTCTATGACACCTAGCGGGCCCTCGGAGGAGAATGGGATCACGACGAAGATCGAGGTGAGGAGCTGCCAGAAGGCGCCGAGATACACCGAATAGTTGTACTGGATCAGGAAGTATGGAAGAGGGGTGCCGTCAACGGCCACCGCCGAAGTAGCGAGACTGAATACCAAGCCCCCTACGATGGCGATGGAGAGGTTCCTCCCCTGTGACGAAAGCAACTAGCGGGCTTCACCACGCTCTCGCGGTGGTTGAGGAAGGCACCCTAGGATGGGGTGACTATGTGCTCGGAGAGAGCAACTGGTCACTTCGTCGGCTTACTTCCTATCTCGACGAGCTGGAAGTTCACTTGGTACCTCTTCCCCTTGACCTCCATCTTGGCCGAGGCGTAGTATCCTCGTGAGCCGGTGGAGAAGGTCTTCTCGTTCAGCGAGACCTCTCCCAGCTTATCGGAGCCTTCGAAGATTTCAGCGCGCATGTTCGTGCCGACCGGTACGCGATATTTAAGCAGGGAAAGGGCTGCCGAGAGCTTCGAGAAGGCGTAAATGCCGTCGCCGGAGCTTCTGGGAGGCAGCATTGGCGCGAAGTCCCGTCGTCAAAGAAATCTTGGAGAAGTACCGCGCGGTCTGGGCACTGCACCACTCGATGGCGCTCTTGGAGTGGGACATGGAGACGCATATGCCGGAGGGCGGCGCAGCGTCTCGGGGGGCGGCTTCGGGGCAGCTCGCGATGATGACGCAGAAAGCGACGGTCAGTCTCGCACCCCTGCTCAGGAAGGCGGAGAAGAGTAGCGATCTCGATGATGAAAGCAAGGGGATAGTCAGGTCGCTTCGGCGGGAAGTGGACTTCTTCACGAAAATCCCGCCCGAACTGGTGGAGGAGAGGGTCAGAGTGACGACGGAGGCGACGGTGGTCTGGAGGAGGGCTCGGAAGACATCCGACTACAAACTCTTCGAACCCCACATGGAGAAGATATTGGAGATAACAAGAAGGGTGGCGGACTGCCTTGGATACGCCAAGCATCCATATGATGCTCTATTGGACCTTTACGAGGAAGACTTCACGGTCCGCGACGCCGACGCCGTCTTTTCACGCCTCGTCCCCGGGTCGAAGAAGGTCCTTGAGCGCGTCGAGGCCGGCGGCGTCTACCCTTCACGCCACCCCCTCGAAGCGGTGAGGTACAGCACAGACGCGATGGTCAGAGTGAACGAGGGGGTAATTTCGCTGCTCGGCATGCCCAAGGACAGGTTCAGGATGGACGTGTCCACCCATCCCTTCACAATCGGGATTGCGCCAGACGATGTGCGCATCACGACTAGATACGAGGGAGCCGACTTCAAGGCGGCCCTCTTCTCCACGATACACGAGTCAGGACACGCCCTCTATGAGCTCCAGTTGGGCGACAGCTTGAGGTTCACCCCCGCGGCCGGAGCGGCATCGCTCGGCTTCCATGAGTCGCAGTCACGCTTCTGGGAGAACGTTGTCGGGAGGAGCAGGGAGTTCTCCAAGCTCGTCCATCCGCTGGTCAGGAAGAACCTTGCTGAAGTGTCCAAGTACAGCGCTGAGGATCTCTACCTTTACTTCAACGCGGTGAGGAAGAGTTTCATACGAGTCGAGGCAGACGAACTGAGCTACAACCTACACATCGCACTACGTTACGATCTTGAGAAGAAGATGGTCTCTGGAGACGTCTCGGTGTCAGAGCTCCCCGAAGTGTGGAACGACGTGTTCGAAGACTATCTAGGAGTGAGGCCGAAGAAGGACTCGGA
Source organism: Nitrososphaerales archaeon (assembly GCA_030038395.1). Taxonomy (GTDB): domain Archaea; phylum Thermoproteota; class Nitrososphaeria; order Nitrososphaerales; family Gagatemarchaeaceae; genus UBA183. The sequence goes on from JASHOZ010000051.1 coordinate 29,479, forward strand.
GGGCGTCCTTCAAGACATCCACTGGAGCGGAGGCTCTCTAGGGTACTTCCCGACGTATTCCTTGGGGAACGTGATTCTGGGGATGATCTGGCACAAACTCGGCGACGGCGAGATGGTTAGAGAGTCGGTCCAGAAGAAGGATCTGACACAGCTCGAGAAGTGGCTGCAGGCCAACATTCACCGATGGGGTTCGACTTACTCCCCGAAGGTGCTGCAGGAGAGGCTCTTCGGCGACGCCTATAACCCCGACAGGCTGCTAAAGTACTACGAAGCGAAGTATCTGGGATAGGCTCCTCTCACTCGACGCATTCCGGCCACGAATGATAGCGCCGCTCCCCGTACGACGCTGATTAATATCGGCGCGACAGTCCGGCGACGTTGGCAGACGAGCGGCCAGGCTGGCTGAGGACGCTTGAGATTCTTCTGGGGCTAGTCTCCATCGGCTTCGCGCTGGTCGCCGTATACAATCACGAGTACACCAGCGGAACCGTCCCTTCGCTATTGGTCTTCGCCATCCTGCTCAACGCGGTCAGGATCTTCTCAGAGGGAGGGATGAGACAGCTCCCTGCGTTCCTCCGGGGCGTCAGGCTCAGCCTAGGACTTGCGGCTGCCGCCGTCGCCGCGGCCGTGATCCTGCTCCCTGGCCTGAGCTTCACGACATTCACTCTGTTGATCGCAGTGGTCCTAGCCTTCCAGGGGTTCGACAGGCTCGCCAATGTCGTCCACCTTGCATTCCCGAAGTGGCTCAGGGCAGGAGCGCTCACCGTGGGCCTCGCGTCGCTTGTTTTCGGCGGGTTGCTCGTCGCCCTTCCCAGACTGACGACGGTCACGCTCGTCGCGGTGCTCGCCCTCGCGGTCCTCATGAGCGGGATCGAAGGGATCGTGGTGGGCATCCAGCCCACGACGAAGAAGCAGCAGACACTTGTGAAGCTCGTCGTGTTCGCCCTGTTCTACGGTTTCGTGAACGTGAACTGGATAGACCTCTACTACAACCGCGTCCCTGGCTACCACCTGTGGCTGATAATGACCTACATGGCGCCTTTCGTGGTGCTGCTCGTTTTCCAAGGACTGAAAGACTGGCAGCTCGCGCTAAGTCTGGGCTTGCTCGTCTCGCTGGTGAACGACCTCGGCTACTATGTGTCGGGAGACCTCATCTTCGGTTTCCACAAGAAGCTGATTCCGTGGCTTTACGGCCAGCTCGGGTTCGAAGGGAACAAGGACCTGTTCACCTTCCAAGGCGGCTTCTTCACCTTCCGGGTGACTTCGTACCTCATGGGGGCCTCGATCTACATCAGATTCGCCGTGGTCATCCTCATCCTCTATCATTGGTGGAGGCAGCCAGCAGAAGGCCCGCAGCCCCCCAAGCCCTCATCTGCGTTTAAATGAACCAAGCTGACTACGTTGGACGATGGCGAAAGACAAGCTCAAGATAAGACAGTCGTACTACATTGGGGCTCCGCCTGACGTGGTGTTCGCCGCCCTGACCGACCCAAGCCAGCTCACGCGCTGGTTCCTGTCTAAGGCGAAGGTCGACCTTAGGAAGGGCGGCAGGGTCGAATTCACGTGGATGGGTGGCCACAAGATGACGGGGAAGGTCAAGGCCGTTGTCGCCGGGAAGGAGATAGCCTATGCCTGGCATGACGAGATAGGCAAAGGCAAGAAAGCGAAGACGCTAGCAGAGTTCAGCGTGTCAAGGAAGGGCGAGGGCTCGATGCTCAAGCTCACACATAGCGGGTTCGGGGACAGCAAGGCATGGATTGAACTCTACGGAGCGATTCAGTCTGGGTGGGCTTACTACCTGACCAATCTGAAGTCTATCCTCTCAGGCGGAAAGGACCTCCGGTCTGCGTCTGATTGGTCCTAGCCCGGCCCGGAAGCCACGTCACCAGACCTCCTTCCGGCCGTACGGCAAGAAGAGGTCGAGTTCTTTCTCCCTTGCTCTGAAGTCTGGGCAGACGGTCCCGAGCCTCTTCCGGAACGCCCGAGAGTGGTTGAACTCTATGAGGTGCGTCAGCTCGTGCAGCACGACGTACTCCCTGATCGGCTCGGAGAGCGCAATGAGTTGCCAGCTAAATGATAGCCTGCCGCTGCGAGTGCAGTACCCCCACTTTGACATTTCTCGAACATCCACGCGTCTCGGGGACACGCCGAGGACCGCGCCGCACTCCCTGACCTTCTTGGTCACATAGGCGGACGTCTCCTTGAGGAACCAGCGCCTGACGAGTTCCTTGGCCCTTCGGCTGTCTGAAGCGCTGATGACGACTTCCCCGGCCTCAGGCCGTGGAGTCAGCCCCTCCTCCGGAGCCAACAGGTGAACCAGCTTCAGAGGCCGACCGTCGAACATCACGGAGTCTCGCGAGAGTATCCTCTTCGAGTCGGCTGCCCGCGCGTACTCCCGCGTTATCCAGTCGAGCCTTTCTCGGATCAGCGCTTCGACGTCAGTCCTCCTCCCCCTCGGCACGACCACTTCTAGAGCGAGGTCTGACCCGAACCGTAGGTAGGTGTAACGCCTGCTTGTCCCCCTCACCACCGAATACTGTATCCTGCGACCCCCTATCTCGAGCTGCGGCACAGCGCGCCACGCGCCAAGCGCGATAGATTAGTATGGTTGTCTCTGGCTCGGGCCTGCCCGGACCCTGCCACCAAGCTCGCCGTACCGGAAGCAGTTCACAAGGTGGTCGTTCACCATCCCGGTCGCCTGCATGTGAGCGTAGACTATGGTGGGGCCAACAAAGCGGAACCCGCGCCCGATGAGTTCGCGGCTAGTCGCCTTTGACTCGGCTGTCGCGGCCGGGAGCTGCTCCAATTCCCGCCAGCGGTTGACAATCGGCTTGCCGCCTACCATCCCCCAGATGAACACGTCGAAGCTGCCGAACTCTGCTTTGACGGCCAGGAAGGCCTTCGCGTTCGCGATTGCGGACTTGATTTTGAGAGGGTTTCTAATGATGCCGGAGTCGGCGAGCAGGCTCGCAACCTTGTGCGCGTCGTAGTTCGCGATTCTGGCGGGGTCGAACCCGTCGAATGCCCTCCTGAAGTTCTCGCGTTTGTTCAGGATGGTGGCCCAGCTCAAGCCTGCCTGCATGCCTTCAAGCACGAGCATCTCGAAGAGGCGGCGGTCGTCATGCAAGGGGACTCCCCACTCGGTGTCGTGATATGCGAGATACAGTGGGTTATTCAGAGGAGCCCACCCGCATCTCTTCTTCGAACTCACGCGCGGGCTACATCCCCCGAGCGACGAGTAGTTCTCCCTTCCCGTCGCTCCGTCCGCGCCAACACATACTCACGCGGGGCTGAAGGCCGAGCAGTAGTCGGCTAACCTTTAACCGAGGCGAAGGTCGCGTCGCCGCATGCGCTACACCGTCCTCGGGAAGACGCGTCTGAGAGTTTCGAGGCTCTGTATCGGCTGCATGAGCTTCGGGGGTCCAGGGTCGAAGGGCTTCGAGTGGACCCTCGGTTACGCCGACGCGAGGAAAGTGATCGAAAGGGCTATTGACCTTGGAGTCAACTTCTTCGACACCGCTGACGTCTACTCAGGCGGGGAGTCGGAAAGGATCCTTGGGCGAACCCTCGAAGGGCGGAGGAACGACGTAGTAGTGGCGACGAAGGTAGGTCTGCCGACCGGCGCCGGAAAACACGCACGCGGTCTCGGCACCCTGCACATCCACCGCAACCTAAAGAACTCGCTTCGGAATCTCCGGACAGACCACGTCGACCTGTACCAGATTCATCGGTGGGACTACGAGACGCCAATCGAAGACACGCTTAGGACACTGACAGATGCGGTCAGGAAGGATCATTCGGTCGACCACCTCGGGGCTTCCAGTATGTGGACCTGGCAGCTCGCCAAAGCCCTCTTCGCAAGCGAAGAGCATGGCTGGGCGCGCTTCGAGACGATGCAGAACCACTACAGCTTGGCGTACAGAGAGGAGGAGAGGGAGATGATCCCCTTCTGTCTAGAAGAGGGGGTCGCCATGATCCCGTGGAGTCCGCTGGCGAGGGGATTCCTCACAGGAAAGTACAGGCGCGGGACAGAACCAAAGAACATCAGATACAGGAGAGACAGCCTGGTAAGAGAGCGGTTCTTCAAGCCGGAGGACTTCGACGTCGTCGAAAGACTCAGAGAGGTCGCCGCGGAGATGGGATCGAAGCCGGCGCAGGTGGCGCTGGCGTGGCTGCTGGGGAAGCCCGGGGTCAAGGCGCCCATCGTGGGACCCACTTCGGCGAGCCAACTGGAGGAGTTGGTTGACGCTGTCGAGCTCAAGCTCACGCCCGACCAGGCGCGACGCCTCGAGGAGCCATACAAGGCCCACCCGGTATTGGGCCACAGATAGTCCACCTAGCTCTGGCGACTTGCTTGGAGATGGGCGCTCTAACTCCTCGCCAAGGGACTGGCGATCGAAGAACTCGGGTCGCCCGTCCCCAGCCAGCTTCCCAGTTCCGTCAACAGGTTGCCAAAGTTTAAGTCGCAAACCTGCCAAATGTCGCCGATTGCCTCAGGAGCCCGTTAGGTACACACTGTCGATGGCTCGTGCGAATGCTCACTACTTCGACGTGACTCTCGAGATACCCGTCCCCCCCGAAGAACGTGAGGGCGGGGTCGGACTTCGCATGCCGGTGTGGACGCCGGGGCACTACCTGGTCGAAGACTTCGCGCGGCTGGTCACCGATGTGAGGGCGTACGACGCCCAAAGCGGCGCGGAGTTGGCGGTCACGAAGGTAGAGAAGAGCCTTTGGTCGGTTTCGTGCATGGGTTCGGCCAGAGTCAGGGTCGGGTACTCCGTCTACGCCTTCACGTACACGGTGGGAACGAGCTACATCGACAACATTCACGCCATAGTCAACGGAGCGAGTGTTTACCTTTACTCCGAGCGAATGAAAAACGCGCCGGCGAGGCTGACGGTAGTTCCACGCGCAGAGTGGAAGGTCGTCTCGACCGGCCTGAAGCGCGTCTCTGACTGGGAGTTCGAGGCTCCCGACTACGACACCTTGGTCGATTCACCTCTAGAGATTGGGAACCAGGAAGTGCGCAAATTTGTCTCCGGGCCAGCGACGTACGAGGTATCCATGTTCGGGTCCGCCCCAACAGATGTGGAGAGGTTCGTGGGTGACATAAAGAGGGTCGTGGAACAGACTACGCCCGTCTTCGGCCACGTCCCGTACGAGAGATATGTCTTCTTGGTGAACTTCACGGACACCGTCGGGGGCGGGCTCGAGCATCTCAACAGCACGGTGTGTTTCGTGCCACGTCTGAGGATGCTCCCGAAGGAGGAGTACGACAACTTGATGAGCCTCTTTTCGCATGAATTCTTCCATGCGTGGAACGTCAAGAGACTGAGGCCCGCCGGCCTGGGTCCCTTCGACTACACTTCCGAGGTGTACACGAGGTCGCTGTGGATTGCCGAAGGCGTGACGAGCTACTACGACGACCTGATCCTGAGAAGGGCTGGCGTCTATTCGGTGGAGGAATACTTAGACGCGCTCGCGCTAAACTTGAACCTGATGAGCTCCTTCCAAGGCAGTACGTTCCAAAGCGCCGAGGAAGCGAGCTTTGACGCCTGGATAAAATACTACAAGCCGAACGAGAACTCGGCGAACGTAACAGCATCCTACTATACCCAAGGAGCGACGATTGGCTGGATGCTCGACATGGCTGTCAGGGAGTCGACGAAGGGCGGCATGAGCCTCGACGACGTCATGAGGAGGATCTATGGCGACGTATACCTCAAACAGAACCGGGGGTACACTGACAGGGAATTCGAGGAGGCGTGCGTGGCGATAGGTGGCCCGGGCGCCGGTAAGATATTCGATGCCAGGGTCAGGGGTCGGGAGAAGGTCGACTTCGGCCGGTACCTGGGGTACGCTGGGCTCAGCCTCCGCAGGAGAGACGAGCGGGCGGGAGAGAAAGGCTACCTCGGAGTCAAGCTGAAAACCGAGGGCGGCAGGACGATGGTTGCGTCGGTGCTAGCGGAGTCCCCGGCCGAAGCGATGGGCGTGTCGGCGAACGACGAGATTATCGCTGTTCACGGCTACAGGATGGGGAGCGACAAGGTCTCATTCTCAATCGAGACTACCAAGCCGGGAGACGCGATTGACCTCACACTTGCGAGAAACGGCCGAATGATGGACCTTGGGGGACAGGTCGGGAGCAGGCCCGCGTTCGAGTACAGGATCCAGCCGCGCGCGGACGCTTCGTCGGATGAGAAGGCGCTATTCAAGGGATGGCTTCTGGCGGAGTGGAGGCCGGAGCTCAAGTACCCGGAATATTCGAAGTCGCCTGACAGGAAACCTGCCTTCGACTACGTCTGACCGCCCCGGCCTTGGAGTCCGGTCGCTGGGCGGGTGACGGCCGCGAGCCTGCCAAGGTCGAGACCGGATACCCAAGACCTTTTCAACAACGCTGAGAGGGAGTCATTTCCTTGTTCGGGCCGAGGGCGAGTTCGGGGTACGTGACATTATGCGCGCTAATCTCTCAGGTGCGGCCAAGTTGAAGGTCTTCCGCCGCGATGCCCGCCTGTCCGAGGGACCTGCAGGCACGGAAGGAGGTTCATCGGACAGCACCGCGGCTGCAGGGGCTAACAGGCGGGTCGCCGCAGGAGTCGCCGTGGCGATTGTGGTGGTCGCGGCTGTCATTGCTCTAGTGGCCACGAGCGGACCCTCACCCTCTGCGACCGTGGGTACCAGCTCGACAACCTCGATCTCGGACTCGGCAGTTGCCATAGTGGCCTCGGTGGTTCAGGCAAGTCCGGCGGGGTTCTCGAATGAATCCTCGAAGGCGCGGCCATCCTCAACGGTCGACTGGGTCGAGCTCCAGAACATAAACGACGGCTCTTCGGCGAATGTGACGGTGATGATATTCGCTAGCACGAACGAGTCGCTGACCTATTTCGGCAGGGTAGTTGCGGACGAAGGGGGCCTCCCCGGCTATTCGGTAATCAACTCCACCCTCGCGTCCTATCAGCAATATGGTTCATGCTACGCGTATGGGGAGGACACTTCGGATGGAATCTCCGTGGTCAACGGACTCTGTACCAAGGGAAACGTGTTCCTCGAGGTCCATCTGATTTCCGGGATATCGTTCACTGCACTGGAGGACGACCTCACCACAATCATGGGGGCCGCCTACCAGAGCGCAACGTGATGAGATGGGCGCCTGTGCAAGTCTGGCCTTTCAGGCGCGGGCCAGGCTTCACTTAGGTAGTGCGAACGCGCAGCAGTGTCTCCTCCTCGGCTCAGGTGCCGTGCCAGAGTCTGCTACTTGGACGCCGGCCGTGCCCTGCTCACGTCGGAGACCAGCACAGACTTAAGAGCGAACACGGTCCCAGTTCAGACCTTGTCGGTCTCTCTGGCGACGAAGGTCAGAGGCCTAGTCGTAGATGACGTGTTTCAGGTCGAACCCGAAGTGACTACCCGGGACGCCGCCGTACAGATGGTGGAGAAGGGGGTAGGGAGCCTGCTGGTCTCCGGGGGCGGTGGACCGATTGGAATCGTGACGGACAGGGACATCCTGCGTAAGGTGACGGCCGCTGGAAGGGACTCCGGCAGGGTCAAAGTCAGAGACATCATGTCGCTCCCTCTCATTGGGGTGACACCTGAAGCGACAGTCGGAGACGCGGTAAAGGAGATGGTTGGACATGGCGTCAAGAGGCTGGCCGTAGTGGAGGAGAGCGGCGCCTTCGTCGGTCTGATAACCATGACGGACATAGTGGCTTGGCTTGCTAGGCAGAAGGAGCTCTCGGATTCGCTGGTTGACTACTTCCTTTACGATCTTCCTTAGCGAGCGACGGCGGCGTTGACTGAAGAAACGCATCCGCCGAACGTCTTCGTCGACGCCAAGATTCTGAATATGCACGACAAGAGCCTCGGCACGGAGGCCTACGTCGGCTATCTCGTCAAGGAGACTGGCGCGAGGAAGGCGAAAGAGGTCGATGCAGGAGAGAGCGACGACGCCGAGATTCTTGCAGTAATATTCGCGATCGAGGATCTGAAGAGCACCTTCCCGAGGATGACGATTGTCTGCGACCATCAGTCCGTCGTTTCGGAAGCGAAGAAAGGGTCAGTCCGAAAGCCGAGCCCGCATCTTGCGAGACTAAGAGAGCTGCTCAGCGACAATCCTGGGGTGGCCCTTGAGGCGCTTCAGAGCAATCTTGCTCACGGGGTCGTCACAGACTACGTCAACCGCGTGAAAGAGGCACGTGAAAGCCATGGCGACACTTAATGAGCCCGAGGGCCGAACTGAACACCATGAGAGGACCGGGCCGTTCTGGGTCGCCGAACACCCGTTCTCTAGGATGGGATTAACTTGGGTGCCGTGCACCCGTGGCCGAGAAGAGGATGAAGGCGCCGAAAGGGTTGGCCGGAAGCGGAAACAGAGGGGGAGTCAGCCGCGCGAGGGTCGCGGTGTTTGGGCTGTCGCTAATGTTGCTCGCGTCCTCCTGGTTCGCCGCGTCTGCCGTCAGAGCAGCCACTTACAACAACGTCCAGGTCTTCGTCAGTCCAGAGGCCCAACTTCCATTCTCTTACACCTTCACTGTCTATAACTCGACAGGGATGCAGGTTGGGGCCTATCAGGACTCGTATCCGGCGGCGGCGTTCGAGCTCCCGAGCGGAGTATACCTGTTCACGGTGAGTGCGATCTACCAGAACGACGTCTGTCTTGGCTGCTTGCAACCCGCGGCGTCGAACAACTCCTCAGCTGCGGGCGTAGCCGATGACCTCGCCATCGTGAACTCAACAGGGACCCAGGGGAACTCGACTGAGACTCAGAGTAACTCCACCGGGACGCTTGCCAACTCTACCGTGCTCCCCGTGGTCGTTGCACTGCAGTCGCAGTCAGAGTATGGGTACCAACTGTCGGATGTCACGGGTTCTCAGACCCTCAACCTGGTGCTTGCGAACGTGACGGACTACCCGACATCCAATGTCACTGTCAGGGTCCTCTTCGCCAACGGGACGGGTGTGGCCAATGCCTCGGTGTCTGCCTCAATTGTGGGGCAGTGGTACTCTTGGTGGGGAGAAGGATACAACGTCTCCATGTCGGCCGAGACCTCGGCGAACGGTACCGCCTCGCTTATCCTCCCCGCCGCACCTGCGGTGATCACGGCCTGGGACTGGGTCCCGGTCAACCTCCCTCCGAACATGACGACGCCAGTCAACGTGGGAGGGCAGACAATCAATGTCACCGAGATATGGGAACCTGCCTACGTCGGACTTTCCGGCTCGGCAGACCTCATACCCCCTGAGAACAACGTCACTATTGCGCTCCAGTACCAGCAGCCGACCTATTGGGCCGAACCGGTCACGGTAGAGACGTCGACGCCCGTCACGAGCGGAAGCACGAGCGGCACGGTCGCAAGCTCGCCTGCCGGCGTCCCGGCTGCCGTGAGCCAAGCCACGGCGAGCGGCTCCCAGAACGAATCCTATCAGCCGTCGCAAATCCCGGCGATGGAGGTGGGCGGGCTGAAGACGACCTCAAGCCAGCTCCTCGGGGGGGACGGTCTTGCAATCGTGACTGCCTCCGTTCTTGGGGCCGTCGTGTGCGCCACCGTGGGTGTGACCCTGGCAAAGAGACGGCGTCAGCAGGCTTCCGAAGCACGCGCCTGAGCAGGGTTCCCCTACTTCACTGAAGAGGGAGCAGCGGGGCCAGGGGCTCTGATATGTAGGCTGTAACTTATATGTCCATCTGTGCCTGCCAGGCACATGATTTCTCTGGCCGGAGAGCCGAAGACGGCTGCGGTGACCGCGCATGCGAGAGGGCAGGAGACGACGGGCACGACGACCGTCAAGCGCGGCTTTGCACACATGCTCAAGCACGGCGTCGTCATGGACGTCACCACAGTCGAGCAGGCACAGATTGCGGAAGAGGCGGGGGCAGTGTCGGTTATGGTTCTTGACAAACTGCCGTATGACATCAGGCAGCAGGGCGGAGTGGCCAGGACTGCCAGCCTGAGGGTAATTGAGGAGATCCTGGACCACGTCACGATTCCGGTGATGGCAAAGTGCAGGATAGGGCACTCCTACGAAGCCAAGGTCCTGCAGGAGACGGGAGTCGATATGATAGACGAGTCGGAAGTGCTGACCCCTGCCGACGAAGAGAGGTTCATCTGGAAGTGGGACTTCACGACCCCATTCGTGAGCGGCTGCAAGGACCTCGGCGAGGCCCTAAGACGGATCACAGAGGGAGCGTCGATGATCAGGACGAAAGGAGAGCCCGGGACGGGCAACGTCGCGGAGGCCGTCAAGCATGTGAGAATTCTGAACAAGGAGGTGAGGGGCGTCCGGGGCACATACGAATCAGGGGACACGCAGGAGCTCCTCAGGCTGTCGAGGGAGCTGAAGGTCCCGTTCGAACTGGTCGAGGAGACGGGCAGGCTCGGGAGGCTTCCGGTAGTCAACTTCGCCGCAGGAGGGATAGCGACGCCCGCAGACGCGGCACTCATGATGACGCTCGGCTGCGACGGTGTGTTCGTAGGCTCAGGGGTCTTCAAGGCAGAGGACCCTCGTGAGAGGGCCAGATCGATAGTCGTAGCCGTGACGTACCACGACGACCCAAAGGTCGTGGCAGAAGCGCAGAAGATGATAGACGAACGGAAGTCCATGATGGGTACGACCGATTCTCTCAGGATGCAGGAGAGAGGTGTCAACGTCTGAGCCTGCAGATAGGGGTGCTCGGCCTGCAGGGGGACGTCGAGGAGCACCTGTCGGCCACGCAGACGGCGCTCTCTAGGCTCGGACGGGAAGGGGAACCGACTCTCGTGAAGAGCGTGGAAGATGTGAGGAGGGTCAGCGCGCTGATCGTCCCGGGAGGCGAGAGCACCGTGATGGGAGGGCTGTCCTCGGTCAAGGGGATCATACCGGCTCTGCGGGAAAGAATCTCCGGTGGTCTCCCCACCCTGGGGACATGCGCCGGAATGATCGTGCTGGCGAGGAAGGCGCCGGACAGGGTCGTCGGCGAGACGAACCAAATCGTGCTCGGCGCGCTCGACATATCGGTCGAGAGGAACTCGTTCGGAAGGCAGCGCGAGTCGTTCGAAGCCGAGCTGAGACTCGAGCTCCCCGGGGGGGAGAGGTTCCGGGGAGTGTTCATCAGAGCCCCTGCCGTGAAGTCGATGGGCCCCGGCGTCAAGGAGTTGGCCAGGCTGGGCGAGAAGGTGGTGGCTGTTCAGCAGGGCAGGATAGTAGGTACGGCTTTCCACCCCGAGTTGAGCGAGAGCACCCTCGTGCACGAGTACCTGATCAAGCTGGCGACTGGGCAGCCGGAAAGAGCGTAGTCGCGAACAGTAGTTCAGACGGTGACAGCCGACTCTGGTGGCTTTGAGTCAGGCAGATACCCTGAGGCTACTCGGGCCTGAGGGCGCGCCGCGCCGCGAGATACCCCAGCATCCCGAGGAGCGAGGCGAATACAGTCAGATAAGCCACGTCCCAGCCGTAGGTTGCGAGCTGGCTTGAGGAGAGCGACCCGTTCACTATCAAGAGTCTTGCCGCGTCGTTCGCTTTGGTGACCGGATTGACGTTTGCGATGTCCATGAGCCACGACGGGAAGGAAGACGCCGGGAAGAACGTGTTGCTCATGAACATGATCGGCAGCGTCAGGAAGTTGACGATCGCTACGAGTGAGTCGATGCTCCTGACCGTGAGGGCGAGCGCGGTGAAGATGAAAGACAACCCCAGGCCTAATAGCACGAAGGCGAGGAATACGCCCAAAAAGCTGATGATAGAGAACGACCCTGGAAGCTTCAGACCGTTCGGGATGAAAAGGGCGACCACGAACGTCAGCACGGCGAGGATGAGCACCTTCACCAGGTTCTGAGCGACTCCCGAGAGGAATATGGCCGCGCGTGGTATCGGGGCGGTGAGTAGGGAATTCAGGTAGCCGAGCTGCCTGTCGAGGACCAGGTCTATTCCCCCGAAGGCCATGTTGAAGACCAGTATGACGCAGATGACCCCTGAAGTGAGGTAGGTGATGTAGGTCGGCGCACCGCCGAATGACGTCGGCAGAGAAGTGGAGGCGCCTGTGGACTGGGACAGGAGGGCTGTAGGATTGAAGGAGTTCCCGAAGAGGAACAGATAGAACATCGCAGTGAACAGTCCGGGCATCACCGATGCGGGGTTGCGCACCCACTTCTTCAGGGCCCTGAAGGTGAGCGCTAGCGTCTCGCTGATCATGCCTATCTGGTTCGCTCCATCCTGATGTTCTCCCAGGCCGAGTCGCTCTCGGGCGCCTCTTCATCGCGCATGGACCTCCCGACGACGTCGAGGAAGACTTGGTCCAGGGTGGGCTTGGAGAAGGAGATCTCGGAGATCCCCACTCCCTTCTGCACGACGCCCGCCACTATGGCGGGGAGCGCCCTCTCGGTCTTGGGGAGCTTTATCCTGTAGGTGTTCCCCTCTCTCGTCACGCCTTGGACGCCTTCGATTCCCGAGAAGAAGGGTGTCAGGTCGGCTGTCTCGTTCGAGAGGGTTAGCGTGACGATGTCGCCGCCGTGCGCCTCCTTGAGCTCGGATGGAGACCCAGACACCCTTATTGCCCCATGGTCCACGATTGCGATTCTGTCGCAAAGCGAGTCTGCCTCGTCTAGGTAGTGCGTGGTCATGAAGACGGTGAGTCCCCGGTCCTTGTTCAGTGCCTTGATGTAGTGCCACATCCTGCTGCGGGTCTGCACGTCCAGGCCGAGAGTTGGTTCATCCAAGAAGAGCACCTTCGGCTCGTGCAGGAGCCCCATGACCAGTTGAAGTCTCCGCCGCATGCCGCCCGAGAAAGTCTTCACCTTCCTCCCTGCGGCCTCCTCCAGGTCGACGAGGCGGAGGAGGTTCGCTATCCGTGTCTTCGCGGTAGTCCCGTTCACCTGATGCAGCTTCGCCATCAGCATCATGTTCTCGGTCCCACTCAGCTCGTCGTCTGCGGTCAGCTCCTGCGGGACCACGCCGATGCTCTTCCGTACCGCGCCGGGATCCTTCTTGACGTCGTGGCCTGCGACCGTCGCCGTCCCATCGGTGATCGAGGCCAGTGTGTTAAGCATCTTAATGGTGGTCGTCTTGCCAGCACCGTTCGGGCCCAGGAAGCCGAAGATTTCGCCCTCGGTCACGTGGAAGGTGATGTGATCGACGGCCTTGACCTTTCCTCCATAGACCTTGGTCAGGTCCTTCGCGTCGATGATGGCCGACACTCGTGTGACCTTACGCAAGGACCCTCATAAGTCGTCGGCCCGCGGTCGCTGACAGCTTGCTGACCCAATCTTTACATCGGCTTCACTCTGGTCCGCTGGCAGGGGTTCTTCCCGATGTCCGAAACCGTCATGAAAATAGTCAGGTTCTACGTGAACCGACACTCAATCCTGTACGCGTCGACGGGAGCGGTAAACACGTTGATGATTGACGGCTTACTTTACCTTCTTAGGTTTCGCCTGTACCTCCCCTTGCCCATTGCCCTTCTCATGGCCGTCCTGACATCGATTCTGACCGACTACACGTGGAAAGCCGAAGTTGTCTTCCGTTCCCCGCTACTGTCACGCGAGCGCTTCTTCAAGTACTTCCTCAACGGCTCGGCTGCTACAGCCATACAGTACGTGCTGACGTTGCTTTTCTCGATCGTGATCTTCCCTACGATTGCCTACATCTTCGCTGTAGCGATCGGATTCCTCTTCGCTTACACCATTTCGCGACTGAAGATATGGAGACAATATGCTCCGGGGCAGCCCGCTATGGGTTCAGCGACGACTCGCTAGCGGGCTTCCGTCAGTGAGTTCGAGGCTTCCTGACCGCCTACGACGGTTCTGCGCGCCTCGGTAGCGGTAGCGCACTGCTCACTTCTCGCGCGAACCGAGTTGGCGACTCGGCTAGGCTCAGTTCGGGCTCTCGGGCACTTGACTCGGTGGGCTCGGCGCCGCACCCTGCAGGTGCCGGCTCAGGTTCATCGACTTTAGGGTGAAGATGCCGAACCCGAAGAGCGACAGGGAGAGGAACCACACGCCATAGGCGAAGACAATCACGGCAAGCGCGATGCCGGCGACTGCCAGCGCACCCTCGATGATCGCGTTTTTGTCGTTCGTCAGGCTCCGGAAGTAGGACTTCTTCGTCGCCTCTCCTGAGCCTCCGTGCGGAGTCCTGTACTTGAAGAACCCTGTCCTGTTGAACACGCCGTAGAAGAAAGCCACCGAACCAAGACTCAGCATGGCTCCGGTGGCGTAGCCGATCATGGGAATCAGGATGACGTTCCTCGCCGTCATCAGCCCTTGCACCCAGAGGGCCCACGCCCCCGATGCAAGGGATATGGCGAATGGGACGGCGACCATCGCGACGTAGAACGGGTTGTTGAATATGGAGTTGGCAGGCTGGACAACGCCACCGATTACCGCGAAGGCGGAAAGAAACGTTACCAGTATCCAGCTGAATCCGGAGAAGGGGCCGAGGAGCATAAGCAGGAGGCCCGCCTTCGTCTTGAGATTCACGTCCGGGGCCTTCACGATGCTCTTCCAGTACTTGGCGATGCATCGCCACCACCCCTGCGACGTCCTAGCGACCTGTTTCTTCCAGGCTTCCAGCGTGGAGGGGTCTTCGCTCATTATCTTGACGCTGCTCAGATAGATTCCGCGTTTGCCGGCCAGGTACATCTTGATCGACACGTCGCCGTCGTCGGCGATGCGTTCGTTGGACCACTGGCCGACCCCCCTCAGGTCCTTAGACCTGACAAGTGCGAAGCCCCCTTGGAACGAGAATGGAGCGTCGATTCGGTACGCCCCCATCTTCGACAGCGTGTCTCCCATGTCCTGGTAAAGCGCGAAGAGACGAGTGATGAGGTTGTAGTTCCTGTTGTAGTGTCCGTATCTGAACGAGACGAACGAAGCGCGCGGATGGCTCTCCATCGCGTCTATCCCCTTCGTGAGCAGGTCAGGAGGGACTATCGAGTCGGCGTCCAGTAGAAGGACGAACTCCCCCGTCACCTGGTCCATCGCCTTGTTTAGCGCTCCGCACTTGAAGTAGTCCCTGTTGGGACGCCTGGACACGACTGCCCTGACGCCACTGTCGTTGAGCTCGCGCACCTTGTCGTCGATTACCTGGACGGTCTGGTCGTTGGAGTCGTCTGCCACCACAATCTGCAGCCTTTCCTTTGGATAGTCCAAGTGCTTCAGAGCGTCGAGGGAACGGGCGATCACATACTTCTCGTTGAACGACGCTACCAACACGGAGACCGTCGGGTGACTAGATAGCTTGACGTCCTTGCCCTCGAGGTCTCTGGGATATTTTGTCGACATCCCAAGCAGGACGAGCCAGTAGTACTCCAGCCCAAGGACAGGGACTGTGATGACTAGTGTGATGACCTCTACTAGGAACCAGGGCTGGATTGCCATGCTACTCGCTAGACCCTTCCCTTGGCGGCTGGGTCTGCCCCTCCTTATTTGAGTGAACCGGCGCGGCGGGATGGTCGCTTCCAACCCGCGGGTCTGCCCTGACCTTGCCCGGCCACCAGTTGTAGCTCTTGGCGATTCCCATGAGGGAAGGGACGAAGAACAGTATAACTATTCCGACATCCACGAGGACCGCCGAGGCCACGCTGACGCCGATCTCCTGAAAGAGACCGATTCCGCTCACCACCAGCGACGCGAACACGCTTGAGAGTATCAGTCCGAGCCCGAACAGCGTGACCCAGGTCTTGCCGACGGCGGTCCGAATCGCGTCGAAGTCAGACCGACCGTTCAAGGCTTCTTCCCTTATCCTGGTTACTAGAAAAATGTCGTAGTCTATCCCCACCCCCAGCATCGTGACGATCACGAAGAGCGGCGCCAACCCGACTATCGGAATCCCCAGAGCGTAGTAGAACGAGAGAGAAAGCAGGGCGAGGGCGAATGCTACGCTGCAAAGGATGGTGAAGATCAGGCGAAGAGGGGTGAAGATTGAACGCAGCTGCAAAAAGAGGATGAAGTAGACGCCCACTGCCAGTATCAGCAGAACTGTCGGCAGTACCCCGTTGATCAGGTTGAGGGTGTCGATCGTCGACTGGGTGGTCCCACCGTAAAGCACGGTGACGCCAGCAGGTAGAGCCAGGGCTCCCACCGCGCTCTCCACTCCGTCCAGTTCCGCAATCGCCTGCGGGCTCTGGGCGGGTGCCGAAAGACCTACTGTGATGAGGGCGGTTCTGTTGTTCAAGCCGATTTGCGAGTCAATCGCAGTTAGATACTGCTCGGCGACGGGTGACGGTAGCGTGCTCAGGTAGCTATAGTTGAACTCAGAGCCGTAGGGGCTGGTCGGACTGCTGACCGACTCCACGCCATCCGAGCCCGCGATTGCCGATGTGATTCTGTCGAGCGTGCCTAGTTGCGACTGATTGAAGCCGCCCCCTCCGTCAGTAATCGGCGAAGGGAAGGTCACTGCTATCTGGGTAGGCGCCACAGTGCCCCCTCCGAAATTGTTGTCGATGACGGTCAGGCCTTGGTTGCTCTCGAAGTTGGGGATGAGCCTGGTGATGTCAAAACCGCTCGGAGTCTCGTAGGTCAGGTAGAAAGCGCCGGCAGCTAGGAGGGTGATCGCCACAGATATCACGACCTTCTTGCTGAGTGTGCGCTGGGTGAGCCTGTCAATCCTGGCGGTCTTGTCAGGCTTCACTTTCGGATGGAGATGAGCGGCGTCCCTCGGCCAGAACAGCCTGTCTCCGAACATGAGTTCGAGCGAAGGGAGGAGCGTCATTGAGGCGGCAAGAAGAATGGCGACCCCCAATGCAATGGCGGTCCCGACAGCGCCGAAGAACGGCACCTTCGTAACCGCCAAGACGATGTACGCGACAATCACGGTCGATCCGGCCGTCAGCACCGCCTGTCCGGCCCATCTCACGGAGACCGCCACGCTCTCATCGATGGACTTTCCTCCCGCTCTCCCCTCCTTCGTTCTTCTCAGTTGCAGCACTGAGTAGTCGACGGCGAGGCCGAGCATCGTCAGTATCATGAGGAAGGGGACGGCGAAGTTAATCTGCCCGTGCTGCACGACCACGATCAGGCCGTAGACACCCCCGAGTGAGATTCCGATGGCCAACCCGCCAATCAGGACCGGAACCAACGCTGCAACGGGAGAGAGGAACAACAGCCCCGCGACCAATATCGACAGAGCCAAGCCGGGGACTATGCTGTTGTCGAGGGCGGGCTGCGCGGCGTTCTCGAAGTCCGCCGTTATTACGGGCGAGCCCGTAACGTATACTGTGCCAAGCCCGGCGAGACTCGACGCATGCACGTCTGTCTTCGTCTCCGCTATCACTCCGTTGCTGGGAGGCGATGAGAAGTCGACCTCGAATATCATGGTGGTGTTCTGTGGACTCACGAAGTCCCTTGTCGTTATGGCGGAGAGCGCGTAGGGATAGTCGAGTATGCTTTCGGAGGCCAGCACGCCTGAGACTGCCGCCTGTATCTCCCCCGTCGTGCTGTTGGCATTCAGCCCTGCGAGTAGGCCGTACAGCGACGTGGCGTTCACCGTGAAGAGGGGCGAAGACGCGAAGGTCGATGCGGCCCTATCGGCCAAGGCCATGGCGGCTGTGTCCCACGCCGCACCCGCGTCGCTGGAGTTCGAGGCAGGTCCGATGCCTCCGGCAAGCTGGCCCACATAGCCAGGGACGGTCGAGTCAAGCAGGCTCGCCTCCACGCCGTAAACACTCTCCACCCCACTGAAGTTTGCAAGCTGCGGGTCCGCGGCCAGCGTCCTGTTGAGCGAAAGGATGCCCTCCTTTACGCCGGTCGAGTACACGTTTCCGTCTTGGAAGACTACTATGACGGGGCTTGACGTCGTGTTCATCGCGGGGAACTGAGCGTCGATCACCGCCTGCGCTCTCTCGGACTCGGAATTTGGCACGCTCAGCGCGTTCGAGTTTGCGACGTTGAATGAGATTGCGGAGAAGAAGCCGAGGATTAGCGGCGTCGATATCACCAGAGCAACTAGCCACGCGACGACGATGGCGCGGTGACGCTTCTTGATGAAGGCGCTAAGCTTCCCAAATGGTGAGTGTTCTGCCGCCAACCCCTCTCCCCTGTTTCTCCTGCCCCGTGCTTTTCGTGAGGTCTAAAAGCTGCACGCCGCCGGCCGGGACACGACTGACGGGTGGGCCGCAGGACCAGGGTTAAAATCCTGACCCCCGCGGGAAAGGCCGATGGCTCTCCAGCTGTTCTTGCTTTGGTACTTCGCAGTCGGATTCCTTCTGGGCAACGGAGTCCCCCACTTCGCGTTCGGCGCAGCGGGCAAGGTTTTCAGGAGCCCATTCGGGCAGAGGTCCTCGCCGAGGACCAACGTCCTCTGGGGACTGTCGAACTTCATCGCGGCGACGGTGATTGCAGCGGCCCTGATCGCCCTGAACCTGTACAGTGACTACGCCTTGGTCGCCCTCCTGGCAGGGTTCTGGCTCATGATGCTAATGTTCGGGACTGGAATCAAGAGATTCCTGAGCGACCCGGTCTGAGTCCCGCCTGACAACCGAGAACCGGCGTGCGCCGTTCGCGGAGACATCTCTAAGCCTGAGTGCGGCCGCGACGTGCGAAGGGAGACCGGTCGGCTACCTGCTCTGCTCGGCGGGGAGGTTCTGCAGTTCGCTCAGGGTCCAGCTCGCCTGCCTGAGCCTTGCCGCCAGAAGCTGGATCACCGCCAGGGCAACATCGGGGTTCCGCCTCAGGAATGCCCGCCAAGCGACTCCTTTGACCCTCAGGCATCTGGTCTGGTCGCCTGCCATGACATCGGCACTCCGCCCTGTAGGCTCGTCATTCAGGACGGCCATCTCGCCGAAGAACTGACCGACGCCTAGCCTGGCGATTATTTTCCTTCTTTTCACGACTTCGACTCCGCCGTCCAATATGATGTAGAGGTCGGCAAGCCAGGATCCGTCCTTGATTATCACGCTGCCCGACTGGAAGCTTTCTTCTGTCGTGTCCTTCAGCAGCGATTTCAGGTCTTCGTCTGTGAGCTCACTGAACATCGGCACCCTGCGCAGAAGTCCAACCGTCTCCTTGCGTCCGCTCTTGGACTCCCCCAAGGTCGGGGCAAGAGCGATGGCTTCTTTCTAAAAGCTTTTGGAATTGACCCCTGCCCCAAACCATCTCGGCCCTTCCGAACGCCAGCGCAGAGAGGCAGACGTGGCGGGAACGGCAGTCTAGGCGCGCGAAGCTCTCGCTGACCTACCGCTTTGGAGCGCCGGTGCATCGCGTCCGGAAGGACTCTGGTGGACTGCGAGAGTCACTACGAGTGATTACTTGTAGTGAGCCAACTATATTACCCGAGGAGTGCCTCCTGACCGTCATGAGCGACACAAGGGTCGGCGCGAGGCAGACAGTGCGGCTCGGCTTGGTCGAAGGAGACCTGCTTGTGGAGGATCACGCCAGGATTCAGCCGCTTGAAGGCAACCTGGTGGTCGTGAAGGGAGAAGCGTCCTTCGAAGGAAGCGTGGAGATAGACTGCGACTTCGAGTGCTCGTCGCTGCGCTCCAGGGATGGGATGGTCCGGATAGACGGGGGCTTGACCGTCCATGATGACATAGACGTCGATGTCGCCCTCTACGTTAGGAAGACTGCCAGCGCCAATAGTATTGACGTAGGAGGGAAGCTCTCCGTTGGATCCTTGCGGGCCAAGAGCGTCGATGTAGGTGGCTCGCTGGACGCCCAAGGCGAACTGTCTGCAGAGGTGGTAGACGTTGGAGGCTCCGTAGAGGCCGCTGGAGCGCTAGTCGCCAAGAGCCTAGACGTGGGCGGAAGGGTTGCGGTTGGGGGGGGCGAGGTGTCTGAACTGGCTGACGTGGGCGGCACGTTTGCATCGAGCAAGCCGCTGAAGTTCGCCAAGATTGACGTGGGCGGGACAGTCGAACTGGAGGGCGGGGAAGGGAAGATCATCGACGTCGGTGGGAGGCTAGTCTCGAAGGGAGATTTGACTTGCGATGAAATCGAAGCGGGCGGAGTGATCGACGTCGAAGGAAACCTGTCAGGCGGAAGTGTCGAGGTCGGGGGGAGGGTCAGGGTGTCCGGGGACGTCGCTCTGGCCAGGGAGCTCGAGGTCGGAGGAGAGGCGGAGATCTCTGGCGTCCTTTCGGCGACGGATGTCGAAGTGGGGGGTCGCCTGAGGACGGCCAAAGGACTCGTGAAGGGTCAGGCAAAGATAGGCGGGGCGGTGGACGCACCCCATGGACTCAAGGCGGCAGACATCGAGCTGGGAAGACACTCGCGGTGCACAGGGACATTGGTGGGGGGGCGCGTCCGCCTTGGGAGGGGCTCGGAAGTCCAAGACGTCTACTGCTCGGAACTGGATGCGGGGGCTGGTGCGAGGATGGGCAAGGTCTTCGCAGAGCGCGCGATACTAGGTGACGGCTGCGAACTCGAAGCGTTGCTCTTCACACATGAGCTAAAGCAGGGAGCCGAGGTCAGGTGCACGACCCCGCCTCAGAAGGCTTCTGCGCTCCCCCCGTTCCCGCTATAAGTCGGTCGCGAAGGCGGGGAGAAGGGCGCAGACATGAGTAGGACGACAAAGAGGTCAAAAGCAGATATCTACGCATCAATCCTCGAGGTGGTCAGGCGCACGCCAGGAGGGAGGCGAATCACACGGATGTCGTATGGCGCAGGCGTGCCCCTCGACAGGCTTCGGGGGATGGTTGACGACCTCATTGCCTTCGGTCCGCTCAGAGAGGTGAGTGCGGAGGGAGAGACGACCTATGCCGCGACGCAGAGAGGGGGGGAATTTCTGGAGACCTACTGGAAAATGAACGGCTTCCTGGAGTCATTCGAGGCGACGACCACGAGAGAGTTGGCCGCAATTATGTTCGAAGACCTGGTGGGCTACACGGCGATCACACAACAGAACGAGCAGCGCGCGTTAGAGCTCCTGGAGGAATACCGGAAGGTCACGCGGACCTCGCTCCCGAAATACCATGGGAGAGAAGTCAAGACCGTAGGGGACGCATTCCTAGTCGAGTTCACCAGCGCGCTCGAAGCATCCCAATGCGCAATCGACATCCAGAGGCGGATGTACGAACGGAACAAGGGTGTCTCAGCGCCCGAAAGGCTCTTCGTCCGCATCGGAATCCACATAGGAGACGTAGAGAGGAAGGGGAACGACATCCTGGGTGACGCCGTGAACATCGGGAGCCGGGTATACGCCTTCGCCGAGCCAGGGGGGATCTGCATCACAAGGCAGGTCTTCGATCAGATTTGGAACAAACTGGGGAACCACCTCACTGAAATCGGGAGACGCGAAGCCAAGAACGTCGCCACGCCTGTGGATGTGTTCTCGATAGATTTGCCGTGGGCGACAGGAGCCGCCGGGAGCATCGCCGCATGACGCTGAGCGGGAGGCTCTGGCGCCACTCGGACTTCAGGAAATTCTGGACTGGCGACACGATTACACAGTTCACCGGTCAGATATCGGGACTCGCGATTCCGACAATCGCGATCCTGACGCTTCGGGTCACAGGCTTCCAGCTCGGTCTCCTTCAAGCGCTGGGCTTCGTCGCCTTCCCGACGCTCGGACTCTTCGTCGGCGTCTGGATGGACAGGATGAAGAGGAAGCCCGTGATGATTGTTGCCAACCTCATCCAGGTGGCAACGCTAGCGAGCGTGCCGGTGGCGTTCGCGTTCGGCGTCCTCGGCCTCTACCAGCTCTACGCCGTGTCATTCTCGATGGGGGCCACCACCGTCTTCTTCGATGTTGCCTACCAGTCTTACCTGCCTAGCCTTGTGTCGAAGGATGACGTGGTCGAGGGGAACCAAAAACTCCAGACCAGCGCGTCTGCGGCGCAGGTCGTAGGCCCGAGCGTTGCGAGCGTGATGATGCAGCTCGTGGGGGCCGCGCTCTCGGTTGCGGCGGACTCGGTGGGGACGCTCATCTCAGTGTTCACCCTCGCATGGATTGAGAAGCCTGAGCCTGCGGTTGCGCCGCCCGAAACAAAGAAGGACTTCTTCGCGGAGATGAGGGAAGGCATCAAGGTGGTAACCGGAAACCCCCTGCTATGGACGCAGGCAGGGTGCACGGCGATGTCCAATCTAGGGTCCAATATGTTCGGCGTTGCGGTCTTGCTTTACGCGTATCTCACTCTGGGGATATCGAAGGGCGTGATAGGCGTTGCCTTCTCGATTGGAGCCGTCGGCTTTCTGCTCGGCGTGCTGATCACGCCATCTTTCACCCGCAGGGTCGGGCTGGGGCGCGCGATAGCTCTCTCGATCGCCGGAAACTTCGCGCTTCTGCTCGTGCTGCTCGCAAGGGGCGACCTAGCTGTCGTCACAATCGGCGTAGCATACTTTCTTTCGTCCATCGGAGTTCCAATCTACAACATCAACCAGGTGAGCCTGAGGCAGATCATAACGCCGAATAGACTTCAGGGGAGAATGAACGCCACTATGAGGACCATAGTGTGGGGGACGATTCCCATAGGGTCGCTCCTTGGAGGGGTGTTTTGCACGACAATCGGAGTTGTTCCCACGCTCGTGGTGGGAGCACTCATAGCAGGTTGTTCCGTGGTCTGGATCGTCCTCGGGCCAATCGTTGGCCTTCAGCGGCAACCTCAGCCAGCCGTCGACTAGCGCCATACAGCCGAGACGGCGCCCGCTGGGTGGAGCCTCTTCTAGCACTCCGACTGTCTCAGAGGAAACGTACATATCTCTCTGATTTTGGTGGATTTACAATGAGCAGCGCAAAGACACTCCATGCCTTCAAGGACGACTCCTTAGGCCTCGAAGCGCGAATCGTCGCCGCGATAAGCTCAGTCGGCCCCCGGAACGTGGCACAGATTGCGAGGCTGACGGGCGCCCACCAGGAGACCATTCGCTACAAAGTCAAGAAGCAGTTTGCCGAGCGCGGGTTCAGGTTCCAGGCCGAGGTCGACTACCGGAAACTCGGACTGCAATTGCAATGGGCCACGATTCGCATTAGCCCGCCATACCATGCGTCTGCGTCGCGGTTCTTCGATGCCCTGAACAAGACGGCGTACCTTGTCCACTACTCCAAGTTTCTGCCAGAGGGGAGCTTCGTTTCGTTGTTCGCCCCGCCCGCGGGCAGAGGATACGAGCTCGGCACGCTTCTGGAGGCGCTGAGAAGGAAGAAAGTAATTGAAGACTTCCAGCTCGACGCGGTCGTCGTCGAGCGGCACAAGCCGATGGACGTGAGGAACTTCGACTTCCAGAAAGCGAGGTGGGAGGTTGACTGGCAAAGGGTGAAACGGAGCGAAGGGCTGCCGCTGCCAGATGACCCGGTCGAGGCCGTCGGAGTCGCGGATGGGATCGACCTACGAATCATCAAGGAGCTTCAGATAGACGAGCTGCAGCACACGGTGGGGATTGCCCGGAAGCTGAGGATTAACGAGAAGACGTTGGAGTATCATTACCGCAACCATGTGAGAGGGAAGAGGCTCGTTCCTCGTTACAGGGTGAGATGGATGAGAGACTTCACGAGTGCTGTGACGCACCCTGCGCTCGTCGTGGTCATGAAATTCAGCATCCATGAGGAGAAGCTGTTCAGGCAGGTTCAGAGCGTGGTGAATAGTATCCCGTTCCTCTGGACCGAGTACAAGCTGAAGAACGGCGAATATGTCGCAATGCTCGGAGTGCCCCTAACTGAGCTAATGGAGATGATGGCTTTCATGGACGAGGTTCTTCCGCTCTCCAAGGCGAAGCCCGATGTGGGATACATGAAGGTGGGAGAGTCGTTCAACTACACGATCCCCTATGCGCGATTTTCGGAGAGCGGCTGGGACTTCGACGCGCGCACGGCCAAGGAAGCCGTGCTGAAAGAGCTTTCAAGGAACGTCCAAAGGTGAGGCGACCCCCTTCTCATCTGCGATGGGGATCCAAACCGGTCAAGTCCTGTGACGGAGGACTCGATGAGACACCGGAACAGCAGTGACGAGGGCATCGCGAATGGCGCGAGCATGATTACGAGCCTCACCTTGCAGCCGACGCTAACGGGCTAGGCCATGGCCGGTAGGTGCCCCTCACCTGTGATGTGCCTTAAGCCAGGCGCGCTCTTCCTTGGTTGGCGTGAGCTTATACCCCACCATCCAGAGGAACGTCCTGGCGGTCGAGGGGCCGACGTGCTTGAACCGGAGCTGTAGGTCCCTCTGCAGCCCGCTCTCGTCCTTCTCGAACGACCCGATGTACTTGCTCACGGATCCGAACTCCTGTCGCAGTTTGAGGACGGCGGCCGCGTTGTCGACAGTGGAACGGATCTTCTTCTCGTTCCTGATGATTCCGGCGTCGCTCATCAGCGCATGGACTTCCCTCTCGGAAAGCGTCGCAACCTTCCCCGGGGAGAACTTGGAGAAGGCCCTTACGAAGTTCGGCCACTTGTTCTCGACCATCTTCCAGTTGAGGCCGGCCATGAAGATCGCCTGAGAGAGCCGCTCGAGGTAACCAGCGTCGTCAGCGGGGGGATGCGTGTCGACGTCAGGGGCCAACGATCCAAGGGAGGAGGGCTCCGCTTTTTACCCTTCGCGTTCGATAAGGAGCTGCGGCCCTCCCGAACTGTCTATTGTTCGTGCTTGCGGGCTTGCTCTGGCGATGGTCGGGCTCTGGGACTTTGACAGGGGCCAAGGCGAGGGCTGAGGAGGGTTGGTGGGCCTTCTCGGCGGGGTTGCAGGTCTTCTGGCGCTATCGACGACCACGTCGGTCTCTCCACAGCTGATTGGAGCCGCTTTCGCGGCAGGCATGCTTTCAAAGGGATCGCTGACGCGGCAGTCAGCCCTCCAGCGAACGCCGCGGGCACGTGCTAGGCCGCCGGAGCGACGGAACCGGCTGCCGACCTCCTCAGTCAAAAACGAAGGGGTAGAGAGATGGAAACTGCATCGAGGGGGGTCCACTACTGCGACGTCGACGTCTGGCAGGTGACCTCGTTGACTTTCACCGTCGGTCTGACCATCAAGTAGTAGACTCCCTGGTCCACGGCTGCGCCCTGTCCTAGATAGCAGAAGGCTAGCGAACCGAAGGCCGAGGTGGAGTTCGACTCGACTGCGACCGCGGAGCCCTCTCCGATCCGGATTCCTGTAGCGATAGGGACCACCGGCACGAAGACGACGAACCCCACGGCCAGCAGGAGGCAGCATCCCAGTACAGAATAGCGCTTGAAGTTGCTCTCGAAGGCCCCTTCCCTGAGCGAGTCAGAGCAGCTCGCGCAGTCCCCGCACAGACATCCGTCAAAGTGCTTGCAGCACCCGCACCTGGCGGGTACCTCCTGGAACAACATTGCCCTCTATAGCCGCTTTTGAAGGGTTCGTATATAGCACTGACGCCTCGCTTTCAGCCACAGACTGCCTTCCGAGGAGTGAGGACTCGGCTTAGATATCACCGAGAGATGGAGACCGGCGCTTCAACTTGGCATTGATTTCCAGGCTCCCTCCGGGGAGGTGGCGTGACTACAGGCGCCTCCGGCTGGAAGCACTTAGGAACGAGCCGTTGGCGTTCGGAAGCTCGTATGGAGAGGAGAGATGCCTCGGGGAGAAAGAGTGGAAGAAGAGGATCAGTGATACTTTCTTCGCCGTGCACGAAGGGGAGCCGGTAGGCATGATTGTCTGCTCCTTCAATGGAAGCGTCAAATTCAGACACGTCGCTGAAATATTCAGCTTCTACGTCACACCGGCGCACAGGGGAGAGGGAGTCGGCGCTGCCCTCTTCGACCATGCCCTCCAGACCATCCAGAGACACAGGAGGATAGTGAAGGTGAGGCTCTACGTGAACCGCGAGCAGCGGGCTGCGGTCCAACTGTACAGGAGGGCGGGGTTCGTCACTACCGGCACGCTAGAGAGGGAGATGAAGGTCGGCGGCAGATTCTACACCATGCTGATGATGGAGAAGGCGCTCCGTTAGCGCCGCCGAGCACATGCAGCCGCGTTGTGTTTGGGCCAAAGCAGTCAGGGACGGCTGCCGTGCATAGGATTCATTGCGCCTCCGCCGGGAATAACTCATCCTGCGTTGGGATATAGTTAGTCCACCAGCTGAACAAGTCGCCCTTGCGGGCTTCTTGCGTACACTGGGACCACTTCAACGCGATCTTCTATCGCCTCCCTTCTGAGTTCGCCCCTCCCCCTTGCGGGGGAAGCTTGGACTCAAGGCTCACTCTTGTCGGGAGTGGCTTCCCGCTTAGATGCTTTCAGCGGTTATCCACAATTGCTTAGCTGCCCGGCTGCGCCCTCTCGGACGACCGGTACGCCAGAGGCAACGCCCCGCTGTTCCTCTCGTACTGGGCAGGGCTTCCCCTCAGTGAACCACCCCTTCCATCAGGTAGAGGCCGACCTGTCTCACGAC
>JASHOZ010000052.1 GCA_030038395.1 Nitrososphaerales archaeon
GACTGAACGAAAGACGTCAGCGACCTCCGCGAGCGGGGCGAAGTCGCCTGGTGCTATTCCCTTGACGAACCCCGTCCATCCATCCGACGTCAACACGTCGGAGACCATGAGGGCTGCGGCCGCGCGGGCGCCCAGGGAGCGGCATGTGGCGAAGACGGCCGCGGCCTCCATCTCGACGGTGAGGATTCCTTCCCGGACGTATCGCTCCAATTCGCGCCTGCTCTCACGGTACGGCGCATCTGTCGTCCACGAAGGCCCCGACCTGAACATCAGACCTCGTTCCTTCACTCCTTCCCTCAACGCCGCCGTGAGTCTCCTGTCAGGAAGCGCGTAGCGCGAGCCGCCGAGATAGTGGTGTGACACACCCTCGTCCCGCAGGGCCTTCGTGCATAACACCAAGTCTCCTGGCGCGGGGAGGGCCAGACCCCCCGCGAGGCCGAGAACGAGGAACTCCGATGCCCCCTGCACCCTCAGCTCCTCGACAGCTATCGCCGCCATCGGTGCGCCTATTCCGAGCCTGTAGACTCCCAGCCTGCCCTCGGTGCTCTTCAATGAGTTCCTCGACATCGAGTACAACCCCGGCGCTCCGGTCAGCCACTTTTGCCTACAAAGAAATGCCTCGAAGTCGCTATCGAAGATGAGGGCGGCCTTGGGCGGGACAAGCGGGATCTCTCGCCCCGCGTAGAACTGGCGGA
Source organism: Nitrososphaerales archaeon (assembly GCA_030038395.1). GTDB lineage: Archaea > Thermoproteota > Nitrososphaeria > Nitrososphaerales > Gagatemarchaeaceae > UBA183. The sequence goes on from JASHOZ010000052.1 coordinate 696, forward strand.
CGTGCTCCTCCGCGCTGAAGACCGGTTCGAAGGAGTACTTGCCTCTGTATTTCGGGAATGTCGCGGTTCGGCGGGTCACGCCTGTGCAGGCCATCGGCGCCTGATATCGCTATAAACCTCCCCGGCGAAGGCGATAAGAGGCGCAGGGGATGTGATGGAATCTCTGACGAACGTACCTCTCCACACCGCCGATCTCCTCGCATATGCCATGCTTGGGATGGTTGCGGTGCTCCTGATCTCGGGACCTGCGGTCATCTACTACTATTACCGGAAGTTCAGGAAGACGAAGGCTGCCCCGGAAGGGAGTCCCGCACAGTCCCCCTCCGGGCCCTGAACCTCCTTCTCAGAGGAACGAGAAGAAGAGCAGCGACGAGCGCAAGAGGCAGGACCACGGCGGCTACCTCTGCGATCCCTTCTACAACTCCTACGAACAGGCCAAGGACGACCGCGGGGAAGTCGGGGACGCCATACTGGCTGGCGGCGGCTGAGACACTGACCGTCGCTTCGGCCGACGCGACGGTTCCGTTGTCATCGGTGACAGTGACGTGCACTTTGTACGTGCCGGCTGCGTCGAACGTGTGGATCAGTACGTCGCCTTCCGCAGAGGTCCCATCCCCAAAATTGAAATTCACGACGTACGGAGAAGCGCCCCCCTTCACGACTGCGTCGAACGTAACGCTGAGCGGGGCGGTCCCATTTAGCGGCGTCGCGGTCAGGGTCATCACGAGAGGCGACGCAAGGGCGGACTTTGTGATCGTGGCGTTCACCGTCGCGAAGTCGATGAGCGAGCGCGTCTGCAGAATCTGGCTTTGGACATCGTCGATTTGGTCGTTAACTCCTTGAAGCTGGCTCTCGATTGCTAGAGTCGTGTTGACCGCCGACGACTGATTTAGGAGCTTCAGGAGGGACGTCTGCTCAGTGACCAACGAGGCGAGCGTCGCGTTGAGGTCTGTGTACTGGACGCCCGCGTTGACCGAGGTCGAGACCACGCTCGTCGTGTTGCCCATCGCTTCGACCTGGGTCAGGACGCTTTGGTAGTCGGCAGTCGGGACGCGTATCACCACGAACGCTGAGCCGCCATACGTGGACTGGTATGCGACGTAGCCGCCGACCGAGTATGCGAGGGCGACGACTGACTGCGCCGTTGACTGCGGCGAGGGACAGGTCAGGGACACGTCGCTTGAGAACTCGATCTCGCCGTCGCTCGCCGGACTCTGTGCGACCTCGCCGGAGCTGGTGGTCCCACTCGACTGTGCCGTTGACTGGCCGTTGGGTACCGACTCGAGTACGCTGGTCTGGTCCCCATATTGGTAGCTCGACGACGTGCCGGCGATGAACGACTGGTATGGAGCGTAGGACGCCCCGCCGGAGACGACCGTGTCGGTAGTGTCCTGACCTCCGGACGCCGCCCCAGAAAGTGCTGTTCCTTGCCCGAGACCATGGAGCAGAGCGAGCGCGAAACCGCCGGCGACTACGAGAGCAAACAGGGTGGCCAGTACAGGCTTCGCCCCGGAGCCGGGCAGTCCGTCCATAGGGCGGGGTTGCGGCGGCGGGAGTTAATCCCACCCCTGGAAACAGGGCGTTCGGCCGCCCAGAACGCAGTCCTTATCTCGCATACGTCGCGTCCCGAAGCGTTGTCTGGGGCTCAACGCGAAAAGGTCGACTTCGAGCTCCGGGGGAAGACGCTACAGGTCTATCTCTACCTGCTGAAGTACGGAAAGGCTGCGGGAGTACGAGAGGTCCAGAAGGAGCTCGGTTTCTCAAGCCCGAGCGTCGCATTTCATCACTTGGACAAGCTCGTGGGGCTCGGTGTCGTGGAAAAGGACGAGTATGAGCGGTACGTGCTGGTGAAGAAGGTAGACTCCGGCATTCTTCACTCCTTTGTCAGTCTAGGGGGGGTGACTCTGCCGCGGCTGAGCTTCTACGCCGCCTTCTTCACGACCATAGCCGTGGCGTACATCGCGCTCAACAGAAGCGTCTTGGACCTCTACGCGCTCGTAGGGACCGCGGGCGCCTCCGCGGCGTTCTGGTACGAGGCATGGAGGGTGTGGAGGAGGAAGCCGTTCTGATGAGTAGAACTAATACGCGCGCCTTCGGAGATGATGCCCAATGAGAGACGCCAGAGCGCTGGGAGGGGTCGTGGCGGGTGTCATGCTCGCACTGACCGTCGTGGTCCTCTCGCAAGGAGGGGCGGCTTCTGGTCCGTCGCTTGCGGCGGCTACGTCCTCGGCAGGCTCCAACACTTCGCAAAGCGTATCGATGACCACCGCGCCTACTGCCGGCGTACCGGCGAAGAACACGTCGACCGACTTCTACGCGGCCGTGGTCGGCTTCGGGGATGAAGCGGCGTCCCCGTCAGATCTGGCCAGCCTGCCCAGGCAGTCGACAGGCCTTAACCTCCTGGTCATCGTTCCCTTCGTGCTGGCGGCGCTGCTTGCGACGGTTCTCTATCGGGTCACGGCGAGACGGCGCGAAGAGAGCGTGGAACCGGTCTAACGCCTCTAGAGAAGATCGGGGAAGAGCGTCTCCTCCCGGCTTCTCGAGGCCCACCTTTCGGACCACTTCGCGAGCGCACAGAGAATCTTGTAGACCTCCTGTCCCTTGACCGTGAGCGAGTATTCGACCTTCGGAGGAGTGGCGGGCACGACCCGTCGCTCTATGACGCCGAATCTCTCCAGCTGCGTCAGTCGTTCGGCCAAGGAGGTGGCGCTGATTCCTTCAATCCTCCTCTTCAACTCGTTGAATCTCGCCGGCTCGCGCAGTCCGATTGCATGGATTGTGGGAAGCGTCCAGGCTCTCGTCATCTCGTTCCATGTGGCATGAACGACTCTACATGTTTCGAGAACCTCCTCGTCGAGCCCAACCCTCGTGCCCATTCTCGCGTTCCCCGTTCCGCTCAGGACGTCCGCCGACAGATAAGACTTCCGTCGCGGCAAGCTCTCGGACGACTGGCGCCGCGAGCAAAGTCCAAATGGGAGTTCCGGCGCCGTCTCCGTCAAGCGAATGCTTCCTACTGATTTCGAGAACCGCGTGGTCGGGGCGGTCGAGAGGGTCAGCGAGAGTATCGTCAGCGTCAGCAGCGTCAGGCTGGAGCGGCACTTCTATGGGACCGTCCCTCTCGAGGGGCAGGGGTCCGGGGTCATCATCGACCGGAGGGGGTTGGTCGTGACCAACAATCACGTCATCGACGGCGCCGCACAGGTCCATGTCGGGCTGAAGGACGGAAGGACCTTCGTCGGCGAGGTCGTGGGCTCGGACGAGGCCACCGACATCGCGGTCATAAGGCTCGACGCGAGCGACCTTCCCGCCGCGGAACTGGGCGACTCCGAGTCGCTCAAGGTGGGGCAGTTCGTGCTGGCGATAGGGAACGCGCTAGCCCTCCCAGGGGGGCCGACCGTATCGACGGGGGTCGTCAGCGCGAAAGGGAGGCCGCTTCCAGGGACCGACTTCATTTTCGAGGGGCTTCTTCAGACCGATGCCGCGGTGAATCCGGGCAACAGCGGCGGCCCGCTGGCTGACCTGGGCGGCAGCGTCATCGGAATCACGACGATGATGATACCTTACGCTCAGGGGATGGGCTTCGCGATACCTATCAACACGGTGAAGCGAATCGCGCAAGACATCGTCGAGAAGGGGAGCGTCGTCAGGCCGTGGATCGGAGTCTCAGGCGTGGACCTCACCCCGCCGCTTGCTCGGAGATACGGGATGCAGGCGGAGTCAGGATTCCTGGTAGCTGAGGTGACGCCAGGGAGCCCGGCCAGCTCGGCGGGGCTCCGGTCGGGCGACCTGGTGGTCGGTGCAGACGGCGCTGAGGTGCACCACACGAAAGACCTGCTCTTCGCGCTGTCGAAGGTCCCCCCTGGCGCGAGCATCACGCTCGACATCAACAGGACTGGTTCCACCGGGAGGCTGCAGGTCAGGCCCGCCGAGTCCCGGCGCTTTCAAAGGTTCGGAAACGAACAGCGCGGCTACCGATAGTACTGGGCCGACTCACGTGCTCGACGTGGGGGGTCCCCAGATCCATCCTCGTCTCCTGAACCAGTGCCGCCCCGTGAGCAGAGCCACTCCGACCGCTATCAGGATGACTCCCGCGAAGACCGCGACAAGTTTCAGAAGCGTCACTATTATCGTGACTATGAATCCCGCGAGCACCGCGAGCAGGGTTATGCCCACCAACACGGCGAGGATTCCGACTATCTGCCACTTGTCCACATCCTCTCGGCGCCGGCTACGATATTTAGGCTTGAGTCGCCGAGCTCCACTCAATGGACCTCTGGCCCGCTGACCGGTGGCCAGCGGAGCGCGGTGGCAAGGGAAGGCTCATCTCTCTCGCGCCCGGAGGGGGGGGCGCATTGGCACCCATTGGAAGGTTCGGGGTCATGCTCGAGCCTCAGCTTGGAATGAGCCCGGCGCAGGTTCTGGCCGCCGCCAAGCTCGCAGAGAGCCTCGGGTTCGGCTATCTCTTCAGGTCCGACCACCTTCTCCCCACGGACGGGAGGAGAGGCATCGACTCCCCCGAGTGCTGGACCACTCTCGGCGCCATCGCGGCGTCTACGAGTTCGATCAGATTCGGACCGATGGTCTCGCCGGTGGGGTTCAGGAACCCTGCTCTGCTTGCAAGGATGGCGTGCACCGTCCACTCCCTCTCCGGGGGGCGCCTCCAGCTGGCGATAGGAGCAGGATGGTACGAAGCGGAGTACAGGGCGCACGGCTTCGCCTTTCCGCCGTTCTCGCAGAGGCTGGGGGAGTTCAGGGAAGCGCTGCGGATCGTGACGTCACTCGTCCGGGAGGGGAGGGCCGACTTCGACGGAAAGTACTTCTCGGCTCACACCGACTGCCTTCCGAGGCCTCCGGGGGGGCTCCACCTGATCGTCGGGGCCAGGTCGAGGAGCGTAGTCAGACTGGCCGCGCAGCAAGCTGACGAGTGGAACATACTAACGGCCCCGCTGCCTGACTTCCGCGCCCTCAAGGCCGCCTTCGAGGCTGACGCCGCGGGGAGAAGCGTCCTGATATCGGAGATGGGCCCGTTCCTTCTGGGACGCACCGATGAGGAGCTAGAGTCGAACGCCAGACGGCAGATCTCGAAGCTGGGGCAGCAGCTCTCGGTCAGCGAACTCCTGGACAGGCTGAGGAGTAGGAACGCCGTATGCGGCACACAGGATGCGGCGGTGGATCAGGTCAGGGCGAAGCTGGACGCCGGAGTGCAAAGGATCTACTTTCAGACTCTCGTCCCCGAGAACACCGCTTTGCTGGAGCTGCTCGCAGACACACTCTCAAAGGTATAGCAGGCGACCCGGCGTCCCTGCCACCACTCTCCCGCGCAGATTGAACGACGACTCCTTTCCGACCCTCTTGCCCGGATCATGAGACGGAAACCTTCTTAACCCAAAAGCCAGCAGCCCGACCAGAAACCCGGGGTATTCATGCCGAAGTTCAAGACAACAGCCGAGGCTCTGAAACTCGTCCACAACAAGGACCAGATTCGTAACCTTGGGATCATCGCTCATGTGGACCACGGTAAGACGACGACCTCCGACTCCCTCCTTGCCGCCTGCGGCATGCTCAGCCCCAGCATCGCCGGTCAGGCGCTGGCCCTGGACTACATGGAGCTCGAGCAGCAGAGGCAGATGACGATAAAGGCGGCGAACGTGACGCTGTATTACGAGAGGGAGGGGAAGCCGTACGTCATCAACCTCATCGACACCCCGGGGCACATTGACTTCACCGGGAAGGTGACCCGCAGCCTCAGGGCCGTCGACGGGGCGATCGTCGTGGTCGACGCGGTCGAAGGGATAATGACGCAGACGGACACCGTGCTGAGACAGGCGCTCGAGGAGCGGGTCAGGCCCGTCATCTATGTGAACAAGATCGACCGGCTCATCAAGGAGCTCCGTCTGTCTCCCGAGAAGATGCAGGACTGGCTCTTCAACATAGTCAAGGAATTCAACAGGCTGATCGAGACGTACGCGGAACCGGACTACAAGCAGAAGTGGAAGGTGTCCATCCAGGATGCCCAAGTTGCGTTCGGCTCATCCAAGGACAGGTGGGGGTTCAACTTCGACATGGCGAGGGCGGCCGGCATGTCATTCAAGGACATCATCAACGCCTACTCATCGGAGTCGCCGCAGTCGCTCAGCGAGAAGCTCCCCCTGCATGAAGCGCTCCTGGGCATGGTAGTCAGGCACCACCCACCCCCTCACGTGGCTCAGGCCTACCGGATACCCAAGATTTGGCCGGGGGGCGACATAACGAGCGACATCGGGAAGGCTCTCCTCGCCTGCGACGATAAGGGGCCGACTGTCATGATGGTCACCAACGTCGTCGTCGACCCGGCGGCGGGTCTCGTCGCGACGGGCAGGCTCTTCTCGGGAAGCATCTCGAACGGCGACGCCGTCTACCTGCTCAATTCGAAGAGGGAGGGGCGGGTTCAGTCAGTACAGATCTTCATGGGGTTCCAGAGGGAGATCGTCGACTCTCTCCCGGCCGGAAACATCCCGGCCCTGCTGGGACTCGACATCAGGTCAGGCGAGACGATATCGAGCCTCAAGGGGGTGGCGCCGTTCGAGTCCATCCACTATGTGAGCGAGCCGGTCGTGACGGTCGCAGTGGAGGCGAAGCACCCGAGGGACCTCCCCAAGCTGGTCGAGGTGATGCGCAGGCTGAACATAGAAGACCCCAACCTCGTGGTGACGATCAACCAGGAGTCGGGGGAGACCCTCATGTCGGGGATGGGTGTCCTGCACCTGGAGATAGCGACGACCATGATTCAGCAGGCGGGGCTGGACATCATCACGTCGCCTCCTATCATCAACTACCGTGAAACGATCCGCTCTAGGGCCGGGCCCGTCATGGCCCGGTCCCCGAACAGGCACAACAAGATCTTCATGGAGGTAGAGCCTCTTGAGCCGGACGTCATCGAGCTGATCCGCAACGGGACCGTCGGCGAGAATGTCGAGAAGAAGACGGTCATAAAGGTCCTCCGCGACCACGGCTGGGACCCCGACCAGGCCCGGAACTTCCAGGCCGTAGACGACCGCGGCAACATAATGACCGAAGTGACGAAGGGCGTCCAGTTCCTCCAGGAGTCGATGGACTCGATCCGGGCGGGCTTCGATGACATCATGAAGAACGGGCCGCTTGCATACGAGTTCACCAGAGGCGTGAAGGTGGTCCTGACCAACTACGTTCCGCACGAGGACGCCGCGCACAGGACCTACGCCCAGCTCATGCCTGCCTCTAGGCGGGCACTGCTCGGTGCAATGCTTTCGGCGAACCCCACGCTCCTCGAGCCAATCCTCGGGATAGAGGTCAAGGGGCCGTCAGACCTCATCGGCGCCGTCACGGGGGTCATCAGTTCGAAGAGGGGGAAGCTAGTGAAGATAGACCAAAAGGAGGTGATGACGGTCGTCGAGGGCGAAATCCCGGCATCGGAGACCTTCGACCTGAGCGAGAAGATGCGAGGTGCGACCGCCGGGAAGGCGGTCTGGAACACTCACTTCAAGACGTGGCAGGCAGTCCCACAGGGGATGCTCTGGGGTCTTGTCACTGAAATAAGGAAGCGGAAGGGACTCCCTCCCGACCCCCCGAAGGCAGAGGAATTCATAGACAGGGAATAACGCGCAGGGCCCGCAAGGGCTTCCATGCACGTGCGACGGTCGCAGGTTTATCTCATCCCTCCTTGGGCCGGGTTCGGGCGTCGGGAGCTTTGGAAGTCCTATCCTACGACTTGGAGCTGGACGTCGACTTCAAGCACTCAACCGTGAAGGGGTCTGTCTCCATCGCGCTAAAGGGGGTGCGACCCCGGCTCCGCCTCGACGCGGTCGGGCTGGAGGTCGAAGATGCGCGCGTGGGCGGGAAGCAGGTGCGATTCACCCACGACAAGGCAAAGGGAGTGCTTGAGGTGTCTGGGCTCCCCGCCAGGAGTGCCGTCGTTGACATCGAGTTCACCAAGCACGTCCGGGACGATGTGATATTCGGGCTCTACAAGTCGAAATACGGCGACCGGCACCTCCTCGTGACGGACCTTGAGCCGGCTGAGGCGCGGACGGTCTTCCCGTGCGTGGACGACCCCGCGTACAAGGCGGTCTTCAGGCTGACCGTCGTAGCAGACGAAGGCCTCTCAGTCATTGCTAACATGCCCGAGTCGTCTCGGAAGAGCGAGTCCGGGGGGAGGGTCAGGGTCGGATTCGCCGAGACACCGAGGATGTCGACGTACCTCTTCTTCGTAGGCGTGGGCAGGTTCGAAGAGGCCTCAGTCATGAGCGGTAGGGTCAAGGTCATCGCCGCGTCGCGGCCCGACCAGGAGGGCGACTCCCGGTTCGTCCTCGGCGTCTCCGCGGAGGTCCTGCAGGAGTACGGCCGATACTTCGGCATCCCTTACCCTCTGCCGAAGTTGCACCTCGTCGGACTCCCTGAGTACCACACAGGCGCCATGGAGAACTGGGGGGCAATCACTTCCAGGGAGCACTATGTCATCCTGCGCAAGGACGCGAGCGACTCTGAGCGCAGGAACGCGGCGCGGATAATGTCGCACGAGATAGCCCATCAATGGTTCGGCGACCTGGTGACGATGGACTGGTGGGACGACGTATGGCTGAACGAGAGCTTCGCCACGTTCATGGAGGCGATGGTGCTCGACCGACTTCATCCTGAATGGGACAGCTGGCGCGAGTTCCTGCGCGCGGACACGTTCCGCTCGCTGAACGCCGACGCCCTTTCGACGACGCATCCGATTCAGGCTTCGGTCAAACGGGTCGAGGAGGTCGGCTCGCTCTTCGACGCCATCAGCTACGGCAAGGGGGCCTCGGTGCTAAGAATGCTGGAGACTTACATCGGGGCGGCAGCATTCAGGAGGGGCGTCTCCTCGTACCTGAAGAAATTCAGCTACTCCAATGCGTCCGGAGAGGACCTCTGGCTCGCGCTCGGGACCGCGTCGGGGCTCCCGGTCTCGCGTGTCGCGAAGGCCTGGATCACCAAGGCCGGCTTCCCCGTCGTCCGCACGAAGTGCGCGAAAGGGAAGGTCCTGCTGAGGCAGGAGAAGTTCTCCCTGACCGGAAAGGAGTCCCCCGAGCTGTGGCCGATACCGCTGACAGTCGCCGAGAACGGCCGCGCGAAGACGGTCCTCTTCTCGAAGCAGGCCGGGGAGATCGAGGCGAAGCGCCCGGAGGACGTCATCCTGAACGTCCGTCGGACTGGCTTCTACAGCGTGCTCTACGACAGGAGCGCCTACGACCGCCTGGCAGAGCGATTCCCGTCCCTGCACTCGCATGACAGGGCGGGTATACTGAACGACCTCTTCCTCTTCCTCCAAGCCGGGGTCGTTGAGCCGAGAGAATACTTCAGGTTCGCCGCCCTCAGCGGCGACATAGCGGACCCGCTTCTCACCCTCGCGGTGGCTGACCACCTGGTCGCCTTGCGGGCGATCGCTGGCGAGGCGAAGTCGGTAGTGAGGGCGTGGGACGCGTTCTTTGGGGCGCAGGTGAAGCTTCTTGGGCTGGAGCGGAGGAAGGGTGAAGACGAGAACATCGGGATAGTGAGGGAGGCAGTGACCTCTCAGTCGGTCAAGACCGACAGGCGCTTGGCCGAGAGGCTCGCCGGAGGGTTCGAGCGGTTCGATCTCGTAGACGCCAACCTGAAGACCGCGGTAGCGACGGCGTACGCGAGGACAAGAGGCGTGGAGGGGTTCGACCGCCTCCTGTCGCGCGCAGAGAAGTCGCAGGGCGAGGGAGAGCGCGCCAAGCTGTATGCCGCGCTCGCGTCGTACGAGGAGCCGGAGCTCGTAAGGAGGGTGCTCGACTTCACCATCAGCGGCAGAGTGAGCCGGTCGGACGCGGGATACACCATCATCGGCGCTGCCTCGAACCCATTCGCCAGGAGTGCCTTGTGGGAGTGGATCAAGGAGCACTACGATCAGGTGAAGGTAATGTACGGCTCGTCGCAGCAGTTCTATCTGTACCTGAACTCAGTCGTGCCGCGCTGCGGCATAGGGCACGAGGAGGACGTTCGCCGCTTTATCTCGGGGGAGAGATACCGCGAGGGCGAGATGACGTTCAAGCGGACGTTCGAGCTCCTCGGCGTGTTCTCCCGTCTGCGCGAGAGGCTGCTGTCGGCGTAGCAGAGGCCAACTCGCGACGTCTCCTGGCGCGCAGGGGTCTCTGTCCCTCGGAGGTCCCCTTATCTAGCGGCCAGCTTGTAACCACCTGGTTGAGCGTCAACCCATCGCTTCTCCACCGGCTCTTCTATCCGCAGGTCCCTGCTGTCCTTAGCGCCGCGTCGGCCGGACGCGTCTCGGCGATGCCGGTGGTCTCTTACGCATCCGTGTCCGACTCTCCACCGCTTGTCGCCGTCGCATGCCGGGCGGGCTCCTACACGCTGCAGTTGGCTGCCCGAGCCCGGAAGTTCTCACTCTGTATTTTGGGCTCGGAGATGGCCGACGCCGTCGGTCGCCTCGCAGGGACCAGCGGGCGAAAGGCCAAGGACAACATAACAGCTTGCGGCCTGCGCCATAGGCCGGGAGAGGTGCTCGGCGTCCCAGTCATTCGCGGCGCGGAAGCGGTGATCGAGTGCGAGATCGAGTCACGGAAGAGGGTCGGCGACCATGTGCTGCTGGTCGGGCGCGTCGCCGCCTGCCGGGCTTCGCGGAAGTTCGACGAGTACTGGGACTTCTCAAAGTATAGGCCCATCCTCTATGCTGGCTGGCGCGGGAAGCTCACGACTTACCCTTCGGCCCGCCCTTGAACACCGAGGCGGGACGGGGTCGGCTTGGAGTCGACACGAACATAGGCGCGAGGTTCTCTTCCCCGCTGTCGGCGGCGAGATTCAGTATTAGGGGGGTGATTCGCTCTACTGTCCCTGCTTCGCTTAGTGGTCCGGCGTAACGTGGTCGCAGGCCTGGGATGCTGAGGACGACACCCGCGGCCGCGTTGAACGTCTCTCTCTCGTCCGCCGCCACGAGGACGTCCAGGGGCCGCGTGCGTGCCCTCCCGATGCAAGACGCTGGTATGTTGTTGAAGGCGGTGGCCAAACGGCTCTCCGGGAGGAGTGACGCAAGCGACTCGGCAGCGGAACCGCTTTCGAGCCCATAGGCGAAGGCACCTCTGACCACCTTCATGGGGTTGACGGCCGAAAGGACGAGCTTGCCCGCCAGTGTACCTCGAAGTGGAGAGAGAAGAGAGATGGCGCCGAACGGGATTGCGACGATGGCCGCCTCGCACCGCTCCCCCGCTTCGCGGTAGCCTGAACCGTTCGCTCCCTTGACCCCGCGGGCGGCCACGGTCGCGCGTGCCGCGTCGCGAGACGCGACTATGACTTCGTTTCTCCTCGCGAGATGCACGGACAACGAATGGCCCATGCTGCCCGTCCCGCCGAAGACCGCGATCTTCACTGCTCCAGCCTCGTCTGGTCTCTCTTTTCATCGGTGCGCGTGTAATGCGCGTCGAGGGCCTCTTTGATCCTGCTCGCGCGGCTCCAGCCGATGCCCTTGGTCATGGCGAACTCGCCGGCCGTGAGGCTCATGACCCTTCTGGGAGTGCCGTACTTCATGAGCAGCCTTTCGGCCAGCTTTCTGCCGACGCCTGGCATTGATGAGACGAGCATGAGCTGCTGTTGCGGGACCGTCTTCGCCTTCGGAGGCTGCGCTCCCGCTATGGCCGAGAGGGGCTTCGCCCTGGCCTGGCTCAGGAGTTCGGCTATCGCCATCGCGGTCTCCTTCGGGTTGGCGGTGTAGACGACCCGGAGCGCGTATGCGAGCGTCACATTCGCGATCGCGCCGTAGAACGACCGCATGTTCTTCACCAGCCCTTCTACCTCTAGTGAGTTCCCCTCGATCAAGAGATAGGGCTTCGCATAGGACGCTGCGAGCCTTGCGGCTTGGTAGAAGATGCGCGAGTCGTACACCGACGAGACCAGGTCTCTCACCGACTTCCTCTCTACGGCGATCTCGGGGTTGAGGACGTAGTCCGCGACCGGCAGTTGGCTGAAGTACACCCTGACGCCGAGCGAGGAGAGCTCGTCGGGGACCCCGCTCGGCTTCTCGCGTACGTCGGCGACGACTCGGGTGGGGATCACAGAGCGATGGGGGCGAGCAGGGAATAAAAGGAGTAGGCGGCGAGCAAGAAGACCACGACTGCCGCCAGCGCGACCACCTTGTCGACGCGCTTCGCCCTGTACTCGACCAGCGACGTCGGGCGCTCGGAGGCGCCGTACGCCCTAGACTCCATCGCCTCGGCGAGCTCCCCGCTCCTGACCACGGCGTTGACGACGAGAGGTATCAGTATCGGGATCATGTTTCGCGCCCTCCTGAGTATGTTCCCCTTGTCCAGCTCCAGCCCCCTGGACTTCTGGGCGTCCATGATCTGGAGCGCGTCAAGCATCATTACTGGCACGAACCTCACGGCCGTGACGAACGCGAAGACCACGTCTCGCGGGAGCCTGAACATCTTCATCACGCGCTCGAGCTCGTCCGGCGTGGTGGTGACGAAGAAGAGGCTCGTCGAGACGACTATCGCAACGAACCTGAAGGCGTAGAGCGAAGACGACTCTAGGTTCCTCGTGAAGAGGAAGTTGACGACGAAGATGAATGCGGAGAAGGTCGCAGTCAGGGCCATCGTCCGGGCGATCCTGGTGAGCACCGTGGCGGCGGCTGCAACCACGAGGATGAACGCCACCACAAGTCCGATCTCATAGATGTATCTCGCGATGAGCGCGGTCGCGAACGTCAGGATGGAGATCAGCAGCTTGACCCTCGGGTCCAGCCTGTGGAAACGTGAGTTTCCGCTCCTGAAAATGAAGCCTCCGCTGAGCCACATCAATGCGGAGCGCTGCCTCCCTCAATCCAAGCTCTCGCCTCATGCGGGCCCACGAAGGGGGAGTCCGGCCTCTGCGCCAGCGCACGGTACAGGGTGACGAGGTGCGGTTCCGCGACCCTGGCGGAGTCGAGCGCCTGCCCCATCATCATGACGCTCTTGGCGGGGCCGTCGGCGACAACCCGCCCAGCCTTCATCACGACGACCCTGGGCTGGAGCGGCCAAAGGAACTCGATGTCGTGGGAGACGACCACCACCGTCTTCCCTGTGGACGAGAGCATCCTGATGGTCTCCCCCAGCTTCTCCTTCTGGAGCGCGTCTTGGCCGACGGTCGGCTCGTCGAGGATGACCACAGCAGGGTCCCAGGCGAGGATGCACGCGAGGGTCAGCCTCTTCTTCTCCCCGCCGCTCAGGATCAGCGGTGAGGACCTCCTGTACTCGGCGAGCCCGAAGAGTTCGAGGCCCCAAGAGACCCTTCCTTCGACCAGTTCGCGTGAGAACCCAAAGTTCCTCAGCGCGAACGCGACCTCCTCCTCCACGCTCTCGGAGAAGAGCTGGTGGTCGGGGTTCTGGAACGCGACTCCGATCTTTCGCGAGAGCGCCGCGGTACTCGTATCGCGCGTGTCCACGCCGTCCACGGTCACCGTCCCAGAAGTCGGCTTCAGGAGGCCGGTCGCGTGCTTCACCAGGGTCGTCTTCCCCGCACCGTTCTCCCCCACGATCGCTACCGTCTCTCCGCCGCGTATCCCGAGGGTGACTCCGTCGAGGGCTCTCACACCCGTCGGGTGAACGTAGGCTACGTCCCTGAACTCGATCATCGCCGTTCACGCTGCCGGATTGCCGCAACTTCTTCGGCGTCGTAGAGCCTGTCGACTCCGGCGAGCCCGTCCTTGGCGAGCAGCTTCTGGACACGTGAAACCGCGGGGATGCTCACCCCGAACCCGTCAGCTTCGTCTCCCATCAGGACCTCGCTGGGAGACCCGTCGAGGACCTTCCTCCCCGAGCTCATCACGACCATCCTGTCGGCCACCTTCACGAGTAGGTCTAGCCTGTGCTCCACAATGAGAAACGTCGCGCCTACGTCCTTCCTCAGATTGGCGACCAAGTCAACGAAGTCCAGGGCTGTCTTTGGGTCGAGGAGGGAGGTGGGCTCATCCAAGATTATCAGCTTCGGTCTCATGGCCAGGACGCCCGCCAGCGCGACTCTCTGCTTCTGGCCGTCCGAGAGCTCGTATGGCGCGCGCTGCGCGAGGCTGCCGATCCCCAGGAGGCCGATTGCCTCGTCGACGCGCCGCCTCATCTCCTGCCGGGGGACTCCTAGGTTCTCCAGGCCGAAGGCGATGTCGCGTTCGACCGTGAACATGAATATCTGGTTCTCCGGGTTCTGGAAGAGAAAGCCCACTCTCTGGGCTAGTTCCCTCATCGAGGACGCCTTCACACTGGACCCCCCCACTCTGACGTCGCCAGAGTAGTCGCCAGCGTACATGTGTGGTATCAGCCCGTTGATCGCTCTCAGCAGCGTAGACTTGCCGCAGCCTGAGGCCCCGGCAAGCACGACAATCTCCGACTCGGGTACTTGGAGAGAGAACGAGTCCACTGCCTTCTTCGGCGCGTCGGGGTACCTGAAATTCAGGCCGTCTATCTCCAGTATCACAGGCACTGTTCAGTCACCTCGAGTCCAGAAAGCGCCTTGCGTCGCTGCCTCAAGCGGCTCTGCCGGGTGTTGGGCTTGTCGGAAGGAGTCTGTATCTCTTGGCGACTGCCCAGTAGACGCTGAACGCCACAGGGACAGAGTAGATGGCCACGATGAAATTGAAGACCCCTATCGGGACGAGGTAGGCCGTCACGGCTGTGCGCTCGAGACCGAAGCCGATAGGGGGCGGGACCGGGAGGACTATCCAGTTCACAAGCGTCATCACTAGCGTTCTGATACACGCTCCGGCGACCGCTGCCGGGACCCAAAGAACCCTCCTTCCAAGCTCCCCGGATCCGCTCGCCCGCTTCGCAAGCAGGATGCCCGAGAACGTGGCTAAGATTGCGATTAGGTTGTACAACGGCCCCGTGGGGAGGGATCCAGGCTTGACTACCTCCAGCACCAGAGCGTTGAGGACAGCGACGGTCGCGGCTGACCGGACCCCCAGTATCAGGAGGATCGCATAGATCGGGACCTCCCATACCTCGAAGAATAGAAACGTTGCCCCGGGGTCGGGGACGCTGATCAGAAAGTTCAGTATGATGGCAAGCGCAGTAAACAGGGCGACGAGGGCTAACTTGCGCGAATTCGGGAGCCCGGACACGCGGCCCGGCCGAGGCGCTAGCCTTATAATTCTTTGGTAGGAACCACAATCGTGGTATATTGCCTAGGGCGCCGCCTTACGTCTGGACCCTGATAGAGCTCTACGAAAGGGGCGCGGCGCGCAGGCCCCTAGAGCTGTCGACAGAGGAGCTGGGGCTGATGCTGGGCCTGAGCCAGCAGGGGGCATCCAAGCACCTGGCGGAGCTAGAGAAGGAGGACTTGATAGTGAGGAGAAGAAACGCGAGGGGGGCGAGCGTTCTAATCACGAAGGAGGGCTCGGACACCGTCATCTCCATCTACTCCCGGCTGAGGGCGGCTGTAGAGGGGAAGGCAGGGGTGTTCGAATTCCACGGGACCCTGTTCACGGGCCTAGGCGAGGGCGGGTACTACGTTTCGCTCGCGGGGTATCGTAAGCAGTTCGTCAAGCTCTTGGGGTTCGAGCCGTTCCCTGGCACGTTGAATCTGACGATCGGAGCGGGGGAGATCGAGCTCAAGAAACAGCTCGGACTTCTACGGGGGCTGGGGCTCACAGGATTCGTCCACGGGGGAAGAAGCTACGGTCCGGCGAAGTGCTTCAGGGCGACCGTCGAGTCCAGGTACGAGGCTGGGGCCCTGATAATCGAGCGGACTCACCACGGAGAGGGGGTCCTTGAGCTAGTGGCGCCGGTGAACCTGAGGAAGGCGCTCTCCCTGAAGGACGGTGACCACGTGAGGGTCCTGGTCCAAACGGGGGACGCTACGAACGGGTCCGGCGGCCACTGAAGGGCTCTCAGTGGCATCTCAAGCGATGGCATGGGCCTCAGCGCCGAGAAGCGCGGAGAGCCTTGTGAGACAGCGCTCGACCGCGTCGTTTTCGTCGGTCGGGGCGGAAAGTGACGCGGCAGTGGCATGGCCGCCCCCATGACCCCCAAGCTCCTTCCCCACTTCTTCCGCCACCTGCGTGCCGAGCTCGACCCCCGTTCTCTCGGAGAACCTCTGCGTCGCCCTCAGGCTGACCCTCGCTTCCTCTTCGGACTCGCCTCCAACTACCGCGACGTCCGCCCCCAGAAAGACGAGTGCCCTCGCCACATGCGCCTGAAAAGAGCCTATGGTCGTGGTCGAGACGACCCACTCCCCTACCCTGTAGACCTTGAGCCGCTGGACTCCCTTGAGCTTGGCCATCACCTCGCCGTAGTCGGGCTCCGACCTCAGGTCCCTTCTTGCCTGCGTCAAGTCCGCGCCTGCGTCCATGAGTTTCACAGCCAACCTGAGCCCCTCCTCTCCCGCTATCGAGAGATGTGAGGAGTCAAACATCATGGCCAGCAAGAGGGCCTGCGCCGACGCCCTGTCAGGTCGGATGTTCGCTTCGGCGAAGAGGCGGAAGACGACCTCCGCGCTCGAAGTGGCCTTCGCATCGGCTATCACGTGGTCGTATAGCTCCACGTCCCGAATCGGATGGTGGTCTATGAGCACCGTGACCCCCTCACTCGCCTGCATCTTCGCCCGCCACCCCTTCAGAAGCTCGGTGTCGCCCACGTCCACGGCGACGTAGAGGTCGTGGTCCCCCCCTTCCTCCTCTACGGTAGGGTGGGGGAATCTTTCGGCCAGCTTCGATGTCAGGGTCGTCATCCCGTCGGGGGTGGCTATGAAGACCTCACAGGCCGGGGCAAGGCGCCTTAAGAGCGCCGAGAGGGCGTACGCAGACAGATAGGCATCTGGGTCTGCGTTTCTGTGGCATACCAGCACCGCGCTCCTGAGCGAGTCAGGGTCTGCGAAGGGGAACCTTCCCGACCAGTCTTCCGATGTCAATGGACTTGGGTTTCACGCGTCGCCCGGAGGCTGCGGGGCTGCCTGCTTCCCCTTTACAGCCTCGTCCAGTTTCGCCTGAATCTCCTTCAGGCTCTCCCTGAACCGCGTCTCCTGCTTCACGAGGACCATCTTTCGCGTCCCCCCCAGCTCTTTTTTCTCGGTGAGGTCCTTCACGATGGAGGGCTTGTCGACCCTGACAAGGAGGTTCCCGGCGAACTTGTATATCGCCTCGGAGTCGGAGGCCTTCGCCAGCTCTTCTAGCGCCTTTTCCGTCTCGCTCAGCTCCATCTCCACCTGCTGCTTCTGTATCAGCACCGCCTGCAGGTTCTGTTGCACTTGGTCGTAACGCGCTAGCTGTTCTCTCACGTACGGCGGGAGCTCTTCCTGGCTCAATTCTTCGGGCTCGCGGCCGCGCTGACGCATTAAAGCCTTTTCGAGTGGCCAGCCATCCCGCGGATGATTTCAAGGACCGCCTTCGCCTTGTCCGCGACCTCTCCGGGCTCGCTCCCTTGTATGCTGAAGACGCACGACCCTCCCCGGACGACCGCCGACGGTACTACCTCCTTGACTGCGGCCGCCGTCGCCCTGTCTGCGCGGAAGGCGATCTTCAGCGTGATCGACTCTATCGGACTACCGCGTCTTCGGCGGGGTAAGGTCATAGGCGCCTCCTGCGACTGTGTAGCCGCATGACTTGCACCTCCATATCCCGGATGACGCGCGCCTTAGCTTTCTGCTTGAGCACGACGGACACTCCCTGGCGGCCTTCAACGTCGTGAAGACTCGAGCATATCTCTTGCGCAGGGTCCCGCCGTACTTCGCGCCGAGCCCCCTTACATTCTCTTTGGCCTTCGGCACTACTTCGTCGCCTCGATGATCTGTGCGCGGATGGCCTTTCCCACCCTTATCGAGGTATCGACGGCTTCGAGGACGTGCGCTGGAGTTATCGTGCTCGCCTCCCCTTTCTGGCTGGCGCAGACGTTCCCGTCGTCGTCAGTCGTTATCGTTATCCTCATGTCCATCGCCGCCTCCTCTTCTGAGCTCGGGTCCACGACGAGAACATCGCCGATCCTCGCCATCGTGACTGAGACGGGCGTCTTTTCGACGGGCACAGGGACGACGTCGTCCTTCACGACTACCTTATCGTTCTCGACCGCGTACTTCTTCATCTTCGCAGTCCGGAGCGCGGAGACGACCGCATAGCTCGTCGCGTCGAACAGGTTCCCGTCGACGTTCATTATGTTGACGTCCACGAAGACTGTGTAGACTGTCTTTCCCTCGATGATGCAGAGTTTGGTCAGGTCGACCATCTCGGACTCTCGGACCCCTCTGTCGACCACGCGCGCGAGTTCGATAGCCTCCTCAGACGGCGGCCCGGGCTCGGCGTATGGCGAAGCGAGCGGGAGGATTTCCGCGTTGACGACTAGTAGGCCCTTGTCAGGCGTGTCCGGGAACGGGGCGCCGGTAGCCACCTTCACACCCGCGAGTACCTCCGTGTTGCCCAGCGTGACTATAGCCGAACCATTTGCCTTCTGGATGACTCCGGTCTGTATGGTCAGGGGCCTGTGCTCATCCGGGGACCTTTCGTCGACCCTCCTCCCCTTCGCCAGCAGCTCCACCATCTGCGCCTTCCTGATAGTCTCTACCACGTAGTTCTTCTTCATCGACATCTTACGCGCTCTCCTCCTCCACCATCCCTGCTTCCTGCCCTTCGAAGAACCTCTTCATCAGCGCTTCCCGCTGCATGCCATACACCTCCTTCCCCTTCGCGATGGCCAGCTCGAAGGCTTTCTGGAAGTCGGCCCTACTGTACATCCCGTCGACCTGCAGCAGAGTCACCTGGTTCAGGTTGGGCATGATCGCTACGGGCATGTCCCCGCTCCCTTCCTTGTCCTCCGTGTCGTCGAGGTCGGCGACCACCTGCGAGTCGATGATGCCGCATGAGCACCCCACCACCAGGTCACGCATGTTGATCCCCGCGTCGGCGAGTGCGAGGGAGGCGGCAGTGATTCCAGCCACTCTGGACCCCCCGTCCGATTGGAGCACCTCGACCCAGACTTCGATGGCCGTCCGGGGGTAGTCCTCCACTGTCACGGCCGGGACGAGCGCCTCTCTGATAACTTTCGATATCTCGATTTCCCTGCGCGACGGGGCCGGGTTCTTCCTCTCGTCGACGGAGAACGGCGCCATGTGATACCGCGTCCTAAGCAGGGCCCTGTCGGGCAGGACCTGGTGCTTGGGATGCACCTCCTTTGGGCCGTAGACCGCCGCCATTATCTTGTTCTTCCCCCAGTTGATGTACGCCGACCCGTCAGCGTTCTTCAGTAGCCCCACCTCTAGCGAGATGGGCCTCAGCTGGTCCCAGCTTCTTCCGTCCAGCCTCTTCCCGTCCGCGCCGATGAGCTTCTTCTTAGCTTCCGTCCGCTCCCCCTCCGAGGTATTCTTCGACCCTTGCGGCCAGGCTTGCGCCGTGAGTTTCTCTGTCGATCATCTTGATCACGCTTGACGCCTTCGCGATCCCGTCAGGGGGTCCCATGACCACGACCACTCCGTTCTGTCCGACCTGGACATCGCACCCCGTCCTTTCACTGATCAGATTGATCATCGATCCCCTTCTCCCGATGAGTCTTGGGACCTTCGCCGGTGATATCTTAATGATTTCGCCCTCCGAAATCTTCCCATAGCCATGCCCGCGTATACTCAGCTGCGGGTCCCTGGACCTGTCGAACGACTCGATGCGCGCCCCAATCACGTCCCCTACGCTGAACTTCGAGCTTAGGTCATGGGTGGCCGGCGAGAACTCCCTGCCGAAGACGAAGGACGCGGGAAGGAACCCATCGAAGCATGAGTTGATGTCGACAACCCACCCGAACCCGTTGATGTCCACGACCTTGCCTATCACCTGATCCTCGGCCCTCGGGATGTAGGGGCCCGTCAAGGGGTTTAGCCTGACTCCCTCCTGGCTGAGCTCCGCGAGACCTACCCTCAGAGCGACGAGCTCGTCCCCCCTTTTCTCTATGTAGCTCCCGTAGCGGTGGTTGCCTCGCGCAATCACGTCGCCTGGGATGACCTGTTTCCTTTCTATCATTGGCAAATCTCTATTTCACCACTGAGACCTGCGCAGCTCCCTTCGTCGTAGAGCCTAGGCGGTCCAGCAAGCCAGGCTGTCCGCCAGCCGGTATTTCTACTATTGCAGAGAGGCCGCCGTCTGCGCCCCAGTCCTCCTTCAGGATCTCACCGAAGTTCTTCAGTGTCCCGATCGTCTGCCCTGCATACTGGGCGACCACCTTCACCTGGAGTTTCACCTTCTCCGACTTCAGCGGGAGTATCACGCGGAGTTCGTCGACCACGAGCTTCATCTGCTCGTTCACGTCCCGGAACGGGTCGATCGACACTCTCGCGTCCTGCATCGCCTGCTCGATCCTGAGCGGCGGGTGCGGGAGTGACGTCTTAGGGTCCACGAAGTTCTTGGAAATCAGCGCGACGACCGCACGCCTCTTTTCATCCGTGAGCCGCTTTCTCTGTTCCTGCGTGAGGTTCAGCTCGCCGCGCCTAAGCACCTCGAGCGCCGCCTTCGCGTGGTCGTCAGTTCCGAAGTGCTTCTTCAGCTTCTCGCTGTTCGCTCTGAGGCCCTTGTTCGAGTCCGCGTAGACCTCGTCGACCACTATCACCTGCGAGGGCTCTATGCTCCTCCCCTGTTTGTAGCTCAGCGCCGCGTCAGGATTCACCAGGATCTCGTAATGCTCGCCCTCGAGCGTCAGCCTGACCGTGGTGAATTTCGACTGTTCCCTGGTCCTCGGGCGGTACTCCCCGCCACCGTGGCCGAAGCTGCTGCTCAACGCGAACTCTGTCGCCTAGGAGCTCTTGGCCGGTGGCTTGTCCGAACGCGTCTTGGCGTCCGCGGCGCTCTTGCCAACTTCCTGTTCAGTGAGCCGCCGCATCTTCTTCGTCCCCGCGTCTACGATGGCCACCTTGATGTGGGACGTGCCCGTCTTGTCCTCGCTGACAAGGTAGATGCACTCGATCGCCAGCGTTGAGGCCGCGTCAAGCGAAAGCGACCCGTCGTAGTTCTTCTCAAGGTAGTCGTTGACTTGGTCGCTCCCTTGGCCTATCGCTATCGCATGGAAGCCGGAGTACGTCCCCGTTGGGTCAGCCAGGTACACCACCGGACCGTTGTTCTCGTCAACCCCGGCGATTATGAGCGATACACCGAACGGCCTCACTCCCGCGTACTGCGTATACTGCTGGTTCATGTCCGCTATGCGTTTGGCGATGGCTTCGATGTCGACTGGCTCGTCGTAGATGAGTCTGTTGCTCTGAGCCATGACTCTCGCGCTGTCAACCTGTATCCTGGCGTCCGGGATGTACCCTGCTCCGACCGCGCCGACGTGGTCGTCTATTTGGAACATCTTGATCACCGAATCGGCGCTCTGGAGCTTCCGGCCCTTCTCCTCAACGGCCAGCACTATCCCCTCTTTGGTACGGATCCCGACTGCGAGGTTTCCGCGTCTCACCGTCTCCAGCGCGTACTCGACTTGGTACAGGCGGCCGTCAGGGGAGAATATCGTAATGGCCCTGTCGTAGCCTGCAGAAGGCGCAAACATTTTCTTCTTTCAGTCTCCTTTTGTTGGACGCCCTTGGCTCGCCATTTAAACTCTTTTCCGGGAATCGCCTCCTTGCAGCGGGCGAGCCCCGGTCGCCGGGACCACTCTGCCGAAAGTTCAAAATCCAGCTTGATCGGGCTCTGCTCACCTAATGGTGCGTGTCCTCGCGGTCAACAACTATCCCGGGGCTGAACGGTTCGCAAGACTGGAGCGGTGCCTCAGGGACGCTGGGGCAGAGGTAACGTCGACCAGGTGGGATGCGGCCGCGTCCATGTTCGACAGGTTTGACGGGGTGGTGCTGAGCGGTGCGCCTGACATGGTCTCGGAGGAGGCCACACAGAGGAAGTTCGCAGCCGAAGCAGACGCCGTGAGGGACTCCCCCGTCCCCGTCCTCGGGATCTGCTTCGGACACCAGCTCATGGCCCATGCATTCGGGTCCGCTGTGACTCGCGACGCGGAGAACGTGCTGAGGTTCGTGCGGACCACCGTGCTCGAGGACGACCAGCTCTTCTCGGCCCTCGATGGCGACCTGATGCTCTTGGAGTCCCGGCACGAAGTCGTCACCGCCCTCCCCGAGGGCTTCCGCCTGCTTGCGAAGAGCGAGACCAGCGCGATAGCGGCGATGAAGCACACAACCAGAGAGCTCTACGGGACGCAGTTCCACCCCGAGCGGTACACCAAACAAAACCCGGCGGGAATGACTGTCGTTGCGAACTTCGTCCGGCTGCTGAGCTAGGCGGGAGCGGGTTTGCCAGTCCAGAGGGTAATCTTCACGGGGCAGGTGATGGACAGCCTACTATCCTACTCGCGCATGGCATATCCGAACGAAGGGATACTCCTGATGCGCGGGAAGTCGAAGAAAGGCGTGGTCGATGTGACGAGCGTGGTAGTCCCTCCGGCCGCGGTGCACGCGCACGCGTACTCGTCGTTCAACTGGTACATGCTCCCGATCGACTCCTCATATCTGGGCGTGGCCCACTCGCACCCGTCGGGGAACTTCAGCCCCTCGCACGAGGACCTGCTGCACTCGATGGGCAAGATCATGGTGATAATGGGGTACCCTTACTCGAGCTATCTGCAGGTCGGAGTGTACGACCACAACGGGAGGAGCGTCCCGTTTGAAGTGAAAGGCTAGCGCAGAACCTTAAATATCATGAGCGAGCAACCTCCCATAAGGCGAGTCAAGACGTCGCAATACAGCAAGGGTCAGACATGGGGCGCCCTCAAGAAGGCGTGGAGAGGTTACAAAGTCGCCAAGGTCCAGAGCAACGTGGCGGACATGAAGAAGTACGCCGAGAGGATCAGGACCCTTCAGGGCGAACTTGGCGTCCCGCTGGCGAAATTCCCCGAGCTAGGTCTTAACTGACCTAACTCCCCCATTTATCTGAACTCTGTTGAGTGGTTCGTCACTATCTGGTTGCGCAGGTCCTGCGCCTGCTGGAGAGTGAAGTCAGGCTCGGCGGAGACGAGAAGGAGCTTGTCGGCGATCGCGAACGTCAGAATGTTGACCTTCTCCCTCTTGATGAACGTGAACTGGCTCCGTCCGAAGTACTTGTCCCATGTCTTGTCCGTGCTGAGCTGAATGGTGAGGTTCGCGATGAGCCTGAGGTCTTCGCTCTGCGGCTCCAGTGAGGGAATCCCCTTACGCATCCCTCCTGCAATCTGCCGTCCCGACTCGTCTAGGATCGCCGCGTATCTGACACGTCTGTCGAACTTGTACATCTCCGTGCATATCTTCTCGTACTGGACGGACATCATGCGTTTTGATAGAACAGGCGCTCCTGAGTATAAAAGTAGTGCTCGTGTCTCACGCGAACAGACAGCAAGGAGGCGCAACCGGACGGGAAGTCAGGTTCAGAGAACATGATACAATTGTATATCATGTTTGACTTCGGTTCAGAAGAGCCCGGCAGGAACGTATCAACGATAACAATGGTCCTTGAATTGGCGACTGTCTTGCTTGGCGCATGCGTCGGCGTGGTCGCTGTGCTGTACGCGGCACCAAAGGGCTACTTGGGTCATCCGAGAAGGCGAGGGTCCATGGCTTCGATAGCGTCCCTCGAGACTTACACTCCGACGACGGAGCAGGCAGTGGGGGTTCCGGCTGCGGTGGCAACGACCGTGGCCGCGCCTGCTCCGTCACCAGTCCAGGCGATATACGAAACCGTCCAGCCTACACCGGCACCAGTCCAGTACGCAGCTGCACCAACCGACTCGATAAGCACCCCGACACCATCGATCGCTAGGAAGCCGACCAGGACGTACAGGCGCAGAACCGCTCCGACGAGGAGCGCGGCCGCGTCGAAGTCATCACTAAAGCCCAAGTCCAGAAAGCGCTAAGCGAGAAACTGTAAAGCGAGCGTGGGTTAGGGTCGGAAACGCCCATAAACCCACCCTCCGCCCATTTTCACGTTGAACGAAGCAGAGATAGGACTTCACGTGTCTGGTGCAGGCTCGCTCGACCTGGCCTTCGACAGGGCGTCCGAGGTCGGCGCGACGACCTTCCAGATTTTCACCCGTAACCCCAACCAGTGGAAGTTCGCCCCGATTCCTGGTGAGGTGCTCGAGCGGTTCCACGAAAAGCGTGCCAGGCTTGGGTTCAGGCACGTGATAGACCACATGCCGTACCTCCCGAACTTGGCTTCGTCAGAGGAAGGGACCAAGAAGGCCAGCCGCGCTGCGCTGAAGGAAGAGGTTAAACGCTGTGACGCGCTCGGAATCGACTACTTGGTGGTCCACCTCGGGAGTCATCTCGGACGCGGGACGATGGCAGGGGTCCGGAACGTGGCCCAAGCCGTTGGCGAGGCACTCGAGGGGAGCGAAGGAGGGACGACAATTCTGTTGGAGAACATGGCGGGGCAGAAGAACTGCGTCGGTGCGCGTTTCGAGGAACTCGCGGCTATCGTCGAAAAGGCGAAGGAGAGCGACAGGGTGGGCGTATGCCTGGACACATGCCATCTGTTCGCTGCAGGCTTCGACGTCGGAACCGAAGCCGGCGTCAGCGAAACAATGTCGCTGTTTGACCAGTGCGTGGGGTACGCGAGACTAAAGGTCGTCCATCTGAACGACTCCAAAGGTGCCTTAGGATCTGCGCTGGACCGGCACGAGAACGTGGGGAAGGGGAGGATAGGGTCGAAGGGTATGAGGAGCATCCTCCACTATGAGGGGATTCTCGCCCGCCCTCTCATCCTTGAGACTCCGTTTGCTGATGAGAGGGCGATGAGACAGAGCCTCGCGACTGTGCGCAGGCTGATGATGTGACTCAACGTAAAATAGCGCTCGCTCCGCGAGCATAGCGGCGGGCCCGTAGCTTAGTTCCTATGCGAGGGCAATCAGGTAGAGCATCGGGCTTTTAACCCGAGGGTCAGGTCACGCCCCTAAACGGGTTCGATTCCCGTCGGGCCCGCACTCACGAGCACACGGGCCCATGCCGCAGGGCCCGACGGAGAGGGCATCCGATCCCGGCCGTTAACTGGCGAGATGCCTCATTCTGGCGTGGGAACAGGGCAGAAGGCGAGGGGGGAGCCGAAGTACTCGCACCCCCTGAACGACCCCACCTACAGGGACTGGTACCCGCCAATCCAGTTGTCGGCTACTCTCCACCATTCCAGAACCGCGACAAGGACCTTTACCCTTGCTTTGGCGCGACTGCACACCTATCCATTGGGCTCGGATAACGTCCTACGGTCGGGACTACGGCCACATTTAAGCAGCCTCAGGCGCTCGAGTTCTAGTCCTGTAGCTTCATCCTTCGACCTTCGCGAAACTCTAGGGCGCCCTGCAGCACGGTCATCAGAGCCGACAGTTCCAGGAACCCGAGCGTGACGAGCACGGTCACTGAGAAGTCAACCGACACATACTTCTCGTACGCTGCCAACACCGTGAGCACGCCTCCGGCAAGAATCAGGTAAGTGTAGATGCCTGTGAGCGTACCCAGCACGAGCCTGACAGGACCCTTGACGGTCAGAGGCTCCTTAATCACCCAGGTGGCTATCTTCAGGACTATGATTGGAACTATGAGGACCCAGTAGAACTCTGAGCTTGTGAAAGGAAGAACGTTCGTTGTGAGGCTCACCCCTTGACCAGAGGCCTGGGTGATCATGCGGACGTAGTTGCTCGCAAGCCAGGTGACGAAGGCCAGCCCGAACCAGAAGAGGCCCACTAGTATTCCTATGATGAGACCGAACGCACTGAACCTCCACTTCTGCCTTCGCTGGGCCGGGTCGGCCATGGCTATCCCTCGGCCCCCGTTGTCTCGTTCGACATCTGCAGCGGGACGTCGGCGTTGACCCTGAGCGATATGGGGAAAATCCCGCCCAAGTTGACGCTGAAGCTGACATCGACGGCTATGCTCGTGAGGTTCCTGACGCTGTCGAAGGCCTGCTGGAGCTCGCCAGCGTAGGCCGTCCCGTTGGTGACGGAACCGGACGACGAAGACGCCAGGTTCTGAGCTTCAAGTGCGAGAAACGCACCCATTGCTCTCCCTAATGTGGTGTTGCTCGGAACGCTGACTGTCAGAAGGCCTGTGCCGCCAGCAGGGACGTCTACAGGGCCAGCCGTCGCGTAGATGAGTTCAGTACCATTCGGCGCGAAGGCTATCGCGCTCACTTTCATGTTTTCCAACGAGAGGACGCCTTTGTTTGTGAGAACACAGCTGACAGGCATGTCTCCCGGGCCCTCGCTGCAAGTGGCGAAGCCGGAGAAGGGAGACGAGGAGGCTGAGCTGTTCCCAGCTCCCGAGTAACTCTCCAAGACTGACGCCACTGCCGTCCCTACAGAATAGAATGGAAGCACGACGGTGATGACGGCTATTAGGAAGAACAGAACCGATAGGACGCCACACACTCTTGACATTTTCATCCGGAGCTAATGCCCTCTCATTGGCGTTCACCTGGCGGCGAAAGACGGTCGGGCGGAAGCCGTTTGCGACACCGCGGCAACGAGGTCGATTCTGCCAGGATGTTTCCGCTACCTTGCAAGAGACGCCTACACGTGAGAAGGACCGGATTATAAGGCTGTGATGACGGGTTGGCCTCGGCTGTTCCGCCGGTCACGACCCGGCGATTGAAGCCGCCGCCTGTCTCCTTAGATCGGCATCGCAGTCGACATGGCCGCACGGACTAGACGGATGGCAGCCGACCCGCGACGGTGACCTTGGACGACCGCGACGAGAGTTACGTTTCACTGCCAGGGGGAAGAAGCCGTGGGTGGGAGAGTGGAGCAACCCGAAGGTAGGTGAAGCATGGTGGAGGGTCTGTACTTTATTAAACAGGAAGCAAAACAGTAGGAAGTTGGAAGGGAGGGCTTACACACTCATTATACTGCTGCTGTTGTCGTCAACGGTACTTTCTCCAAGTCTAGCAAGAGCGACCACGGCGGCACAGGACTATAGCGGGACGGTGCACGTCGAACAAGTGTGGTCACTTGTTCTTCTCAGCGGTAACGGGTCGGCCTCATTTGAAATCAGTTTTTCATGGTACGGCAACTTTGACCTGCATGTTACACCTAGTGGCTATCAGGGTAACGCGACTGGCTCTGGTTCAGGCCTCTACACCTTCACCCAAACCTTAGGACCTGGATGCACCTGGGTTACAGCCTCCCCGTCCTCTATCCTCGTGAATGGGTCAGAGGGAGAGTTAGAATTCAACGTGAGCACAGGCTTCAATCTTGACGCGTGCAACTACACTTTTCAAGGGAGCGTCTACCCCTTTTACGAGGATGAGATGGGATATCTGTCGTCGCTGAACCTCAGCCTAACGAATGGCCAGTCACAAACCTATACCTACTACCTCCCTCCTTATTATGACACACCTGGCATACTTACCCCGACTACCTATCAGGAGGGGAATGGTACCGAGTTCGAGGTCTACCAACTCTACACCACCACTACTGTGACCCTTTCGGCAGGCGACGCAATGGCTTTGGCCTGCACCCCCAACCCTCAAGTTACAACCAGTAATCCGACGGCGGCGGGACTTGCCGCTTGGCAGGGCGCAGCCGAGCCTGTCGTCTGGTGCACCGCCCGCGTAACCGGCTTGGGAATACCCTCAGGCACCGTCAACTTCACGTTGATTTCCTC
>JASHOZ010000053.1 GCA_030038395.1 Nitrososphaerales archaeon
GGTACCGGGACAGCTAGCGAACAGCTCAGGACCTTGGATGAGACCTGCAGGCGACTGGTAAGGATGGTGAAGGCTGGCCACGACGTCGTCATAACTCATGGCAACGGGCCGCAGGTAGGCGACATCCTCCTCGCGTACGACGCCGCCAAGGACATCCTCCCTCCCATGCCTCTTGATGTCTGCGGGGCCCAGAGCCAGGGGATGATAGGGTACATGCTACAGCAGTCGCTCGAGAACGAGCTGGCGGCCGCGGGCGTAGGAAAGAGCGTCGCCGTGGTCGTAACCCAGACACTGATTTCGGAGGACGAGGAAGCCCTCTCAACGCCTGTCAAGCCAATCGGCCCGTACTACGCGGAAGAATACGCGATGCGGCTTGAGGAGGATAAGGGCTGGCAGATGCGGAGGGAGGGCGAGAAGGGATTCAGGCGTGTGGTACCGTCGCCGGAGCCGGTCGAGATAGTAGAAGCGCCCACCATCAGGCGGCTGTTCGCAGAAGGCACGGTAGTTATCGCCGCGGGAGGGGGAGGAGTCCCGGTGATGAAGGACAAGGCGTCAGGAGGATACAGGGGTGTTGAAGCAGTGATAGACAAGGACCTGGCGTCGGCGCTACTCGCGTCCACGCTCGGCGTCGAAGCGATGGTCATACTCACCGACGTCGAGGGAGCATATCTGGAGTTTGGGAAGCGGACACGTCGCCTGCTGAAGAGGGTGACCGTCCAAAAAGTGAAGCGGTACATAAGCGACGGAGAGTTCGGCGCAGGTAGCATGGCGCCGAAGATGGCGGCGGCCGTCAGATTCGTGGAGTCTGGAGGGCGCATGGCCGTAGTGACATCGTTGCAGTCAGCGGGCGAGGCACTCTCCGGAGAGTCAGGGACCGTTGTCGTCCCGTAGGCGCACCAGTGTCACCCCCTGACTCGCACGAGTCTGTGGGCGAGCACACGCGACTCCGGCGGTCAGCGGCGTCCGGGATGACGTGGGCGAGCCCGAATGAGAAGGGCGCCGGGGGTAGGATTCGAACCCACGCGACCCGAAGGTCACGGGCTTGCTCGCTGTGACTCAAGGCCCGCGCAATAACCGCTCTGCCACCCCGGCGAGTCCAGCCACCGGGCGGCCCACCCATTGATAAGCTGTGGACGCAAGGCCGACTCTCA
The DNA here is from genome assembly GCA_030038395.1 of Nitrososphaerales archaeon. GTDB lineage: Archaea > Thermoproteota > Nitrososphaeria > Nitrososphaerales > Gagatemarchaeaceae > UBA183. The sequence continues at coordinate 1,152 of JASHOZ010000053.1, forward strand.
GCCAACCATTATTACCGCTGAGGAGCGGACGTCCGTCATGGAAGCGGTCGTGAGGCCCGCGAAGGCTGCAGACCGGCGCCCTCTCATGCGGTTCATCAGGCATGTCTGGGGGGGCCACGACTACATTCCGAATGTCTGGGACACGTGGCTTAGGGATGAGCACGGGCGGATGTTCGTGGTGGAAGTCGGCGGACTCCCCGTCGGGATGAACAGGGTCAGGTTCATGCGTGACGGGTCGGCCTGGTTCGAGGGAGCCCGCGTCCACCCTGACTTCAGAGGGGAGGGGTTGGCCACAAAGCTCGGTGAGAACTCCATAAACGTTGCAAAGCAGCGAGGGATCCGCCTCTTCCGCCTCACCAGCGGCTCAAGGAACAGGGCCGCCCACCGTCAGATCGCTCGCATGGAGTTCAAGGAGGTCTCGAGAGTCAGCATGTACACGCCGAAGGGCGCGAGGTTCCGTCTCCAGAGTGGCGTGGCGAAGGCAACCGCGCGCGACGTCCCCAGGGTGATGGAACTCGTGACCTCATCGGACGAATTCAGGCTCGGATCAGGCGTCTACTGGAGCGCGTTCGCCGCGGAGGGGCTGACACGCCCCGTGGTGGACAGCCTCGTGCGAGAGGGGACCGTGTACACGGCTGGGGGGTCGGTCGCCGTGGCCAAGGTTGTGAGGGTCGGAGACTGGTCCTGGAAGGAAGTGTGCTTCCTCGGAGGGGAGGCCGAGGGCGCGCTCAGGCTCGTGAGGCATGTGCTCGTGGGTGTCACAGGGACCAGACTCGGGTGGCGACTCGTCTACATCCCGCAAGGTTCGCGATTGATTCGGGTCCTCAGAGAGGGAGGCTTCGTGCGCGACTCGTCGCTCGTGCTGTTCGAGAGGATGTCCGCCAACGGTTAAAACGAGCGCGGAGCGTAGCAACCACATGGAACAGAACGTCAAGAAGGTAGCGGTTCTCGGCGCCGGGCTGATGGGTCACGGGATAGCTCAGGTCGCCTCCCAGGCCTCTGAGTATGAGGTCGCGCTCCTCGACGTCAACGCCGACCTGGTAGCGAGAGGGATGAAGATGATACAGGGGAGCCTCGCGAAGTTCGTAGAGAAAGGGAAGCTTTCGAAGGAGCAGAGCCTCGAGGTGGCCGCCCGAATCCACCCCACGACGGGGCTGGAGGAGGCTTTGGAGGGGAGCCAGCTCGTCATCGAGGCTGCCACGGAGGACCCGAAACTGAAGCTCGACCTCTACAGACGCGTCTCCGGAATCGCCGACAAGGGAGCGGTGATCGCCTCCAATACGTCGTCGATAAGCATCACGCTTCTGGCTTCGGCCACCGACCGGCCTGAACTGGTCTGCGGAATGCACTTCTTCAACCCGCCTCAGCTGATGAATCTGGTGGAGATCATCAAGGGGAACAAGACATCGGCGGACACGGTGAGCCTGGTCCGGGAGGTCTCCGCAAGGATGGGGAAGGAGACCGTCCTGTGCAAGAAGGATGCGCCGGGGTTCATAGTCAACAGAATTCTGGTCCCGGCGCTAAACGAAGCGGTCTTCCTCGTGCAGGAAGGGGTCGCCGACCCAGAGGACGTCGACAAGGCAGTCAAGCTCGGGCTCAACTGGCCGATGGGACCCCTGCAACTCCTCGACTACGTCGGGCTGGACACTACGTTCAACATCACGCAGGTGTTCATGCAGGAGCTGCAGGACTCGAAGTACAGGCCGTCCCCTCTGCTAAGGGAGATGGTGAGGGCGGGCCGCCTCGGACGAAAGAGTGGGAAGGGGTTCTACGACTGGGACTCACCGTCGTCGACCAAGGCCGGCAAGTAAGAGTTACTCCTCGAGCTTCGCGCGGAGGTCCGGGGGAAAGGGGGTTGACCTTCCTCGGTCGGCGACGAACGCATGTACGGTGTGGCCCCGGCAGAGCAGCATCGACTCAGGTAGCCTGAAGATCTCATTCTCGAACCGGATGCTCCTGGTCCCGACTCTTGCGACCCTCGTCTTCACGAGGATCTCGTCGTCAAACCGCGCCGGCGCAGTGTAGTCTGCGTGTGCCTGGACGACGGGGATGTGGAGGCCGAGCTCGCCCCACTTCGCCGGCGAAAGCCCCAGGTCGCGGAGGAGGCTCACCCTCCCGACCTCCATCCACACGAAGAACTTCGCGTAGTACACCACGCCCATCTTGTCGGTCTCTTCGAACCTCACCCTCAGTTTGGCCTGGTGCCATCCGCTCACAATCCCCTCCTTGCCTTCTTCCGTTTTATAACTCCCTGGTGTCGGCGCAAGCGAGGCCATGAACCTTCGACAGTTCGCCATTGAGGACTACGACGAGGTCAGGGCGCTCTGGGAGGAATCGGGGCTGGAAATCCGCCCCGGAGACTCGAAGAGAGAGGTCAGGTCGAAGATCTCCCGTGACCCCGACCTCTTCCTCGTCGCCGAGGAGGGCGGGAAGATCGTGGGGACCGTCATGGGCGCGTGGGATGGCAGGAGGGGCTGGCTCTACCACCTCGGGGTCCTCCCGGGTCACCAGCGGAGGGGAGTGGCGAGCGCCCTCGTCAGGGAGGCTGAAGCGAGGATGAAGGCGAAGGGAGTCCTCAAAGTGAACGCGATAGTCTACAGGACGAACGAGAGGTCGCTCAGCTTCTTCAGGCAGGCGGGATACATCGTGGACGAGCGCTCTCTCATCCACGGCAAGGTGCTCGCCGGTGAAAGCGACTAGGCGGTGCACCGCGGCCGGCCGGTCGCCCGCAGGTGAGAACCGAAGGGCGAGGTAAAGCGATCAGACAGGACAGCCTTTTTACACTCCGCGAAAAAGCGCGGCCGCATGGACTACGAGACGATAGCCATGTCCAAAGACGGACCGGTGGGGACCATTACGCTGAACAGGCCAGGGGCACTGAACGCCCTGAACGAGCAGATGGTGAAGGAGCTGATCTCCGCCCTCGACGAGTTCGAGAGAGACGCTTCCTTGAGGTGCGTCATCATCACAGGGAGCGAGAGGGCGTTCTCAGCCGGCGCCGACATCAAGGAAATGGCGGGGATGACGGCCGTGCAGATGGCGATGACGGGACACTTCTTCCCTCTCTGGGACAGAGTGGGGAGGTTCCCGAAGCCGATAGTGGGAGCGCTGAGCGGTTTCGTGCTGGGGGGCGGGCTGGAGCTCGCGATGAGCTGCGACATTCTCGTCGCGTCCGAGACGACGCAGCTAGGGCAGCCCGAGATAGACATCGGTGTCATGCCGGGTGGCGGCGGAACGCAGAGGCTCACGCGCGCAGTGGGGAAGTACAAGGCGATGGAGATGATACTAACGGGGAAGCGGATAGGAGCCGAGGAGGCAAAGGCCCTAGGCCTCGTGAGCAGGGTCGTGCCGAAGGAGGCCTACCTGACAGAAGCGAGGAAGGTGGCGTCAGAGGTCGCGTCGAGGTCCCCAGTGGCGGTCCGCCTAGCGAAGATGGCGGTGAACAAGGCGTTCGAGATGGGCCTGTCGGACGGCATCGACTTCGAGCGGGAACTGTTCTATCTTCTGTTCGCATCCGAGGACAAGTCGGAGGGGATGGCGGCCTTCATGGAGAAGAGGAGCCCCCAGTTCAAGGGGAAGTAGATGGAACTCAAGACGGTCAAGACCGAGCTGAGGAGCGGCGTCCTGTGGCTGACGCTGAACAGGCCCGAGAAGCTCAACGCCTTCGACGAGCAGATGGGGAACGACCTTATGGATGCGCTCAAGGAGGCAGAGAGAAGCGCTGAGGTCAGGAGCGTCGTACTGACGGGCGAGGGGCGCGCCTTCTCGGTCGGGGAGGACCTAAACTCGAACAGGGCAACGTACGAGGGCGGAAAGCCCGCGCTGCTGGGCGAGGTCCTGAAGCGCAAATACAATCCAATCGTACAGCGCATCAGGAGAATGGAGAAGCCTGTCGTCGCCTCGATAAATGGGGTCACGGCGGGTGCGGGCTTGGGTCTGGCGCTCGCCTGCGACCTGAGGGCGGCCTCAGACAAGGCGACGTTCCACGAGGCGTTCATCAAGGTCGGGCTCGCGCCGGACTCCGGGACGAGTTTCTGGCTGACGAGGATCCTGGGCCTGGCCAAGGCGATGGAGGTAGGACTCCTGGGAGAGCCGATTGACTCCACCATGGCCCTGAACCTGGGCCTTGTCAACTGGGTGTTCCCTGCCGACAAACTGAGCGACGAAGTGGCCAAGATCGCTGAGCGGCTGGCGAAAGGCCCGACGCGGGCGCTCGGCCTCACCAAGAGGGCCCTCAACAGAGCGATAGTAGTAGACATGGACTCCGCTCTGGAGTACGAGGCGTACCTGCAGGACGTGGCGGGGAGGACCGCCGATCACGTGGAGGGCGTGAAGGCGTTCTTCGAGAAGCGCGAAGCCCGCTTCACGGGACAGTAGGAGACGGCCTCGCTCGCGCAGGGAGAGGCAACTGGCCGAGGGTCAGTAAGAGTGAAAAGCCGCCCACAAGCGGTGAGGACCATGGACTACGACGCGGTCGTCGTTGACGCTGTCAGGACCCCTGTAGGCAAGTATGGCGGAATCCTGCGGTCGGTGAGGGCAGACGACCTTGGCGCGCTCGTCATGCGGAGTCTCCTTGCTAGAACGAAGCTCGACCCCGCGACGCTGGATGACGTCTACTTTGGTTGCTCGAACCAGGCGGGGGAGGACAACAGGAACGTCGCCAGGATGGCGACGCTACTAGCAGGGATACCTTACACCGTCCCTGCCGCCACCGTAAACCGCCTCTGTGCGTCAGGGCTCGAAGCGCTGAATTCCGCCGCGAGGGTCGTATGGTCAGGGGAGGGTAAGGTACTCATCGCAGGGGGGGTGGAGAGCATGACGAGGGCGCCCCTCGTAATGCTCAAGCCAGAAGCGGCGTTCAGGCGCGGGGAGATGAATCTGGTGGACTCGACGCTCGGGTGGAGGTTCGTGAACCCCGCCTTCCCGCCAGAGTATCCGCCCCTCTCCATGGGGGAGACAGCGGAGAACCTCGCCGAGAAGTACGGAGTCGACAGGGCGGACCAGGATGCGTTTGCGCTTTCGAGTCATATGAAGGCGGTGGAGGCGGCGAAGTCGGGCAAGTTCAAGGATGAGATTGTCCCGGTCACCACGCGCGACGCGCCTGAGGGCGTGGACACGGACGAAGGGCCGAGGCATGACACGTCTCTCGAGAAGCTCGCGATGTTGCAACCCTCCTTCAAGAGAGGAGGCACGGTCACTGCTGGGAACTCGTCGGGCATCAACGACGGCGCTGCTGCCATTCTCGTCATGGATGGAGCAAAGGCAGAAGAGCTAGCGGTATCGCCCATTGCCAGAGTCCTCGGGTCCGCAACGGTCGGGGTCCACCCAAGCTACATGGGGATAGGGCCCGTGCACGCAACGAGGAGGCTGCTGGCGAGGCTTGGGATGAGCCTTGACGAGTTCGGCATAGTCGAGATGAACGAGGCCTTCGCCGCTCAGGTGCTAGCGTGTGTCAGGGAGATGCCCGCCTTCGAGACGAAACGGATGAACCCGAACGGCGGGGCGATCGCCCTGGGCCATCCCCTCGGATGCAGCGGCGCGCGCCTAGCCACGACCCTCGTGCACGAGATGAAGAGGACGGGGACAAGGTACGGGCTCGCCACCATGTGCGTGGGCGTCGGGCAGGGCGTCTCGACGGCGTTCGAGCTTGTAAGGTAACAGTTATCTCCCTCGTGTAATTCAAACGAGCTCAGTTTGCAGGCAGAGTCGGTCCCCGCGTACGAAATGTTCGTCGGCGGGGAATGGGTGAAGTCTCATTCCGGGAGGAGCTACCCGGTCTTCAATCCCGCGGTGGGGAAGGTCCTCGCTCACGTCCCCAAAGGAGACCGTGAAGACGTAAGGGCCGCCGTCGACGCGGCGAGGAAGGCTTTCGAAGATCCTGCTTGGAGGTGGATCGACCCCAGCAAGAGGGGGAGGATTCTCTACAAGATAGCCCAGAGTCTGAGGGAGAGACTGACGGACTTCGCGAAGCTTGAGACCTCCAACAACGGCAAGCCGCTAGGACAGGCGAAGGGAGACGTTGCGATGGCCGCGAGGCACTTCGAATACTTCGCGGGGCTCGCGGACAAGATAGAGGGCTCGTCGATTCCGGTCCCCGGGAGCCGACTGAACTACACGCTGAGGGAACCTCTCGGCGTGACGGCGCACGTCGTTCCTTGGAACTATCCTCTCGTCATGGCCGCCCGGAGCATTGCCCCCGCGCTCGCCGCGGGCAACTCTGTGGTCGCGAAGCCCGCCTCGTTCACTCCCCTGACGCTGCTGAAGCTCGCAGAGCTCTGCAAGGAAGCAGGGCTACCTGACGGCATACTGAACGTGATCACAGGGGGAGGCGAAGAAGTAGGCGTGGCGCTGGCGCAGGACCCTATCATCAAACACATCGCGCTCACCGGGTCGGTGGAAACGGGCATCAGCGTGATGGAAGGTGCGGCCGCCAACCTGACCAGGCTCTCGCTCGAGCTCGGGGGAAAGAACCCTACGATCGTATTCGCGGACGCCGACCTCGAAAAGGCGGCGAAGGGCGTGCTCAACGGGATCTTCACGAACGCGGGGCAGATGTGCTGGGCAGGGTCCAGGCTGCTCGTGGAAGCGGGAGTGAAGGATGCGCTTGTCGGCGCGGTCGTGCAGGGCGCGAGGTCGATGCGGCTGGGGAACGGCATGGACCCAGAGACGACGATGGGGCCTCTTGTGGCCGAGTCGCAGAAAGCGAAGGTGGCCGGGTACGTTGAGCAGGGGGTAGAGGAGGGCGCAGTCGTGTTGTCAGGGGGTTCGTCCCCCGAAGACGAGAGATTGAAGGACGGCTACTACTACAGCCCCACAGTGCTGGGAGGGGTGGGGAACGAGATGAAGGTGGCGCGCGAGGAGATCTTCGGCCCGGTCCTCACGGTGACTGAATTCGAGTCGCGGGCCGACGCCGTAGCCAAGGCGAACGACTCCGAGTACGGACTCTGGGCCGGGGTATGGACGCGCGACCTCGGTAGGGCACACAGGGTGGCGTCGCAGCTCGAGTCAGGCATCATATGTATCAACGAGGAACCCGTCACGTTCCCGCAAACCCCGTTCGGTGGATTCAACAAGAGCGGGAACAGCTCGGAGCAGGGAGCCGAGGCGGTGAGATCCTATGTCAGGACGAAGAACGTGTCGGTGAACCTGGACTAGCCGCGCCACACGGTCTCTTCCTTCCTGGCCCTCTTGTTCGCCGCCCTTGAGAGGTTGAAGAGCAACGAAGACAGGCGATTGAAGAATGGGAGGAGTTCCGGGTTGACCCTCTCGCGCTTCGAGGCGGTCACGAGCCTCCTCTCTGCCCTCCTGCAGACCGCCCTGCTGAGCTGCAGGTACGCGCCGAGAGGAGACCCTCCCGGGAGAATGAAATTGCCGAGCGACGGGAGGTGCCTCCCCAGTTCGTCCGTCATCTCTTCAAGCCTGAGGGTGTCGTCAGTGGTTATGCGGGGCACCGTCTGGCTTGAGTCGAGTTCCGTGGCGCAGTCAGCGCCCGCCTTGAAGAGAAGCTCTTGGACGCGTCTGAGTGAAGCAGTCGTCGCCCCGTCCTTCGAGACGGAGATGGCGACGCCAATCAGACTGTTCAGCTCATCTATCGAGCCATAGGCTTCGACCCGCGGGGAGTCCTTGGCGACCCGCCTAGGCCCGTAAAGAGAGGTCTCGCCCCTGTCGCCTCTTCGTGTGTACACGGACTTCCGGATTTATTCGAGAATTATAAACAATATTAGACGATGGGTCGCATCTTTTCCAGTCGGGAGTAATTTATGGGCCCCGTGCGAGAAGACAGAGGCGAACTGAGAGACGTCGTTCGATTTCAAACAGAGACACCTGTTCACCCCACAGGAGGCGTCAAGGCTCCTCCCCGACATCAAGCCGAAGCTGAAAGAGCTCACCGACAAGAGGAAGGTCGCGGATGCCCTGAAGACGGAACTCGACCGCTACATACTTCTGGGCTTCGGGCCGTCCGAGCTTGCCGAGAAGGCGGCGCAGCTCGACGCACTCCGCGAGAACATGGGGTGGCGAGTCGAAGAGATTGAGGACATGGGGGTCAAGGTGAAAGACCTGGCGCACGGGCTAGTCGATTTCCCCGCCGAGCGCTTCGGCAGAGAGGTACTCCTATGCTGGATGTACGGAGAGCCGGAGGTCGCCTACTGGCACGAGCTGCAAGAAGGCTATCCGGGGCGCAAGGCCGTCAAGATGCAGCTCATACAGCCCTAGTCCGACAGGAGCCGCTCTGCGTTCCTCCTTAGAAGTCTCTCGACCACGGCCGCCTTGAGCTTGGGCCTGAGTGAACGGTCGAAGTCCGCCATCCACTCGGTCTGACGGAGCATCGGATAGTCTGTCCCGAAGAGGAACCTCTCCTGCAGGATGCCGTTGAGGTATGGGATTATCCCCGGGGGGAGGTACCTCGGCCTCCAGCCGGAGACATCGATGAAGACGTTCGGGTTCCGCAAAGCCACCGCCAGAGTCACATCTGCCCAAGGCCAGCCGAAGTGGGCCATCACGACCTTCAGGTCCGGGTAGCGCTGGCACACCTCGTCCAGGAACTCAGGCTTGCTGTACTTCACGTCGCAGTCGCCGAGCCCCGTCGTCCCCGTGTGAAAGAGAATGGGAACCCCCCGTTCCTGGCAGAACTCGTAGATCCTCCCCATCTTTCGCTCGTCGTTCGGATAAACGGAGTTCGCGCTGCTGTGAATCTTCAAGCCTCTGCACCCGAGTTCCTTCACCGCCCGCCGGAGCTCCCTCAGGGCGTCCGGGCCAGCGTTCGGGTCAATCCCCGCGAAGGCGATGAGCCTGTCGTGCGACGCGCCCGCGATGGACGCGACATCGTCGTTCTTCAGCGTGTAGTTGCTGAACTTCGGGTTTGGGGTGGCGTGCGTATCCTGCCCCAATATCACCGCCTTCGCTACCCCGCACTCGTCCATCTCCTCGATGAGCTGCGCGGTCGAAGTGGGGAGCGTCTCAACGCCGAGCTTGAAGAAGCCGCACGCCTTCATGATTGGGCCGTTCCTCTTCATGAAGGACCGGGTCCATGGGTGGACGTGGATGTCGAAAGACACGGATGCGGAGCATCGCAGAATCCTCCTTAAGCGTTCTCGAATTCGGACTGAGGCTGGCTACCGGAGAGGGCGGCCTGGACTCCAGCGCGGTCTTAGATCCCTAGGCCTTCTCTGAGGCCCTTGTACCTGTTCCTGATCGTTACCTCGGTGACTCCCGCTGCTTCCGCGACGTCCTTCTGCGTCTTCTCGGTCCCCTCCAGGGTGCACGCGACGTAGAGAGCGGACGCCGCGAGTCCCATGGGGTCCTTGCCTGCGGATATTCCCACCTGTCTTGCGCGGAGAAGTATCTCCCGCGCTCTGCGCTGGGTCGACTCTGGCATCTTCGCCCTGGACGCTATCATCGAGACGCACCTCCCTGCGTCGGTCACGGGCATGCGGAAGTCCATCTCCTTGTGGAGGAGCCTGTAGGACCTGGCGAGGTCCTTCTTCTTCACGTTGCTGACGGCGGCCACGTCCTTGAGCGTCCTGGGCACCTGCGCGTCCCTGCATGCGGCATACAGGGAGGCTGCGATGATGGCTGTGATCGACCTCCCTCGAACTAGGTTCCGCTCGAGGGCCTTCCGATAGAAGTAAGCCGCCTTCTCCGTGACGGCCTCGGAGACGGTGAGCTTGTCTGAGAACCTTCTCAGCTCCCCGAAGGCCTGACGCAGGTTCCTGTCCGCCGACTCGTGCGCCTGGCTCCGCCTGTCCCAAGTCCTCAGTCTTTCGACCGTGGACTTCATCGAACCGGACAGCGACCTGCCCGACGCGTCCTTGTTGGCACCGCCTATCATGGTCGCCAGCCCCATGTCGTGTATCGCGATGGACGTGGGCGAGCCGCTCCTGCTTCTGTCGCCCTTCTCGTCGCCTGAGAATGACCTCCACTCGGGGCCTGTGTCCATTATCTTCTCCTTCACGACCAGGCCGCAGTCGCTGCAGTACAGCTCGGAGCCGGTCCCGTCGATGACCATCCGGCTCTTCCCGCACCTTGGGCACCTGTCGGAGCTCCTCTCCTGCTTCAGGAGTCGCGAAAAGTTTGTGTCTTTTGACATCATGCTACTTCAACCGAGAATCCGAGGAATTCTCAAGTCCCTTCGCTACGTCCCTATATATAAAACGAATGCCTCCGATAACCCCCGGGGGTCGTACCGGCGCGGCTCGCTTCGTCGCCCCTTGAACTGGCGCATCAGAACGACGCAAGAAGCCGGCGAGCGGGGAGGCGGGAGCCGCTCCACCCCTCAACTTGACGACCACCTCGCGGAGGCCGCGCAGACGCCGTCGGGGGGCAGAGTCCGTCTGCCTCCGGAAGCGGATCGCCGCGCCCGACTGCCGCGTCGTTTGTGACTGTCACGCGCCCCTCGCTCCTGGCTCTTGCCGGGCTCCGTCTCCCCTCCGGTCCGCTCTCCGAGCGGCTACTCTGTCTGTCGCTTGCGCCCGGGTCTGGGGTCGGCACCCCGCACCCCCAGCGTCTTGAGCATGCGCGTGAATTCTTCTTCCGTGACCCACTCCACCCTCAGATACTCGACCAGCTCCTCGTCCTTGAGCCCGAGCCGCCTCGCCTCCCCGACGACTAGGTTGTACGCCTCGATTTCCGTTGGCCTGTCTACGTACGCGTATTTCCTGTCCCAGAGCTCCTTGCCTTCGGAACGCTGCCGGACGTGCACGAGCTCATGGACCACGTCGAGGTAGAGGTAGATGTCGGAGCCTTCCTTGAGGTACTTTGCGCTCACCATCACGGAACCCACCTCGTCGTTGATCCTCATGTACCCGCGACCGTTCTCGACCTCTACCAGCAGCGCTGAGAGGATGCTGTCAGTGTCGTTCCCGAATATGGACCGCACGGCCTCCACCCTCTCGAACCCCACGAACACCTCTTTGAACGGCTTAGCGCCCAAAGGCGACTTCCTGTTGATCCCTACGGTGAGTTCCACTTCAGATCCCCGCTCCAGTTGAGCCCGCCGCTGGCGGCCCCTTCATCAGGAGCTTGGTGTAGGAGGGCCTGAACCCGCCCCTCGCATAGAAACCGTTGACTCCGTCCGACAGTATCGTCTGAAGGAACAGCGTGCGCCCCTCAGAAGACGCGATGGCCCCCGCGCGGGTGAGAAGCGCGCCGGCGACCCCGGCCCCCCGAAAGCCCTGGACCGTCCCGACGCAGTAGACACCTAACAGGCCAGGGGTCCGGTAGGCGGCCAGCACCCCCGCGCTCGCACGTCCTCTCACTCCGACCAGCAGCGTCACGGCGGGGTCCCCTCGCGCGAGAGAAATGATGCGCTCGACCCTCCCGGCAGCGCTAGCGTCCCCGTAGAACGAAAGTGAGTACGCATTCGCCCACTCGACAGGCTCGACCATCTCCCCTGCGACGAGCTCCAGTCCGTCGGCAACCCGGAAGGCGAGCCGGTCCGAACGCATGACCGTCATCCTGTCGAACACGACGTACCCCCTCCTCTCGAGCGCGGCTGCAACCGAGGCGCACGCCTCCGGGACTGTCAGGTACGTGTCTTTCCCCGCGGCCGCAAGTGCCGCCTCGGCCGCGGTCGCCTCGGCCCGGCCGCCAGCGCAGTCGACGAGCGCTCCCCTGTTGAAGAAGTACTCGCCGAATGCCTTCGAGGTCACGACGTAGGAACTGGCCCCCGTCCATCTTACATCCGCCCAAAGGGACCACCATCGCGCCTCATTGAGCTCGAAGGCCCTATGGCTCAAGTCCCAAGTCTACCCCGAGAATCCCGCTAGCCTCTCTGACTGTCGCGAGCGTTCGCCGCCCCTTCTCTTGGTTGCCGGCCGCGGCCGCCGAAGAGAGGCGTTTCTCCAGCAGGCCGAGAGCGAGAGGAGTGTTCAGGTCGTCGTCCATCGCCGCGCGGAAGAGGTCCATCGTAGCCCCATCGCCCCCGCCTTCGGCGATGCCGCACTTTCGACGCGCCCTCTCGGCGAGGGTCTTCATACGCGAGTGGCGGGCTGCTCCTTCACGTAGTCCGCTCAGGTCCATGTCCTTCCTGTAGTGGACGCCGAGGAGATACACCCTGATCTGGTCCGAGGTGTAATCCTCCAAGGCGCTGCCGACTGTGAGGACGTTCCCTCTCGACTTCGACATCTTCTCCCCCTTCATGTTGAGGAGCCGTGTGTGAATCCAGTAGCGCACGAGAGGACTCCGCCCAGTGAGCGACTCGGCCTCCGCGATCTCCGCCTCGTGATGCGGATAGATGAGCTCGTATGCGCCGCCGTGGATGTCGTACTGCGGGCCGAGGAGTTTGGACGTCACGGCGACGTCCTGAATGTGCCATCCTGGCGCCCCGATCCCCCACGGACTCTGCCACTTCCCTTCGACGAGTGCCTCTGGGCGCCACAGGGCGAAGTCCGCTAGGTTTCTCTTCCTCAAAGAGAGTTCTAGCGGCCTGAGCGAGAGCTCGTCAGGGCTCAGGTGGGACAGCCTGCCGAAGCGGGGGAAGCTTGAAACGTCGAAGTAGACCCACGGCCCCTCCACGTAGGCGTGTCCCTTCTCCAGTAGGAGGGAGACCTGGTCGATCATTGTATCGACGTACGCCGAGACGGGGACAATCTCGCAGGCAGAGTCGGCCTTCAGTCGCCGCATGTCTTCCATGAAGAGCCTCGCATGCTCCTCCGCGAACGACATCGGGGACCTCGCGTCGAGGCGAGCGGCCTCTGTTATCGTCTCGTCGATGTCAGTTATGTTGAGGACGTACTTGACGCGGTATCCAAGGGACTTCAGATACCTGGCCAGCACGTCGTAGAAGACGTAGGTACGAGCGTGCCCGAGGTGCATGGCGCCCTGCACCGTCGGACCGCATACGAACATCCTCACCTCCCCGCCGAGAAGTGGCTTGAAGCGCTCCTTCCTCCTGGAGAGCGTGTTGAAGACGCGAAGCCCGTCCTGCAAGAGACGTTCCTTCGCGAGCGGGCGTAAGGTATTAGACTTTTTGAGAGGAGACGACAGAGGGGAGTCGATGGCGGAGTTCTACGAGAAGCAGGTGAAGTCCTTCGCCGCTCTCCGCGCCGAGTTCGCCCGCCTCGACTCCGACTCGGGGGTCAGGCTCGCAGGGGAATACGGCGGGTCCCCTTGTTTCGCGTTCGTGACTAGATTCCAGGAGAGCTACACGGTCATGATCTACGAAAGGAGGCGCAACAAGATACCAGACGGGGGGAGGCTGCTGCTGGCCAAGGACTTCACGTCACTTCCGCGACTTGAGGAACTCCTCAGAAGGATTGCGGGCGGGCGGGTCGACGCGCATGTGTACTGATGCGCCTGGCGGATGAGCGGTCGCACTTTAAGAAGGGCAGGGGCGGCGCCACGGCCATGGCCCCAAGCGCCACGTTAAACGACAAGGTCGCTAAGAAGGTGCTGACTGAGACATTGGCGGTGAAGAAGGGGGAGGCCGTGACGGTCGAGGTGTGGAACAATGGGCTTGACTTCGCGAGGTCGGTCGTCTCGGAGGCGAGGTCGATGGGGTGCACTGCTCTCACGGTCATCGAGGACGAGTCGGCATACATCGACTCTCTGTCGAAGTCCCCAAAGGAGGTGATAGGAGCGATGGGGCGGAACGAGCTCGGCCTGCTCGAACGGACGGACGCTTATGTGTTCGTCCCCGGACCACTCCTTGGCGCGTATCAGAGAAAAGTTCAGCCCAAACTCGTCTCCGAGTCGCTTCGGTACAACGAGTCGTGGTATCAGGCCGCGAACAAGGCGAGGATCAGGGGAGCGAGGCTCACATTCGGCTACGTCGGCGAAGACATGGCGAGGGAACTGGGGCGAACCGTCGGGGAGGTCGTCGAGAAGCAGCTGAGAGCCGCCTTGGTCGACTATACGGCGATATCGAGATCAGGAGAAAGCGTAGCCGGCCACCTCAGGGAAGGAGCGCATGCATCACTGGAGGCCGGAGAGTCGGACCTCAGTTTCACGCTGAAGGGCGAACCGTCGGTTGAGAACGGGGTCGTGAGCAGGGCGGACGTGGACGCCGGTGAGAACATGGCCTATGTCCCTCCAGGTTTCGTGACGGCAGAGATTGAGCCGTCCTCTGCGTCAGGGAGCGTCGAGATCGGCAGAACGATGACGAGGCTGGGTCTCGTAGAGGACGCGACGCTTGAGTTCAGGGATGGGGTATTGGCCAAGTGGAGCAGCGTGGCGAGCAGGAAGAAGCTCGAAGAGCTTGTGCGCGGGACGCCTCAGGAGAGGAGGCGAATGACGCTGATGAACGTCGGTTTGAACCAGAAGATGGGATACCTATACGGTCAGGACAGGATGGTCGCAGGGGCGGTGACCCTGGGGGGCTTCGGGCTACTGGGCGTGGTCCGCAATGCGAAGCTTACAGTTTCCGGCAGGGGTGTGGTAGACCGCGGCCGTCTTCAGTCCTCGTGACGTTAAGGCGCGTCGCAACGGCCGGCGGGAGAGGAGGGCACCGCCGCAGAGACACGGGCAGGCCGGAGGATTCAATCCAGTAGCTTTTTCACTTAGAGCTTCTGAAGCCGGCCTATGGGCGCGGACGACAAGATGCTCGAAGAGGGAGACAGTGCGCCAGACTTCGAGCTCCCCTCGACCTCGGGGAAGTCCGTCAGGCTCAGTTCGCTGCGAGGGAGGAACGTGGTGCTGTACTTCTACCCCGCAGACGACACGCCAGGGTGCACAGCCGAGGCATGTTCCTTTAGGGACGGCATGCCGAAGTTCGCCGGTGCCGACGCCGTGGTTCTAGGGGTCAGCAAGGACTCCATCGATTCGCATCGAAGGTTCGTCGGAAAGTACGGACTGAACTTCGACCTCTTGAGCGACGAGGGCCTAAAGGTCCACGAACTCTATGGGACATGGAAGCTGAAGAACAACTACGGGAAGACCTACTGGGGGACCGAGCGGTCAACCTTCGTCATAGACAAGGCCGGGCGAATAGCGAAGGTGTTTCGGAAGGTACGGGTGGACGGGCACGAAGCCGAGGTCCTTCAGGCTCTCAAGTCCTAAGGGTGGCGCGGACGGGGTCGTTCTTCGCAGGGGTCAAGGCCGGGACGCTCGGAGGGGTCCTCTACATCGGCGGCATAGCGGCCTTCAACGCCGCCCTGCTCTACGCCTTCAAGAGCGAGGCGATCACACTGATTACCGAGAACAACCCCACCATCTGCCCCAGCCTGAATATGACGAGCACGGAGGCGTGCTTCAGCTCGGTCGTCACGGTCTACCTCCCCTACATCGCATTCATCGGCTTCTTCGTGACCCTCTTCTTCGCGGGGCTCTTCGGCTGGTCCTACGAGACGTTTCCGGGGAAGACGCCGCTCGGGAAGGGGATGGTCGTGGCGGCGATGGTCGCGCTCGGACTGGTGCTTGGGGACCTCTACGGCGTGACGATTGGGGGGGAAGCCACGGCGTTGCTAGCCCTCTTCTTCATGGTCTGGACGGGGGTCTTCGGCTTCGTGATGGCGCGACTGTACACGAGATACACCAGGACCGTGAGGTTCGAGAGCCCCAGCAAGCTCGTAAAGGTGCTCGTCGACGGGAAAGACTTCACCGGTAGGACGAGGACGTTCGCCCACACGTCAACCCACGAGATCAGGGCAGAAATGGCCAGCGGCGCTGCGTTCAGGGAGTGGAACGTGAGTGGAGGGGTCACGGTCGAGGACCCACGGTCGTTCGAGACGCTTATGGAAGTCAACGGAGACGGCATGCTGCGAGCACAGGGAGTCAGGAAGACCTAAGTTAGACGGATGCCGAAATGGAAGTTCGGTTATGGCCTAAGATTATATAGCGAGTCTGCGCCGGGTTTCACGGATTGCGTGTAAGGGCCTTCCAAGACGAGACGTACTGCATCAAGACGCATGCGCACCAGAAGGCGTGCGTCGGAGGGAGCCATGTGTGCTACAGGTGCGGGATGCGCATGGGAGCATGCCGCTGCCCCAAACTCGGCACGATGCTGGACTACTGAGCCGGCGGCAGAGGAGCGACGCTAGCCCGGAACGTGGGCGAACGTCTCGGCGAACCTTCTGAACCCGCGCTTGGAATAGAACTGGAACCCTATATCGTTGCGCGTAGGGAGCTCGCAGACGATTATTTCGGCGCCCATCTTGATCAGCGCGTCTGACCCCTGCTGGAGAATATCGTGCCCTAGTTGCTTGCGTCTGAACTCCGGCAGAACATACATGTCCGTGATGTGCCCTTCCATGTGGGGATCGTAGAACAGCCTCTCCCTGATCTCTCCTCGCAGGAACGCGATGACCTTCTCCCCTTGCGTAGCGACGATCAGCAGTGCGCTCTTGGCCCCTAGGCTGTCAGAGACGTACCTCTCCGCTCTTTCTCTGGCATCGTTGACGACGTTGAACAGCGGGTCGAACTCATTGTTGAGCCGCTTCAGCCGGACGACGAGGTCAGCGACGGCCGCCACGTCCTCCTTCGCCGCGCGCCTGATGCTGACACGGTCCATGCTACGCGTGCGAGCGGCGGTCATTTTATCCTTGCTCCGGCGGTTCGGCGATGACGCCGCTCCTCGTCAACGCGTCCATCGTCATCCTGGAGCGCTGTATCATCTCCATCGCTGTCTTCAGAAACTCGTCCCTGGTCAGCTCCCTCCTCGCGTGACCCTCGCGCACCGCCGCGTCGGCCACCGCAGCGGCGACTTGCGGATACACTTCCCACTCGGTCATGGTAGGGAGGATGTGGTTCCTAGTCAGCCCCTTGTCTCTCACGTGGCGCGCGAGCTCCTTGGCGGCCGCTATCACCATCGTGTCCGTTATCGTCCTCGACCTGGCGTCGAGCGCCCCGCGGAATATCGCCGGAAAGAGAAGGCTGTTGTTCACCTGGTTGGGGTAGTCCGACCTTCCAGTGGCTACGACTTCGGCCCCTGCTGCGATGGCATCATCGGGCCACATCTCCGGAATCGGGTTTGCCATAAGGAACACGATGGCGCGCCTGTTCATGCTCGCGACCTGCTCCTTCTTGACCAGGTCGGGCCCGACTCCCGCGGCCGCTATCAGAACGTCCGCCCCCTTTAGCGCCTCCGACAAGCCGCCGGTAACCTTGTCCCCGTTGGTCGTCAGTGCGAGCTCGTACTTCCACTTGTTCTTCACGGAGAGCTGGTCGATGTCGTCGCGCTCGGGATGGAGAATCCCCTTCCTGTCCACCACGAGGATCTCTTTCGCGTCTGCCCCGGCCTCCATGAACAGCCTCGCAGCGGCGACGTTTGCGGCGCCCGATCCGAAGAGCACGATCTTCGAATCCTCGATCCTGCGTCCTGTGAGCTCGAGGGCGTTGTAGAGCCCGGCGAGCGAGACGCCGGCCGTGCCCTGCTGGTCGTCGTGCCAGACGGGGATCCGCATCTCGGCGCGCAGCCTGTCCAATACCTCGAAGCACTTCGGCGACTCGATGTCCTCCAGGTTCACGCCACCGAGCGATGGCTCGAGAGCCTTCACCACGTCTATCAGGTGTTCCTCGTCCTTGACTCGGACTGGGAGTGCGAAAGCGTTCACCCCGCCGAGATAGTTGTAGATTAGCGCCTTCCCTTCCATAACTGGGAGCGAGCTCTCCGGGCCTACATTCCCTAGCCCCAGCACCCGGCTCCCGTCCGACACCACGGCGATCGTGTTCCACCTCCCCGTGTAGTCGAAGGAACTCTCGGGATCGGCCTGGACCGCCAGAGAAACCGCGGCGACGCCGGGGGTGTACCAGATCGAGAAGTCGTCCAGTGACCTGACGGGGACCTTCGGAGTGGTCCCGACCTTCCCGCCATAGAACTTCGAGTAGCTCAGCGCCTTTCTGGAGTGTTCGTCCTTTGAGAGGTCCTTGGCCACACCTGTACGCCGGCCCGCGTCTGTTATTTGAGCTTCCGACTCTCCCGCAGCCGGAGCGGTCGGGGACGCGCCTGAGACCGTGACCACGCGCTGATCTCCTCCCTGGGTTCCTGAGCGGGCCGTCCCCCTTTCACCCGAGCGCCGAGGGCCTGGGGCAGCCCTTTAAGCGAGGGGGCGATTCTCACTGTTGGAAATCGCTCCGGAGGAGCCCAAAGTAGCGGCTCCATGCCTCTTCTCCATGGGCTGCGCGCCCCTGAGGACAAGGTCGGCTCCGTGACGAACGACCCCTTTGGCCAGTCACGTTTATCTCTAGTCCCTGGAGTCCCCGAGTGAGAGGCGGTCGACATGGACGCCCGGTTCCAGCAGTACGTGAAAGCTAACATGGGAAGGTTCGCCCAAGATGTGATTCGGCTTGCCTCCCAGCCGAGCGTCTCGGCGCGCCACGAAGGAGTCGAAGAGTGCGCCTCGCTCGTCGAGAAGATGCTGATAGAGGTCGGGGCAACCACGAGGATGCTACGAGTCGAGGGCGCCGCTCCTCTCGTCTACGGAGAAGTCCCCTCCTCGCGGTCCAAGAAGAGCGTGATGTTCTACAACCACTACGACGTGCAGCCTGAAGAACCACTCGAACTCTGGAAGTCGCCACCCTTCAAGCCGGAGACGAGGGACGGCAGGATATACGGGCGCGGCGTTTCGGACGACAAGGGGGAGCTTGTGTCCAGGCTGAAGCTGGCCGAGTCGTACCTGAAGACGGCTGGGGAGCCGCCTTGCGGCATGAAGTTCTGCTTCGAAGGCGAGGAGGAGACTGGGAGCGTCCATCTCGGGGAGTACGTCTCGCAGTACCCAGACCTCTTCCGGGCCGACGCGGTCGTCTGGGAGTACGGGACGGTTGACCTCGAGGGAAGGCCGAAGGTCACTCTGGGGGTGAAGGGCATGATCTACGTCGAGTTCGTGGTCCAGTCCCTTTCGCAAGACGCTCATAGTAGCTACGCGGCGGCACTGCCGAGCGCGCCCTGGCGACTCGTCAGGCTACTCAACCAACTCAAGGACGAGGGAGACATGATCCAGATTCCGGGCTGGTACAACGGCGTGGAGACTCTCCAGGAAGAAGACCTGAGGGTCCTCGAGGAGATGCCCTTCGACGCCGAAGCGTTCAAGCGCAACTATGGGGCGAAGGCGCTTCTGGGCGGAATGAGCGGGGAGCAGGCGAAGAAGGCGCTCGTGCAGAGGCCGACGGCCAACATCGCGGGGATATGGTCTGGCTACAGCGGACCGGGGTCGAAGACGGTGCTCCCGAAGGAGGCGCATGCGAAGATGGACTTCAGACTCGTCCCGGGACAAGATCCAGACGACCTGCTGAAGAGACTCAGGAAATTTCTGGACGACAACGGTTACGCAGACGTCAAGATCGAGCTGGAGAGCATGGAGCCCGCAGCCAGGACGTCGTACAGAGATCCCTTCGCCCAGGCGGCAATCGGCGCGGCCCAGAGCGTGTACGGAACGAGGCCCGTCGTAGAGCTGTCATCTCCCGGTACCGGGCCGCTCTATCTGTTCACTCGACGGTACAACATGCCCTCTGTCGACATAGGGGTATCGTGCGAGGACAGCGGCATCCACGCGCCGAACGAGAATCTCCGTTTGGACCTCTTCGAGAAGGGAATCTATTGGGTGGCGGAGACCGTGGAACGATTCGCCGCCTCTTGAGCTACCACTTGGTCTTGTCGCCCTGCAGAAGACCGCGCCCCAGGTGGACCCCGTCGATGTGCTTCGACAGTTCTTCCTTGTCATTCATCGTGACGTCACAGTACGGGCAGACGATGACCACCGCCGTGAGCTCGGGGAGGACGATTTGCTGTCCCTCCGTTCCCGCCACCATGGCCCTCTGCGTGACGAGTCCGACTAGCTTGCCCCTTTGAGTAACGCCGAGGCGCCGCACCCCCAACCTCGACATCTTGCCTATCGCCTCCTCCACCTTCGCCGTGGAGTCGACCGTGGCCACCGGCGCGTTCATGACCGCCCTCACCGTCACCTTCGAAGGTTCCAATCCCTCGGCGACGACCTTGTAGAGGATGTCCTTCTCTGTGACTATCCCGATCGGGGCGCCGTCGCGGATGACTACCGCTTCGGTCGTCCCCGACTTCTGCATCGCCTTGGCTGCGACCATCACCTTATCGTCGGAGTCGACGCGGGTAAAGCTGGAGGTCATATATGCCGACACCGGCTGGTCGAGGGACTTCCGAAGATCCAAGCACTCGCCGCGGCCCGAACCCTCTACTTAAGAAGTATCGACGGGCGCGGGGGTTCTGTTGTGCTGATTGGTGCCAGGAGGTCCTCCCTGTCGCTTCTCTGGCACCGGGCGTCCTTGGGAGAAGTTGTACTAGGGCGGATGGACAACTAGCATGCATGAGGAAGCTGCTTGTCGGCCTCTGTCCGGCTGTCGCGGCCTTCTCGTTCGTGTTCTTCGCTCCTGTGGTGCCCGGAGTCGCTCTTCCTGCGCCGCAGTGTGGTACACTTCCTGCATGTCCTGTCGAAGTCTATCCTCCTCCTCTCGACGGGACTGGCTCAATCACGAGATGGGCCTTTGGCGTCGGCGGCATGCAGTATGTCGGAAGCTACAGTATCTCGGGTATCTGACCCCCTGCGCCAACACCCGAGCCCCTTTGGGTGCTGGGCGCGTTGGGCGGTCGCGGCCGAATTGTCCGGCTCCTACAAGTGGGAGGGGCCCGCGGTCTCGTCCTCGCCGTGATGAACCGGCCTACGTTGTTGCGGTGAGCGGCCGGACAGCCCACTTGATATCCCCGTCCGCGGAAGGGTCGGCAGATTGAAGGCGGCAGTCCTTGGGTCCGGGCTGATGGGTAGCGTGGTCGCCCAGGACCTTGCACGTTCCGAGGGGGTCGACTCCGTTACCGTGGCAGACCTGGACGAGGAGAAGCTCGCGCAAGTGAAGAGGGAGTCGGGCGGCAGACGCCTTGCCCTCGAAAGGCTTGATGTCAGCGATAGCGCGCGTGCGACAGAGTTCCTGCGGAGGTTCGACGTCGCGGTCTCCGCGCTCCCGCATGGCGTGGTCCACGCGTCGGACCTGGCCGCGGTGTCGGCAGGCGCCAAGATGGTGAACGTCGCGTTCGAAGACGAACAGATGGCGCTCGATGCGGAGGCGAGGAAGACAGGGGCGCTTCTGGTCCCGGGGTGTGGGGTGGCTCCAGGTCTCGGAGGGATCCTCCTGGCCCATGGCAGGAGAACGCTAGGTGGTGCCGATGAAGGGCACATAATGGTAGGTGGCCTCCCCCAGCGGCCGAGCCCTCCCTTCGGCTACAGGCTTGTCTTCTCTGTCGTCGGTCTCATCCGCGAATACACTGATGAAGCGAGGATCTTCAAGGGAGGAAGACTCGTCCGCGTACGCCCCTTCTCGACCATCGAGAGGGTAAGGTTCCCGGAGCCCGTCGGCACTCTAGAAGCCTTCTGCACGGACGGCCTCGCGAGCCTCGTCTATACGATGAGGGGGATGCGGACACTGGACGAGAAGACCCTCAGGTGGCCCGGCCACGCGGAGAAGATGGCCCTGCTTCAGGATGCTGGATACTTCTCCAGGGAGAAGGTCACAGTGGGTACCTTCGAGGTCGCCCCTATCGAACTCTCGTGGGAGGTGCTGCGGAGGAAGCTGGGCGAGGGGGATCCGAAGGACATGACGGTGATGAGGGTAATCATCAAGTCAGCGGGCACCTCGATAACCTATGACATGGTCGACATGTACGATGAAGTAAGGAGGGTGACGTCGATGGGGAAGACGACCGGTTACACCGCGTCAATCGTCGCCCAGATGGTGGGGAAGGGGCTCATCAAAGGGAGCGGGACCGTTCCTCCTGAGACGGCCGTCAGCGGGCGCATCGTCGACCTCTTGCTGACCGAGCTAAAGAGGCGTGGCGTCTCCATCAGGTCACGGCGCACGGGACGCTGAGCACTCGGCGTAGGTGGCTTCGGCGGCCCTGTCCCGGGTTTACCGCCGCACCCGCTCTGACTCGTCCGTCAGTTGCAGGCTGATGTGCTTCGTCTGTAGGAACTCCGCCAAGCCTTCCATCCCGGTCTCGCGGCCGACTCCACTCTGCTTGTATCCGCCAAACGGTACCTCGGGCCCGGGGTTGAGGTGTCGGTTGACCCAGACCGTCCCCGTCCGGACTCCCTGGGACACCTTCATGATCCGCGACATGCTGCGCGACCACAGGTCGCCCGCTAGTCCGTACTTGGTGTCGTTGGAAATCGATATCGCGTCGTCCTCGTCGCGAAACGGGAGGACACAGACGACTGGGCCGAAGATCTCCTCCTGGAAGACCTTCATGTCCCTCGTGACATCCTCGAAGATGGTCGGCTCGACAAAGAAGCCGCGTGCGAGGGCACCCTGCGTGATTCGTTTTCCGCCGAGGGTTACCTTGGCGCCCGCATGCCGTCCGGACTCGATGTAGGAGACAACCCGCTCAAGCTGCCTGTCGGAGACAAGGGGCCCCATCTCGGTCTGAGGATCGAGTCCGTTCCCGACTCGGATTGCCCCTGCCGCGTTTCTGTACCTCCGCATGAACGACTCGTAGATCGTGTCCTGCACGAGCAGCCTTGACCCCGCGTTGCACGACTGCCCCGCGCTCCGGAAAATGGACCAGACCGCGCTAGGGAGCGCCAACTCTAGGTTGGCGTCGTCGAAGATGATGTCCGTCGACTTCCCGCCGCACTCGAGGTTGATTCTCTTCAGGTTCACCGACGCCATCTCCATTATCCTTCGGCCCGTCTCCGTCGACCCCGTGAACGAGACCTTGTCGACCTTGACGTTCTTCACGAGTGAGGAGCCAACGGCGTCCCCCGTCCCCGTGACCGCGTTCACCACTCCGGGCGGAGCGGCGGTTTTCGCGAGGAGCTTGACGAACTCCATCGACACGCCGGACGTATACTCCGACGGCTTGATCACGACGGTGCACCCCGCTGCAAGCGCCGGCCCTAACTTCCACGATAGCAACGATATCGGCGAGTTCCATGGGACTATCAGGGCACAGACGCCGACCGGCTCGTGCACGACCAGACTGACATCCGAGCTTCCGTACCTCGGTATCCTCCCCCCAACATGCCTCGCCGCCGACGCGAAGTACTCGAGGACGTTCGCCGCGTTGAGCAGCTCCCCCTTCGCGTCCGCAAGGGGCTTGCCGTTCTCCAGGGTCAGGAGTAGAGAGAGCTCGTCCAGACCGCTGCGAACAGCCTCCGACGCGTCGAGAAGAACCCGCGCCCTTTCAGAGGGCCTCTTCCCGCTCCAGACGCCCGAGTCGAACGCTTCCCGCGCCGCGTCGACCGCCGCGTCGACCTCGGCCGAGGATGACCTCGGGGCCCTGGACACTAGCTCTCCGGTTGCGGGGTTGCGGCTCTCGAGCGTCTCGCCGTGCGGGTCACGCCAAGCTCCCCCGATGAAGTTCGAATATGACCTCGCTTCATGTGACGTCTGCAATCGTGGTCGAGATGCTTGCATGCGATATAAGGAATCTCCTGAGGCGGGGAGACTGGTGCCGGCACTGCAGAGCGCTCCTCTCTACTTCAGCACTCTTGACCCGGATATGGTGAAGCCAGTCCGGTAGACAGCGCCGCCCGTCGACCTCGGCTCCCCGACGGGGAGCACGGTCTCAACTCTCCCGCTCCCCAGCCAGACGTCAGCCACGCGCGAGTTCGATTTGACTATCTCGACAGCCTCATCCACCTCGCCCTGGGAGTCGCCGGTCCGGGGGAACGCGCGTCGCCCAAAGGTCGAACCGAACGCAGGGAGGTCCGATGGAGTCCCCGGGCGCTCCGCCGCGACGGAGACAGAGAGCACCCGCGAGGCCCCTTTCATGCAGAACCCGCCCAGCCTCGAGCCTGCCACGACCGGCTTGAGCCCCGGGTTCAACGGGTGCAACTTGGTCAGCGCGATCCTATCAGCCAGCCGCTTCTGGTAGCCATTCAGGAGCCCTCTCATGAGAGACCACTCTGTGTTCACCCACATGACAGGGAAGTACAGCCCCGGCTTCTCCTTGAACCGGCACTTGATGCCAATCGCCGCCTCTTGGTATAGCGTCCTGTCAGGGTCGGTCGCGACCAGATCCGCGCCCCCGTCGCTCACAGATACGATTTCGCACACGTAGGCCATGCACCCGCCGTCTGCTACCTCGAAGGGCTTTGGGACAAGCTTGGAGAGCATGGCGGAGTCGCCCTCGAAGTACACGGTGACGTAGTCGGCGCCATAGTGCCAGGGTCCCCGCTCGATGGCGGAATGCGCTCCTGGAACGAGTGGGTGCAGCTCGGACATGGAAGAGCGCGGCCGCTCCAAAGCTAATAAAACCTTGAGGCTCGTCCGTCGGCAGATTGAAGGTCTGCACCTTCACGCTGAAGGGGTCGGTCGGTGTCCCGCCGAGGGTGGGCATAGTCGAAGGCAGTGAAGTGCTAGAGGTGCATCTGGAGGCGACGATGCTGGACCTCCTCAGGTCTCGAGACAGCGACCGCTGGTCGCGGCGGACGGGCGCGACATACGGGCTTGACCAGGTCTTGATGCGTGCGCCGGTCCCTCGCCCAGGGAAGATCGTCGCGGCCATAGTGAATACCAGAGCCATGCTTGGAGGCGACGACGTGGTCCTGACGCGGCCTAGAGTCGACATGAAGGCGCCCAGCGCGGTGATAGGTCCGGGGGAGACGATCCTCTCGCCAAAGTCGGGGATAAGGCCCGAGGTCGAGTTGGCGGCTGTGGTCGGAAGGACGATTCACAGGGCCTCGCCTGAAGACGCCCAGAAAGGCATCTTCGGGTACACCATCCTGAACGACGTGACTGCGCCGAGCGACTCGCGAGAAGACGCTTACGACGCCTACAGAAGGGACCCAAGGACGGGAAAGCTCGCGAAGAAGACTCTTCGGGGTCCGTTGTTCCGTTCCAAGAACCACGATACGTTCTGCCCACTCGGCCCCTGGGTCGTGACGCCAGACGAGGCAGGGTCGTTGGAAGGACTCAGGATGACCACTAGGTTCGACGGGAGCCTGGTGCAAGAGGGCAGCACTTCCGAGTACATCTTCTCGCCCGCCAGCATCGCGTCTTACGTGTCGGGGTTCCTCACCCTCGAGCCTGGCGACCTGGTCTCATGCGGGAGCGTCGGATGGGCTCCTGGAGTCCTCGGGGACCTGGACCCGACGGAGTTCGTCTTGCCTCCGCACGGCGGCGAGCTGGAGCTGGAGATCGGAGGGATAGGGGTCCTGAGGAACGAGGTTGCACATGAGGGGGATAGGAACTAGTCGCCCGCGGCAGTGTTCTGTCACGAAGCCGGTCGGTTGCACGCGCGCCAAGCGAGTCAGGGACAGAGTCGCGGCAGCTCGGAGAAAGCTAAAGTAGAGTCGGGCGGCGCGTTCACACGCGTGAAAGAACAGGAAGGAGGCGAGCCGACTGGGAGCTAGGAGCGGCAGGGAGTTCATCGAGAAGCTTGACTCGACGCCACGCGAGCTCTGGTATGGCGCGGACAGAATCACGGGCTCGGTTTCCAGTCACAGGGCGTTCAAGAGCGTCGCGCGGTCAATAGCGAATCTGTACGACATGCAGGTGAGGGAGGACCTGTCGGAAGCCATGACATACACGTCACCCTCGTCGGGGAAGAGAGTCGGCATGGCATTTCTCCAACCCAAGTCTCGCGACGACCTCGCCAAGCGAAGGATCATGATGAAGGCATGGGCAGACCACTCCGGGGGGATGCTAGGGAGGACCCCCGATTACCTCGACAGCTCTATCATGGCGATGGCGGCGGCAGCACCGTTCTTCGGGACCGGGGACCACGACTACGCTAGGAACATCCTGCGATACTACGAATACGTGAGGGAGAACGACCTCCTCCTTACGCACACCCTAATCAACCCGCAGGCCAACCGAGCTACGGGGCCATCGAAGCAGGCCGACCCCTTCATCGCCGCCAGGGTCCTCTCCAAGAACAGCGAAGGCGTGGTCGTCAGGGGCGCGAGGATGCTCGCGACGCTCCCGATAGCGGACGAGATCCTGGTCTTTCCCTCGACGGTCATCAGGTCCGGGCAGGACGACCTCCCCTACTCGATAGCATTCGCCCTTCCGGTGAGCGCGAAGGGTCTGAAATTCATCTGCAGAGAGTCATTCGCGGAGGAGTCGGCATTCGACCACCCACTAGCATCGCGGTATGATGAACAGGACGCGGTAGTGGTCTTCGACGACGTCCTCGTGCCGTGGGACCGCGTCTTTATCCTGGAAGACCCCGAAAGGGCGAACCGCGTCAGCGAGCAGACTGGCGCCATCGTGTTCATGGCCCAGCAGGCGACGATCCGGGAGACCGCGAAGGCTGAGTTCGTAGCAGGGCTCGCCACACTGATAGCCGAGACAATCGGCGCCGACCAGTTCCCCCACGTTCAAGAGAAGATAGCCGACATCCTGTTGACCGTGGAGTCGATGAAGGCATTCCTAGCTGCGGCGGAGGCTGCCGCGAAGCCGAACGAGTGGGGCCTGATGACGCCCGACTACGTCCCGATAAACTCCGCGAGGAACATGTGGCCTCGTGTCGCGCCGAACCTCTCGGTGGTGATAAAGCAGATCGGCGCCAGCGGGCTCATGGCCATTCCCCCAGAAGGCGTGCTCAACTCGGGTGCGAGGGCGGACGTCGACAAATACTACCAGGCGAAACTCGCAGACTCGGAGGACAGGATACGACTCTTCAAGCTGGCGTGGGACGCGGCCGGAAGCTCCTTCGCCGGGAGGCAGGACCTCTACGAGCGGTTCTTCTTCGGCGACCCGGTCAGGATGGCGAGCGCCTACTACTCCTGGTACGACAAGGAGCCGTACAAGAGCCGGGTCAGGGAGATGCTGGGCCGCAAGGGGGAGTGAGAGGAACGGCCCCCGACTTCAACATAGTGAAGGCGGGCCATGTGGAGTTCCTTGTCACTGACCTGTCGCGGGCGCGGCGCTTCTACGTCGACGCGCTCGGGTTCATCGTAACCTCCGAAGATGGCGGGCACATCTATCTGCGTGGGATGGAAGACAGGCACCATCACTCCCTCGTCCTGACGAAGTCGCAGGCGCCGGGGGTAGGGCACTTTGCTTTCAGGGTCGCGGGCGAGGAGGACCTCAGCGCCCTGGCCAAGTTGGTCGAAAGCGCGGGGCTATACTCGAAGTGGCTGGCGCCAGGCGAGGAAGCCGGCCAAGGGCGTGCCCTCCTGGTGGAGGACGGGGCAGGGTTCCCCGTCGAGTTCTACGCCAAGATGGAGGCGAAAGATTGGGAGCTCCAGCGGTACGACAGGTACAGGGGGGCGAAGGTCATGCGCCTTGACCACTTCAACGTGATGCTCCCCGACGCCGCAGCGGCGTACAGGTGGTACACCGATTCGCTCGGCTTCGGGTGCACAGAGACGACCGAGACCGAGGGACCGATTCCTTCCCTCTGGGCCGCGTGGTTGAGGAGGAAGCATACGTGCCACGACATCGCGTTGACGACTGGGAAGGGGCCGAGGCTCCACCATGCGGGGTTCACCGTCCCCGATAGAGGCGCCATACTAGACGCCGCGGACGTGCTGGCCTCTTCCGGCTTCGTGAGTAGCATGGAACGCGGGCCCGGGAGGCACGGCGTGTCGAACGCTTTCTTCCTTTATCTGCGAGACCCTGACGGCAACAGGATCGAGCTCTACACCGGCGACTACATGAGCGCCGACCCCGACTGGACACCGATCAGGTGGAAGCTCAACGACCCGCAGCGTCAGACGCTCTGGGGCGCGAAGACCCCAGAGAGCTGGTTCAACGACGCGATGCTGGTCAGGTCCCCTCGCACAGGCGAGTTCCAGAAGGTCACATCGCCAACAGTGCAGGACAGGCCGGACTACCTGCTTTCCGCGCATTGAAGCGTTACCAGACGATGTCTGACGGCGGGGCCGGGTGCTCCGCGGCCTCGGTTGTGGTGTACTGCTGCTCATAGTAGACGAGCGGCTTCTTGCTAGAGAGGAGCTCGGCGCGGATGACCTCGCCCAGGATGACGGAATGGTCGCCCCCATCGTAGGCATGCCACGCCTTGCACTCTATGACCGCGCGGACGCCCTCGATGACCGGCGAACCGGAGACTCCGAGCGTGAACCGCACCCCTTCGAATCTGTCCTTCGCCGTCGTTCTGCCTGCGAACCTGTCGGAGACAGACCTCTGGTCATCTGCGAGGAAGTTCACAGCGAAGGCCTTCGCCTCGCGATATTGGTCGTGGAGAAGGGAGCCCTTCGCGATTGACACGAGGACGAGTGGGGGGGTCAGAGAGACGCTCGTGAACGAACTGACAGTAATGCCTCTGGGCTCATCGCCGTCCCTCGAAGTGACGACGGTTACGCCCTGTGGGTATACGCGCATCACGCGCTTCAGACCGTCCTGAACCGGCGCGCCTGGGGGATGCACAGCTTCCGCCGGCTGTCGAAATTTGGCCTGCTTATAGGATTGAACCGCCGGCAGGAGGGTGTGCGAGGGTCGGCCGGCGTGGTCGTAAGGAAGGCGAGGAAGTCCGAGTCCGGGCGGTTCCTTAGCCTGCTCGTCGAGCTCGCCAAGTATGAACGGCTCGAGCCCCCTTCCGCGAGCGCCCGAAAGAGGGTAGTCAGGGACATATTCGGCCGCAAGAGACTGAACCTGCTGGTTGCGGTGTCGGGCGGCGAAGTCGTCGGGTATGCGCTTTACTTCTTCACGTATTCCTCGTTCCTGGCCAGGCCGACGCTCTATCTTGAAGACCTGTACGTCGAGAAAGGAAGTCGCGGGCTCGGGATTGGTTCGGCGCTGTTTGCTTCCTGCGCTTCGGCGGCCCGCCGAGCTGGATGTGGACGCATGGAGTGGGCGGTGCTTCGTTGGAACGCGCAGGCGATTGGCTTCTACGAGAAGCTGAGGGCCGACAGGCTGGACGAGTGGACGTACTATCGGCTCAACAGCAACGGTATCCGCGACCTCGCGAGGGGCGCGAGGGCGGGGCCTCGTCAGGCTCGACCACAGGCGGGACGGCGCGACCAGGGAGCATCGGGCTCCCCACCCCGTGACGCCGAGCCTGGCTATTAGTTACGCTTATTAGAAAGCTTCCTTTCGGACCATGACGCATGTCCGCACGTAGAGCCGCGATTGCGGTGTTGACCCTATCTCTCATTCTGATTGGACCTGCATCACTGCTGGCCGCTGGAGCAAGCACGCCGAAGTCGCAGACCTACATCCAGCCGTCGGTGAGCGCTCGCCCGGGAGGGCCGGGTGGCGGGAGTCCTCCTCCGTCGAGGTTCGTGTGTCCCACGATAACAGGCGCGGACTCGTCCGTCTGCAGCACCAACTGGTCCGGATACGCGGTGACAGCTAGCTCGGGGAGCGTGTCCGCGGTCTCGGGATCCTTTGTCGTCCCCACAGTCACGTGCTCGTCAAAGTCCACGACCTACGCCGCGGTCTGGGTTGGCATTGACGGCTACAGCGACAGCACAGTCGAGCAGACTGGCATCCTGGCGGACTGCTCGGGCGGTGTCGCCAGCTACTCGGCATGGTACGAATTCTATCCGAACCCGTCAGTCACAATCAGCAGTGTCACGGTGGCACCGGGTGACATGATAACTGCGAGCGTGACCTACAGCACCACGACCGGACAGTTCACTGACTCGATAAGCAGCAGCGGCGGGGGAACCTATTCCACCTCCGCGGCCGTGTCGGGGGCGGAAAGGAGCTCAGCGGAGTGGATCGTCGAGAGGCCAGAGGTATGCTCGGGGCGGTCCTGCTCTCTGACGACTCTTTCTGACTTTGGGGTCACGAGCCTCGGTTACGACTACACTGGGGTGAGCGGGACAGGGTCGGCCACTATCTCAGGAGTCACCGGTACAATCAGCTCCTTCACGACCGCCGCCATAACGATGGTCAGCGGGAGCTCGGGACCCGTTCTATCCGAGCCCGGGTCGCTCTCGAGCGACGGCACAAGTTTCCAGGTCACCTACGAATAGGCTCCGCGGCCAGCAGGAGTAGCCGAACTCCGCAGCGATTGGCGCTCTAAAATATTGGTCACCTTCAGCCCCCGCCGGGCGAATCCGGCTTGCAGAGCGTCCTGCTGTTCGAAGACGCGGTGCGTGGCGACAAGTTCGAGCTAGGCGGCAAGGGGTACGGCCTGGCCCAGATGACGGCCATCGGCCTCCCGGTCCCGCCGGGCTTCACGATAACAACGTCGGTATGCAAGCAGTTCCACGCACATGGAGGCATGCTCCCACCGGGCGTCATGGAGGAGGTGAAGGCGAAAGTTAGGGACGTAGAGGCGAAGACGGCAAAGAAGTTCGGTGGCGGTCAGACGCCCCTGCTGTTCTCCGTCAGGTCCGGAGGACCGTTCTCGATGCCCGGGATGATGGACACCATCCTCAACCTGGGGCTCACTGACGCGACAGCGGAAGCGTGGGTCGCGGAGGGCGCGGACCCGCGTTTCGTGTATGACTCGTACAGGAGGCTCATCCAGATGTTCGGGAAAGTGGCTATGGGAGCTGATGGGAGGAGGTTCGAAGGCGAACTTGAAGCTGCGAAGGCCAAGACAGGCGCGAAGTCGGACCTCGGACTCTCAGCAGGGGAGCTGAGGAGGCTCGCTGAAGGATTCAAGGCGACCGTGAGGTCGGAGACGGGGCTCGAGTTCCCACAAGAACCGTACGACCAACTCAAGATGGCCATCGTCGCCGTCTTCAAGTCGTGGGACAACCCTAGGGCGAAGGAGTACAGGCGATACTACGGGATCAGCGACGACCTCGGGACCGCGGTGAACGTGCAGGCGATGGTCTTCGGCAACATGGGGGCGGACTCTGGGTCTGGCGTGGGATTCACCCGGAATCCGTCGACGGGCGCGAGAGAGCTTTACGGCGAGTATCTCAGCAACGCACAGGGGGAAGACGTCGTAGCAGGTGTAAGGACGCCCGCAGGCGTCGCGAGCCTAGACCCGAGGCTCCAAAGGGAGCTCGGCACCCTCGCGACGAAGCTCGAGTCGCACTTCAAGGACATGCAGGACTTCGAGTTCACGGTCGAGAGAGGGAAGCTCTATCTCCTACAGACCCGCAACGGCAAGCGCACCGCCCTGGCTGCGGTGAAAGTCGCGGTCGACATGACCGACGAGGGGCTAATCACCGCGGAGGACGCCGTCACCAGGGTCGAGCCCGACATGCTGGGCACGCTCCTGCACAGGAGGCTCGACCCCAGCGCTTCGGAGGAGCCCGTGGCAAAGGGCCTCAACGCCTCGCCCGGGGCCGCCTCGGGGAAGGTCGTCTTCGACACCGACGAAGCGGCCTCAAGGGGGGGTACGGAGAGGGTCATACTGGTCAGGCCAGAGACCACCCCCGAAGACATCAGAGGGCTCATAGCCGCCCAGGGCGTGCTCACCGCCCGAGGAGGGATGACCTCTCATGCCGCGGTCGTGGCGCGAGGGATGGGCAAGCCGGCGGTGGTGGGGTGCAGCGAGATAGAGATCTCCGGCGACCGCACGGCCTTCACGACCAAGACCGGCGCACGGGTGTCGGCAGGAGAGACGATAACCATCGACGGCTCTTCGGGTCTCGTGTACAAGGGGGAGGTCAGGATGGTAGATCCGGAAATGCCGCCTGAGTTCTCGAGACTCCTGCAGAAGGCTGACACCATCAGGCGCATGGGAGTGTGGGCGAACGCGGACACGCCGGAGGCAGCGGAGAGGGCGTATGGGTTCGGAGCTGAAGGGATCGGCCTCTGCAGGACAGAGCGGATGTTCAACGCGCCTGACAGGCTCCCGATAGTAAGGGAGATGATCATGTCGAGGTCGGTCGAGGAGAGAAGGGAGCGCCTCTACAGGCTCTACCCGTTCCAGCTGGCAGACTTCCGAGCGATATTCTCAGTCATGCGCGGGAGACCTGTGGTCGTGCGCCTCCTGGACCTCCCCCTCCACGAGTTCCTTCCGCCTGCAGAGGAGCTAGCTGCAGAGATCCAGCGAATGAGGGAGGAAGGGTCCCCGCAGGCGGATGCCGATGCCAGGCAGGCGGTCTTGGACCGAGTGCGGCAGCTTGCGGAGCACAACCCGATGCTCGGACACAGGGGGTGCAGGCTAGCGGTGACCTATCCTGAGATATACGAAATGCAGACGAAGGCCGTGCTCCGCGCCGCCATCGAGCTGGAGAAGGAGGGCGCCGCCGCGCCCAGGGTGAAGATCATGCTCCCCCTTGTCGCCCACGCCGGGGAGTTCAGGCTCCTCCGCCGCACGATCGAAGGAGCTGCAGGCGAGCTCTTCAAAGAGTCGGGGGCGTCCGTTAGGTTCGAAGTTGGGACCATGATCGAGACACCTAGGGCGGCCATCACGGCGGACGAAATCGCGGCCGACTCGGACTTCTTCTCGTTCGGCACGAACGACCTCACCCAGACGACATTCGGATTCAGCCGAGATGACGTCGAAGCGAAATTCATCCCCAGGTACCTCGAACTCGGCATACTCCCGTGCAGCCCCTTCGACTCCATTGACGCGGCGGGGGTCGGGAGGCTCGTCCAGATGGCGGTAGAGGGAGGGAGGAAGGCGAAGCCGGGCCTGGAAGTGGGGGTATGCGGAGAGCATGGGGGCGACCCGAAGAG
Source organism: Nitrososphaerales archaeon (assembly GCA_030038395.1). Classification (GTDB taxonomy): domain Archaea; phylum Thermoproteota; class Nitrososphaeria; order Nitrososphaerales; family Gagatemarchaeaceae; genus UBA183. The sequence goes on from JASHOZ010000053.1 coordinate 33,546, forward strand.
CATCGCGTTCTTCGACTCCATCGGCCTCGACTACGTCAGCTGCTCAGCGTACAGGGTGCCGGTCGCCCGTCTCGCTGCCGCCCGGGCAGCTGTCGGAGACAGGACCTCCCCCTCGACGAAGTGACGGCGCCGAGCGCCGCGCGGCCCGCTGTTCAGTCGTGTCCGCGCACTTCAATTATCAATCCTGAGAATCCGCTACGCGTGTTAAATACGCCGGAGCGCTCGTTCGAACCATGAGCCGGAGCGCGACCCCTCTGCAGAAGTCGCTGGTCGACGTAGACTCTGAGTTCTGCAAGGGATGCAGCCTCTGCGTGGTGTCATGCCCACAGAGGAACCTGAAGCTGTCTGAGTCGTTCAACAGGCTCGGATTTCACCCCGCGGAGTTCCACTATCACGGAGAGAAAGGGGACTGCACGGCCTGCGGAATCTGCTACTGGGTCTGCCCCGACTTCGCCATCGCCGAAGTCAGGAGGGTCCGGCGATGATGGACGGGAGGGACTTCATGAAGGGAAACGAGGCACTCGCCATCGGCGCGCTGAAGGCGGGGTTGAACGCATACTTCGCCTACCCGATAACTCCTTCCAGCGAGGTGCCGGAGACGCTCGCGAGGGAGTTCAAAAGCCCCGAGTACCCTGAGTTCAGGATGTTCCTCCAGGCCGCGAGCGAGCTGGAGGCCATCAGCATGGTGATCGGGGCCGCTTCGACAGGCGCGAAGGTCATGACGGCCACTTCCGGCCCTGGCTTCAGCCTCAAGCAGGAGGGGATGTCGTACGCCGCGGCCATGGAGCTCCCTTTCCTGGTGGCGGACGTGAACAGAGCGGGCCCCGGCCTTGGCAACCTCGGTCCCGAGCAGAGCGACTACCTGCAGGCCACTCGAGGAGGGGGGCACGGTGGATATAGGAACATAGTCCTTGCCCCGAACTCGGTACAAGAGATGGCGGCGTTCCCAGGGCTGGGGTTCTCGCTGGCGTTCAAGTACAGGAACCCGGTCGTGATACTGGCGGATGCCTTCCTCGGGCAGCTGAAGGAAGACATCGTCTTCCCGAAGATCGCCCCTGAACGGTTTCCGACGCCGTGGGCCGCGAGCGGGGCACGGGGTGCGGAGAGGCATGTGCTCGCCTCCCTGCACCTCGACTTCGAGGACCAGAGCAGGCATGCAGAGCACCTCGCGCGCAAGTATGAGGAGGTCGAGTCGGCCGAGCAGAGGTCTGACTCGTACATGGCGTCCGACGCGGACGTCGTCCTCGTAGCGTACGGGGTGGTGGCAAGGCTCTGCAGGCGGGCCGTCAAAGAGCTGAGAGAGAGGAGGGTGAGGGCCGGTCTTTTCAGACCGGTCACGCTCTCCCCGTTCCCGTCGAACGACCTGAAGGCGCTGGTGGACAAGGGGGTGAAGAAGTTCGTCGTCGTGGAGCTGAACGCGGGACAGATGATACTCGACGTCAGGCTCGCGCTTGAAGGGAGAGGGCAGATCGAGTCCGTGCATAAGATGGGGGGACTTCTGCCCGCGGCCTCTGACGTCGTCCGTAGGGTGGAGGCGCTGTCGAAGTGACGGTCGTGCAGGGGGCGCCTGCCGCGGAATACGAAGTGAAGCTTGGTAGGCTCTCCACGTTGACCGGGAGGCCCACGCACTATTGCGCCGGGTGCGAGCACGGGATACTCACGAGGCTGGTGGCCAACGCGATCGAGGAGCTCGGTCTCAGGGAAAGGACGGTCCTGGTCGACTCTGTCGGGTGCAGCGTCTTCGCGCATGACTACATCAACACGGACGCGGTACAGGCCCCCCACGGCAGGGCGCCCGCGGTGATGAGCGGGATCAAGAGGGTGCGGCCAGACCTGATGGTCTTCGCCGTCCAGGGTGACGGAGACGCAGTGTCGATAGGGCTCCTCGAGCTCCTGTACGCCGCGAACAGAGCCGAACCCATCACCATCTTCCTCGTAAACAACGCCATCTATGGAATGACGGGGGGCCAGATGGCCCCGACTACTCCCGAAGGCATGGTGACCACCACGACCCCTCAGGGGAGGGACGTGGCAGAGACGGGGAGGCCGCTGGACGCGACGAAGCTCCTCGCCGGGCTAGACGGCCCGTCATATGTGAAGAGGGTAGTTCTCCCGATAGCCCCGATGGGCTCTACCGACCTCTACAGCGCGAGGGGGCCGCTGGAGGGTGCCAAGAGCGTCCTAAACGCATTCAAAGTCCAGATGCGCGGGGGCTTCTCCTTCGTCGAGTTCGTCAGCACGTGCAGCATAAACTGGAAGATGTCAGTGCTGGAGTCCAAGCGCTTCGCTACAGAGACGCTCGCGAAGCTCTTCCCGCCGGGGCTATACAAGGACAAGCTCGGAGTGGAGAAGGGGTGAAGGTCGAGGTCATCACGGCAGGGCAGGGAGGCCAGGGGGTCCTCGAACTGGCCAACTACATCGCTTACTTCGAGATAATGAAGGGGCGGCACGCCGCCTACACGCCCTCGTACGGCCCCGAGTCGCGCGGAGGGAAGGTGAAGTGCTACGTAGTCGCGTCGGACGAGCAGATCGACTCGCCGATAGTGGAGGAGCCCGACGTCCTGATCGTCATGAACGCCCTGTCGATGGACTTCGTCCCCATGCTGAAGGCCGGCGGCACTCTGATCTTCAACAGTTCTCTCGTCGAACAGGGGCCCCGGCGGACGGACATCAAGGTCCGACGTGTGCCGGCAACCGCGCTCGCCGCTTCGCTGAAGGAGCTCGGCCCTCCCGGCGGAGGGGACACGTCGATCGCTGCGAACTCGGTCATGTTCGGCGCGTTCTTGGCCGTCGCTGGGGAACCGCTCGCCGGACAGACAGAGGCGGTCAGAGAGGTCCTCGCCCACTTCTTCACGGAGAGGAAGGCGGCGTACATCATGCTCAACTCGAGGGCTGTCGAAACGGGGTACGCGTTCGTGACTGACCACCCCGAGGAGACGTCCGCCCCGCGAGAACTGCTCGCCTGACGGACCCCGCCCGGCGAGCCTTCGCCGGTGCGTGCGCAAGCTTATCCGGCCGCCCCCTTCACTGGGGACGGCGTGGGGCGGACGGGGCCGGCATGAGCGGGGAGCGTCAGCCGTCTGGAGCCCGAGGCGGTGCCCTTCTCCTCGGCATCATGTTTCTCGGATACGCGGTCTACGCGGCGGACAGGACAGTCCTGTCCTCGATGCTCAAGCCGCTCCAGACTGCCCTGCAGCTTAGCAACACGCAAGTGGGGCTGCTTACGTCGGCCCAGTACATCGGGGTCCTCGCGGTCGTCTTCGCGGCCGGCACCCTCTCGGACAGGTTCGGGACGCGGCGCGTAATCCTCTGGGGGGTGTCGGTTTTCACCGCGTTCACATGGCTGATAGGGCTCTCGGCCAACTTCTACGAGGCGTTCGCGTTCCGGCTGGTGAGCGGGGTGGGAGAAGGAATGTTCTGGCCGGCCGCGATGTCTGCCGTGGCGAAGTACTTCGGCATGAAGAAGGGGAGGGCACTCGGTGTATTCTACGTCGGGTTCGACGTGGGCTCCGCGGCAGGGTCATCGATAGGCGGCGTGACCTACGGCCTGACCTCCGACTGGAGGTACGCCTTCTTCGTCGCGCCCGTCCTCGGCATCGCAGTGATCGCAGGGACGTTTTTGGCCAAGAGCACGTTCCAAGCGGCCGACGGGAAGGTCGGAAGCGTTGCTCTGGGGAGGGACGCGCTCGGCCTCGTCAGGAGGCGGGATGTGCTCCTGCTCATGGCGTTCGCGCTGGCAGCCACGTGGGCATCGATCTGGGAGGTCACCTACCTGTCATACTACTTCTCGAGCGTGTACGCCCTGAGCGTGCCTCTCGCCGCGTTCGTGATGTCCCCCGTGGCCATCTCGGGGGGCTTCGGGAAGGTGCTCATCGGGAACGCGTCGGACAAGTGGAACAGAGGGCGGGTGCTGGCAGCCGCCTCCGCGTCGGTCGTCCTGCTCTACGCCATGTTCTTCTCCGAGTCGAACGTCTACCTCGCCGCCCTCGTCGTCCTCGCGATAGGGTTCGCGAGCTCGGCGATATTCCCGGTGATGCAGTCTCTGATGTGCGACGTGTGCGGGGGCGGCGCGGGGACCGCTCTCGGCCTCACGACGACGGCGCAGTCTGTCGCGACGGTCGTCGCTCCAATAACGACGGCATCCCTCTTCTCCCTCCTTGGCGTGGGCGGGGCCACTGCGATAAACGCCGTTGTCCCCGCCGTCCTCATGCTGTGCATCGCTCTCCTCTTGCGCGACCCCAGAAGTGGAGAATCCGGCCCTAAGGGGTCCCCAGTGGGCCTCATCCACCCTTAATAGGGGAGGGACGTGCGAAGCAGACTCGTGTGTATCACGCGGGTCGGGAAGGTCACCGGAGCGTCGCGGGGGAAGGCGTCAGTGGACTTCTTCGACGGGAGGTCACTGGAAGGGGTCGACGTGTCCATGGTGGCGGCGTCTCGCGGGGACTTTGTCGAGGTCTTCGGGGACCTCGCGCTTGCCGTAATCACTCCCGCCGAGGCTAGGGCGAGGAGAGCGGCATGGCAGGAGATACGGAGGATGGCGATGCCCCAGCCGCCTGAGAGGTCCCGGGGTCGTTGACCGAAGGGGGCATTCTCCTCCATGCGAAGCATGCGTTCATGCCCAACACCCTGGGGTACTGCGGCCCCGACGACAGGGGGCTTATCCTGCAGCACCTCGAGGAGGCAACGGGGGGCGAGGACCTGGCCTCGACGCTCAAGGGTTTCGAGGCGGCCTACCCGTTTCTGACGCTGATCGCAAGGTCGACCGGGCGCGACCCGTTCGACTACGCCGTCCCGGAGGCGTACTGGATCGGGAACGACCTCCTGGACAGCGTCCCGGTCCCTGACTTCCACGAGTTCTCTCACAAGGAGCTCACGGGTAGGGACCCGGACGAAGTGAAAGCGTCGTTCAAGGCGATGGGGACGGCGGCGAGGCCGCACCACACGCTGTATGTGATGAGCACCTACGCGAGCCTTAGCGTCAAAGGCGGTCAGAGCTTAGGAAACGACGACGCGAACAGGGTGGCCAAGACGATCGACAACTGCCGCATCTCCTGGGGCGAGGTGAAGAAGGTGGGCGCAAAGGAGCTTGAGGTCGAGTACAGGCCTCTTGTGCTGAACGACAGCGGCCTAATGTCCCTCGCACGCCCAGTCGTCAAGAAGGTGAAGTACAACCGCGATGTTACGCCCTTTGCGGGTGTCAAGGAGGGCGACCGCGTCTCTCTCCACTGGGACTACGCCTGCGAGCTTCTCTCGTCCCGCCAGGTCGCCAACATCAGGAGGTATACTCAGGCGGACATAGGCGCCGCAAACCTGATACTCTCGTCGCGCCCTCGTAGGACCTGAACCGCGGAGCTACTCGCCGAGGCTCTCGAGGAGCCTCAGTCGCTGCACTCGTGCCCTGTCCAGCCTCTCCAGAGATGACTGGAGAGCGACGAGCTGCTCGATGTTCCGTCTGGACCCGTCGCCGAGCTCCTTGTAGGCGGCCCTCGCCGCGGCCCCAGCCGACTTGGCCGCGAGCTCTTCGTAGCTGTGCGCCAGGTCCTCTTCGACGCCCCTCCAGTTTGTGAGAGTGTCGATCGTGGCCTCCAGGTAGCCCGTCTTAACGGCCTCCTCGACCTTCTTCGCCGCTTCCGCGTCCTTCACCTCGGCTATCAGCCTCTCCTTGGGCATCGTGCACTGGTTCGGTAGCCCCTCCGTCTTCTAATAAGCTCACGCCCTTACAGGAGACCGATTATGAAGGCAGGTATCAAGCCCGTTACCAAGCTGAGCGCGAGGAGCAGCGCAGGAGAGAGCATGTCGCGCGTGAACGAATCCGACGTCTCGCCTGGGGTCCCCGAGAAGACGACCGTGTCAATCACTCTGTAGTAGTAGCCTATCGAGAGCGCGATGTTCGCGACGACGATGAAAGCCACTACCGTGAAGAGCACGGTCGAAGCCGCGATGAGGGACTGCACTATGAGAATCTCCCCCCAGAACATTCCGAAGGGCGGAGAGCCAACCATCGCGAGAGACGACGCCGCGTACATCACGCCCAGCGGCCTGTTCCTCCTCCCCGCGCCCTTCAGCTTTTCCAGGTCAGCATCCTCGAAGTCCCTCCGGCCGCCTACGCCTGTGAGCATGAAGAAGTCCGCCTTCACCAGCCCGTGGTTCCATATCTGGAATGTGACGGCGACCAGACCGAGCATTGAGAACGTGGAGAGAGCCGCGAGCATGTAGCCCATCTGGGCTATCGAGCTGAACGCAAGCATCCGCCTCAGATTCCCCTGCCCGAGGGCGCCGAGGTTTCCCACCGCCATCGTCAGCACCGCCAGCGAGACGAGGACCACCTGAACTCCCTGGACGAGCGGCCCCCCTCCCCCCACGAAGGGCTGGACGACCTTGAGCATGGCGAACAGAAGGGTCTCGTTGACCACCCTTCCGTGCAGGGCCCCCGTCAGCGCAGGGGCCGCGCCGTAGGCGTCTGGAAGCCATGTGTGGACTGGGAAGATGGCGACCTCGACGCCGAGACCGACGAGGATCAGCAGGATGGCGGCGAGGCCGACGGCGTGGTTCCCACCCTGAGCAAGGAGCAGCGAAAGGTCAGACAGGCGGATGCTCCCTATCGTCTCGTACACCAGAGCTACCCCTAGCAGGTAGACCAGGCTCCCGCTCCCTGCAAGGAAGAAGTACTTCATGACGGCCTCGAGCGACACGTCCCTCCGCTCGAAAGAGACGAGCCCGTACGCGGCGATGCTGAGCCCCTCCCAGAACAGGAAGAGGGTGAGGAAGTCGCCGGCGGACACCACTCCTACCGACGAACTGACGAGCAGCATCAGCAGCGCGTAGAAGGGCCCGATGTTGTCCTTCGGTGACAGCGTGAAAGCAGTGTAGACGGCTACGGCGAACCCCGCCACTAAGACGGTCAGCACCACCAGGTTCCCCAGCTCCCCTACGGTGTAGGTGGTCGCAAGGGCGCTAGCGAGCGGCTGGATCGAGACGGGCCCCCACCCTGAAACCAGCTCCACCATCGAAGCGAGTATGAACCCAGCTGCCGTCACCCCGATGACGAGCGGCCTGCGGTTCCCGAGCTTCGGCTTCGCGATGTCAGCGACCAGGGCGACCATAGCCCCCGCGAACTGAATCTCGAGGACGGCTGAGATCCAGGCCACGGCTCACAGCACCCCCGCCACCGCTAGAGCGAGCAAGACGACGAGGAGTGCGAAGAGCATCGCCACATTCTTGCGCAGGTCCCCGGTCTGGAGCCCTACTGCGAGGGAAGAAAGGCCTGCAGTGACGGCGACGAATGCGGCCGAGTACAGCCTGTCGAATCCCAGCCCCTCAGAGAGGGCCTGCACGGCCCCGCGCAGGAGGCCGCTGGATGAGACCATCCGCGCGGGAGCACCGGGGCGCGCCTGGTACGCGAGATAGCAGGTTGCGAATCCGACAAGGAGCGCGGCCGCGGTGGCAGAGACGGTCGTGACCGACACGCTCTCGCTGAGGGGCGGGAGAAATATGCCCTGACCGTTGAGCACGACCCAGGCGACCGCCACTAGCGCTACGAGCGCGACCATAGGCGCCACCATCAGTCGCCCGGACTCCGCGACCGACACTCCTCCGCGGCCGGTCCCGTGGAACACCCTCATTAGCGCCCTGAACGAATAGAACGAAGTCAGCACAGATGCCAGAGCGATGAGCGCGAACACCGCCCCCCCGTGCGCGAGCGCCGCAGAGAGGACGACCTCCTTCGTCCAGAAGCCGACCAGCGGGGGGAACCCCGCCATGGCGAGCATTGCGGCCAGGAACGCCACGTACGTGTACTTCATCCGCCCAGCAAGGTCGCCCATCATGTCCAACTTCCGCGTCCCGAGCGCCTCGATGACGGACCCCGCCGCCATGAAGGCGAGCGCCTTGAAGAGGCCTTGGCCGATCAGTTGGTAGATGGCTCCCGCCTGACTCCCCATCCCCACCGCCGCGAACATCAGGCCGAGCTGGCTTATCGTCGAGTACGCGAGGACGCGCTTCAGGTCGTCTGCCACGGAGGCGCACGCCGCCCCCACGAATAGGCTGACGATGCCAACGACCAGGGCCGACCCGGACACAAGCGACGAGTACGCCAGTACCGGGGACATCCTGACGAGGAGGTACACCCCGGCGTTGACCATCGTCGCCGCATGGATGAGGGCGCTGACTGGCGTCGGCCCTTCCATCGCGTCAGGGAGCCACACGTGGAACGGCACCTGGGCTGACTTCCCCATCGCGCCGATGAGGAGCAGGAAGCCGATGAGCACCCAGTTGACGCCCGCAGACCCCACAGAAGCATTGACCTGCGTTATGCTCGTCGTCCCCAGCGTTGCCAGAAGGGTCACGACGGCCACAAGGAGGGCGATGTCCCCCACGCGTGTGACGAGGAACGCCTTCATCCCCGCCCTCCGCGCCGCCGCGTTTCCTGTCCAGAAGGCGATGAGAAGCGCCGAGCAGATGCCGACCACCTCCCAGAAGAGGTAGAGTTGGAGTAGCGTCCCGGCCATCACAAGGCCCAGCATTGCGCCGATGAAGACCAGCATGAGGGAGTAGAAGCGCGCCTGCCCGCTCTCTTCCCGCATGTTTCCCGCTGCATAGACGACTATGACGAATGAGAGCACGGAGATGAACGCGGTGAGCAAGACCGAAAGGCCGTCCACTTGGACCTGCGCAAGCACGCCGCGATAGATTGACCACCCTCTGAGCCCTTCGGTGTACGGTTCGCTGAACGCAAGCGCCTGGTAGAGGCCCACCGCAGCCGTCGCACAGCTTACGCCCACCGCAAACCACCTGCACGCCAGCCGGTCGAAGTACGACACGACCGGGACGAACGGTGCCGAGGCGAGCGGGAGGAGCCAGACCACCCAGGCCTGCAGCATCAGTGCCTCAGCTTCCGTATTTCAGATGGGTCGAGAGTGCCGTACTTCCTGTACAGAGTGACCACCACCGCGAGCCCGACCGCCTCTACGGCGGCCCCAACGAGGATTGAGAGGAAGACGAACGAGTCGGTCGTCAGCCGCGTCCCTAGGCCCGACTGAAGCGGTGCGTCCAGTCCCGATGCGAAGAGGGCGAGGTTCGCGCCGAGGAGGACGACCTGGAACGCCATCACTGTCTTGATCAGGTTCCTGGAGGACGAGATCGAAGCCATTCCCACGAACGCCAAGACGACCCCCGTGAACAGGAAGACGGTCTGGTCGGTGATCAACTGGGTTCCCTCGAGAACAGGTTTGCGACGGTCACCATGGCGGCTGCGAACACCGTGACCAGGACCAGGAGGTCCCACGGCCTGTACTCCCACAGGAACGCGAAGGTTTGCATGGAGACGTCTGGGTATGACGAGGGGGGGGCGCCACCGCCTGCGGCGACTAGCCGCGTCAGGACGACCGCTACCACGACCACCCCGCCAGTCGCGGCGGCGATCGTGGTCGGTCCTGCCCCAATCCTGAGCCTTGACTCCCCGGTCATCAGGATGACGGTCAGGAAGAGCACCGAGACAGCGCCGGAGAACGTGACAATCTGCATCAGGCCTACGAGCGCGTCGCCATAGACGGTGAACGCTATTCCCAGCAGCATGGAGGAGTAGAACAGGAAGATGAGCGAAACCGAGACCCGAGTCGAGAAGAGCGCGACTACGGCGGTGGCGATGATCGCGGCCGATATCACAGCCGAGACGAGCGGCTCACTTGTCATTCATGAGCGCCTTGTTCATCGTTGTCGATTCCTTCTTGAACACCGCGAGCTCGAAGTTGTGCGTGAGGGTGAGGGCTCCGAACTTGCAGTCGTCAACGCACTGCCCGCAGGAAATGCAGGTGTAGAGCTCGAACGAGGGCCTCTTGACCTCGACCTCCCTCGTCCCTATGGTCTTCTTCCCTACCGCGACCATGGTGATGACCTCCGCAGGGCAGACTATCTCACAGACGCTGCACCCCGTGCACTTCAGCGGGTCGATGTCGAGCTTTCCCCTGAACCGCTCGGTGACCACCTTGTCCCCGAACGGATACTCCTCCGTGACAGGCTTCTCAAGCGCCGTCTTGAACATCTCTCCTAGCGCTTGTCCGACGTTCTTTCTTGGCATCTCATTCACCTGAACGCGATGAAGATCGCGACGGCGAGCTGAGCGAGGCTGAGAGGAGTGATCACGGTCCAGAACAGGCGCGCGGCTTGGTCGATCCTCACTCTCGCGAGGGCGGTCCTGATGATGAATATGAGGAAACCTACAGCGAACAGCTTGACCATAAAGTAGATCGCGTAGAGGACCTGCTGCAAGGCGACCGTCGAAGTGAGAATCGGGCCCCCGGGCCCTCCCAGGAAGAGGCTCACCGCGAGGGCCGACAGGAAGACATAGCTCAGGCTCTTCGTGAGCTTGACGTAGGCGAGGGTGTTCCCCGAGAACTCCGTCATCCAGCCTCCGACGATCTCGGTCTTGGCACTAGGGATGTCGAAGGGAGGCTTCTCCAGCTCCGCCAGCGACGCGATGACGAAGACGGCGAATGCGATCGGCGCCGTCACTATGTACCACATCGAGCCCTGGGCAGCGGCGACCCCCTGAATCGAGAGGCTTCTGGCGAGTACCGCTGGCGTGATCATCGAGACTATGAGCGGGACCTCGTAGCTTGTGTACTGCACCACGAGCCTCCCGACGGCTATCGTGGTGTACCTGCCGGCCGAGGCGAAGCCCAGCATCGCGGCCATGAGGGTTGAGAAGGCGAGGATGAAGAGCATGAAGAGCAGGTCGAGGGGGTGGTACAGGATGGCCTGGAAGCCGAGCACTGGGATGAACGCGATTCCGATGGCGGGTGCCGCGAAGTATAGTGCTGGCCCCCACCGAAGCACGAACCTGTCGCCTTCCGCGGGGACGATCTCCTCTTTGGAGGCGAGTTTGAAGAAGTCCGCCACGGGCTGGAGGATGCCGTACGGGCCGCTTACGACAGGGCCCCGCCTTCCCTGCATCCGAGCCGAGGTCTTCCTGTCGAGCCAGTCGAATACGAACGCTATCCAGACGAAGAACGTAAGCCCGGGGAAGAGAAGTAATTGGACGACCTGCAGCGGTGTCAGCGGGGCCCCCTCCTGTAGTATTCGATTCCGTAATCCCTGAGCTCTTCGCCGCTTATCGACCACTCTTTCGACTTGTCGACGTCGAGCACGGCGACCCTGTCCATGCAGCCGAAGCAGGGGTCCATCCCGGTTAGGACGATCGGGACGTCCGCGAGAGTGTACCCCTTGAGCATCTCAGTCGCGGTGAGAATGTTAGCGACGGTCGAGGCCCTCACCTTCACGCGCTCGGGCGAACTCCCCCCTTTCGACTTCACGTAGTAGAGCAGTTCCCCCCTGGGGGCCTCGACATGGAAGGTCGACTCTCCTTGTGGCACGGCGCGGGGGACGCTAACCTTGTAGGGTCCAGGCGGGAGCTTCTCAAGAGCGGTCTTGACCACCCAGCACGACTCCCGTACTTCGTTCAGCCTCAACCTGAGGAGCGAAGCGATGTCGCCGTCCGTGCTGGTCTGCACCCGCGGCGGGACCTCGTCGTAGGCGGCATACGGGTCCTCTACCCGCACGTCTCTGGCGATGCCGGTGCACCGCAGGAGGGGCCCGACAGGGCACAGCCTTCGGGCCGTCTCCTGTGTTATCCGCCCGACCCCCTTCGTGCGCACCGACATCGTCTCTTCGCTCTCGACCAGCCTCTCGTAGTAGTCCACGCGCTTCTCGATGTAGCCGAGGTCCGTCCTGATCCTGTCGGCGATGCCGTCGGGAAAGTCGACCCGGACGCCACCTATTGTCGAATAGGACTTGTGAATCCTGTTGCCTGTTATCGCCTCCTCCAGGTCGAGTATCTTCTCCCTGTCCTTCCACACCCACATGAAGAGGGTGTCGAAGCCCGCCCAGTGGCCCACGAGCCCGAGCCAGAGCAGATGCGAGTGTATCCTCTCCAGCTCGGCAACTATCACCCTGATGTAGCGCGCGCGTCGTGGCACCTCGAACCCAGTCAGCCCCTCGACCGCGTGAGTGTAGCCTAGGCTGTGAGCGAAGCTGCAGATGCCGCAGATTCGCTCAAAGAGATACACGTTCTTAATCCAGGTCCTCTCCTGGGCGGCCCGCTCTATCCCCCTGTGGACGTAACCGATTCTCGGGATGACTTCGACTATCTTTTCGCCCTCCAGGACGAGCTTGAAGTACTCGGGCTCCTTCAGCGAGGGGTGTACGGGTCCGAACGGCATCACGCTCTCGGGAGAGTATTGGATCAGCCCCGCCCCCAGCTCCTTTCGTGGCGCTTGCCCGGGACTCTCACTCAAGCTCCATCATCTTCCTTATCTTCTCTGGGTCAGCCTCCTTCCTCAGTGGAGGGGGAGCCTCGGCCGGATAGGTGTCGGGGAGGAGGAGCTTCCGGCCCAAGTATGGGTTCCCCTCGAAGACGACCCCGAGCAGGTCCTGTATCTCTGCTTCGTAGAGCACGGCCGCCGGGAGAGCGGTACAGATGGAGTGAACCCTTGGGTCGGACTTGGGGACCGCCGTCCTTACCACGACGAACGACCGCTCGTACCAGAACTGATACAGGACTTCTATCCTCTCCCCCGTGTCTAGGCCCGTGATGGTGCTAAGGTGGTACAGTCCGGGTAGCGACGCGACGGAGGTGCAGGCCTCGACCACCTTCTCTGGAGGGACGTTCACCTCTGTCGACTTCACGTGCGTGGTCAGCGTCCCCCCCAACCGGGCGGCGAGCGCGGCGAGCTCATCCTTGGACACTTTGCACCTCTCCTTCGACTGGGTCGGGCGGCCCTCCTGTCACGAGTTTTAGGATGCCGAAGATTACGGCCTCCGGCCTGGGAGGGCAGCCCGGGATGTACAAGTCCACCGGGACCACCGAGTCAATCCCTCGACCCGCGTTGTAGCACTCCTTGTAGACCCCGCCACCGAGCGCGCACGCGCCGATTGCGACCACTCGCCTCGGTTCAGGGACCTGTTCGTAGATTGTCCTGAGCCTGTCTCTCATGAGCGGGTTGACCGTGCCCGTAACGAGCAGGACGTCCGCGTGCCTGGGACTAGGCACGAGCTCCACGCCCAGGCGCTCCGCGTCGTATCGCGGCGTCAGCGCCGCCAGTATCTCGATGTCGCACCCATTGCACGACGCCGCGTTAACGTGGAAGACCCAGATGGACCTCTTCCTGGCCCACTGAGTCAGGCTGAGCCTAAAACTCGCCACCCCCGGAGGTGATGAACCACCAGACGGTCACAGTCAGCACGCTCCCCCCTCCGATCAAGAAGAGGAGGGGATAGGTCGCCGAGGGCGCCTCGAAGGAGCCGGCAAGGATGAGCGCCAGGGCCTCGACCACCAGGAAGAGCGCTGCGAAGACGAAGAGGTTCGACTTGTACAGTCCGCGCGGAGGGATCGACGCCTCTCCTCCGGTGAACGGCTCATACTTTGGGCCCGTCCCCGACGAACGCTTTCCTAGCCGCCCGACAAGGTAGAAGACCATGACGTCCGCGATGACGATGATGAGGGGACCGAGGACTGCGTCGGTCGCAGAAGTCAAACTCCGGCCTCCACAGCGTCCACGATCATTGCGACGAGCCGCTCCTTCGACATCCTGACGACCTCAGACAGGCGCTCCCCCACTTCCACGGACTCGGGCTGAACGCCGATGATGTAGGTGTCTCCGGCGTTGCTCGCGACTCCTGGGACTAGCCGCAGTGGTATGTTGTGTGTTGCGAAGAACCCGTATTTCGTCTCGCTCAGGCGGGCCAGGACTATCGCTCCGGGCTCCCGTCGCGCCTCGACGGCGTCGATGAGTACGACCCTTTCTCCCTTCGATGCCGCCGCGGAGACCTCGAGTTCGGGGTTTGCAGACTGAGGATGCACCTTCACCCCACGGCTCCTCCCCCGAAGTCGTCTCCGCAAGGACTCGGCGACGTGGAGGCCTACTGCGTCGTCGCCCCTCAGCGGGTTACCTACGCCGAACACGTGAACCGTCTTCCCCCCGCCCTTCATGCAGTCAGCGATTCCCGCCGCGAGTTCGTCGCTTTGGTTCATGGTCGCGCCCTCGCAGCTACTCGATCTCCGAGATTCTCACTTCTAGACCTTCGGCGACCTTGAGGGAGGCGCCGCACTTCGGGCAGATGAATGCAGGGTCGATTCTGTGTTCGTGGCCGTGGACCGGAAGCCTTCCGGAGAAGCCGCACTTTTCGCACATGACCGAACCCCGTGCAAACCGGACCGAAAGCCTCGAGCCTTCTGCTCTCGTCCCTTTCGCGAGGATTTCGTATGCGACTCCGAGTGACTCGCGCGTCAGGCCCAGCAGCTCCCCCACCTCCACCTTCACTCTCTTCACTCGGCCAGCTCTCTCCTTCGTCTCGTCCAAGACTGACTGGAGGATCCTGTCCGCGTACACGTACTCGTGCAAGCCGTCCAGAGTCCGAAGGTGCGCTATTTAGCGTGCGGGTTGACGCTTCGCGCGAGACGCGCCCCCGATCCAACGCGTCCCAACGGCGGGGCTGGACAGAGCGAATGGATCTCATTCCTCATCAAATTTTCCGCGGCTTCTGACCATGTTTAAGAGCGTCGGACGTTTCCTAGTTCTGAGAATCGTCTACCCCGAGCCGCCCCCCTCAGGGAAGTCTGCGGCCGAACCCCACCGCGAGTGCAGGCCCTCCTCTCCGTCCACGTGTCATACTCGCACTGCGAATCCCTCGCCAGGTCAGCGGCTCGATAGTCTTCGCCTTCTGCCGGTAGAGGCTGTACTCCTCTCGAACTGCTCATGCATGAGTCGCTCCTCGACGCGGGCGCTGCCCCAGGTCATCAGGACCGTGAGCAGTATAACGCATAGGCTCCCTCGCGGCCCAAGAAGAAGCGACGAACCTGAGAGGCCGAGCAGGATGACGGTGTAGATTGGGTTGCGGGCCACCGACTGTGGGCCGTCGGCGACAAGAATGTGCCGCTCCTTCACGGGAGGCGTCCCGCTCCAATTGACTTCAAGGACACCTCTTGTCCAGATGGCGAAGCCCACCGAAGACGCCGTGACAGCGAGGCGAGTGAGGTTTACGAGAGATGGAGGAGTGAAAATGAAGTCACTCGGCACCTCGCATTGCCCAGCCGCTAGAGCGGCATGGCCGACGGGACCAGGAAGGAGAGCGGGAAGCCGAGGGCCGCCCGGCAGCCACCTTCGCATACTGGTCGCCTTGTCGTACACGATCGCTCTCAGCAAGTGCGCGCCCCCGTACCGGCCAAAGCAGCAGGAGGACGTCGGGGTGCTGGCACTGTGCCAGTTCCGACTGGTCGGGGTGTCTGTGGAATGAGACCGACTGACAGTCAACCGTGGTCTCGCCTGGCTAACGTGATAACCGGCTTCGTAGGGCCGGGCGCTAGCGCTTGGCGTCACGCGATCCGTATGGCTTGAGGCCGCCAAAGTCAGGCCGCCTACCATTCGGACGGCCCCGCCATCCCCGACCTCCTCAGGGGGGAGAGTCTAAGAAGGCGACTGGCCGAAGAGAGACCGCGTCTTGAGTCAGGGAAGCAAGAGGTCCAGCACGATAGACCAGTCGGTCGCCGACACGTTAGGGCAGCTCTCAGCTTCAGAGGAAGGCCTCTCCTCCTCCGAGGCAGCCCAGAGAATGGCGAAGCACGGACCGAACGAGATAGCTGAGAAGAGCAGGTCCAGGATTGTGGCACTCCTCAGCTACTTCTGGGGGCCCATTCCCGGGATGATCGAAGCCGCCGCCATCGTCTCCGCCGCAATCCAGCACTGGGACGACCTCGCGATCATCGCTCTCCTTCTCGCCGTGAACGCAGCCGTAGGATTCTGGGAGGAGAACAAGGCGAACAATGAAATCGAACTCCTCAAGAAGAGGCTCGCTCCGCGTGCGACGGCGCTACGAGACGGGAGGTGGGCGGACCTTCCAGCCAGGGACCTAGTCCCTGGCGACATAGTCCGCCTTCGCCTCGGCAACATCGTGCCGGCTGATGTGAAGCTTGTCGGGGGCGACTACGTTCTTGCGGACGAGTCCGCGCTCACGGGGGAGTCGCTGCCGGTCGAGAAGCACAGATCAGACGTCGCCTACTCCTCGTCAATCGTGAGGCAAGGCGAGATGGACGCCGTCGTGACAGCGACAGGCATGCATACATTCTTCGGCAAGACAGCGAAACTCGTCGAAGAAGCTCGAACGCAGAGCCACTTCCAGAGGGCCGTCGTAAAGATTGGCGACTATCTAATCGTGCTCGCGGCGGTACTCGTCACCATCACATCCCTTGTCGAGCTGTTCCGCGGCCAGAGCCCGCCGACGCTGCTGCAGTTCGGGCTGGTTCTTACGGTCGCGGCCATTCCCGCTGCCCTCCCGGCCGTCCTGTCGATCTCTATGGCGGTCGGCGCCGAAGGCCTGGCGAAGAAGGATGCGATAGTAAGCAAGCTCGTCGCGATCGAGGAGATGGCAGGGGTGGACGTGCTGTGCGCCGACAAGACCGGCACCATCACCAAAAACGAACTCACAGTCGGCGAAGTGAAGACGCTCGGCGGGCATACAGAAGAGGAGGTCCTGAGCTCCGCCGCACTGGCTTCGAGAGAGGAGGACAAGGACCCTATAGACGCCGCCATAATCGCGAGGTCCCGCGAGGCATCGACGGGCTCGGAGGTGGGGTTCGGTGTGATTTCGTTCACTCCCTTCGACCCTGTCTCGAAGCGTACGGAAGCGCTAGTCGCGTCGCCCGAAGGAAAGAGACTGCAAGTGAGCAAAGGAGCACCCCAGGCAGTCCTTTCGCTCGCCGGCTCGGATGCTGCAGTCGCCGGCGAAGTCAACGACACGGTCGAGCGCTTCGCTGAAAGGGGCTACCGCGCCTTGGGCGTGGCGAGGACGGACCCCCAGGGGAAGTGGTGCTATCTCGGACTGATCGCAATCTACGACCCGCCCAGAGAGGACTCTGCCAAGACCATAGCGTCAGCCGAGTCCATGGGAATTGACGTGAAGATGGTCACGGGAGACCACCGGGCGATCGCGGGAGAAGTGGCCTCGCTCGTGGGGTTGGGCACGAACATCGAATCCGCCTCCTCGGTGGTAGGACTGCCTGACAGCCAGGCCGAGGAAGCTGTCGAGAAGGCCGACGGATTCGCTGAGGTCTTCCCCGAGGACAAGTATCGGATCGTCGACTTGCTTCAGAAGAAGGGGCACATCGTGTGCATGACGGGCGACGGCGTCAACGACGCTCCCGCTCTAAAGAAAGCGGATGTCGGCATCGCGGTCTCAGGGTCGACGGACGCCGCGAGGTCAGCCGCGGCGGTAGTTCTCACTAGTCCCGGTCTGTCTGTAATCGTAGACGCCGTCTCGGAGAGCCGTAAGATCTTCCAACGAATGACGAACTACGCGATCTACAGAATCAACGAGACGATCAGGGTGCTGCTCTTCGTGACGCTCGCAATCCTCGTGTTCCAATTCTACCCGGTGACCGCGCTGATGATCGTTCTGCTTGCCCTACTGAATGACTTGCCTGTGATGACCATAGCCTACGACAACGTCCGCTACTCGCCCAAACCGGAAAGGTGGAACATGAGGACCCTTCTGAGCGTGGCGACCTTCCTAGGGACGCTCGGAGTCATCGAGACCTTCGGGATGCTATACATAGGGCTCGACGTGCTGCACCTGAATCACGACGTCCTGCAGTCCTTCATCTACCTGAAGCTCTCGGTCGCAGGGCACCTCGCCCTCCTCATGGCGAGGACCAAAGGACACTTCTGGTCGATTCGGCCGGCCAAGCCTCTGCTCCTGGCGGTAATCCTGACACAGCTCGCGGCCACTCTTATCACCGTATACGGGATTCTGTTGCCGGCTATGGGGTGGGAGCTTGCGGGCATCGTTTGGGCATACGCCATCGTCTGCTTCTTCATAATCGACCTCCTGAAGGTCAGATTCTACGGCCTACTCGACCACGAAGGCGTCATCTTCCACCGGTGAGTCCCGACGCCGCCGACGAACGACCGTGAAAGGCCCTTCAGTGTGCGACAGAGGATGTGGGGTCGGTGGGATTTGAACCCACGATCGCCAGCGCCCCAGGTTCCCCGTGAAGTGCGTTCACTCTGGTATGCTGGACCAAGCTACACTACGACCCCATCGGTAAGGGCCGGAGTCCGTACGCGGTTTAAAGCTTAGGAAGCTCGCGAGGCGAGTCTTCCAGCGGGCGCGCCCCCGCGGCCCCTCCTCCGACGTGGAACGGTCGGAGAGGAGCCGGCCTTCTGGTGGGGTCCTTGACTCGCCGGGAGCTGCATCTCGACGTTGGTCATGGCGGCGCAAGCCTCAGCGCCTCGATAATCTTCGCGTACGTGAAGTCCGACTCGTCGTCCTTGTATTGCGCGAGAAGCCTCAAGAGGGGCGAAACGTCGCGGACGCCGATGGCGCGCCTCAGGCGCGGCGAGATCCTCCCACCGATGAGGAGATACTGGGTGGCGGCAGTTACGTTCCTAGGTCTTCGGTTCGTCCCGGCGGACTCGAAGTCGAGGACCCATGGGACCCCTTCGGCTATGACGACGTGCTTCCGCAGGTTGCTCAGTTGACCGTGGTCCACCCCCATGATGTCCAGCTTCCGGCACTGGTTGAGGATGGAGTGGAGGACGGCTCTTACGGTATCTCGCGCCCCCGTCCCTCTGACAGTACGGAGCCAGTCGTCGAGCTCCGTGTAACGCAGCAGTTTCATGAGAATCGCGTCCTTCGTGTGGCCATACACGGGGGGACCCACCCCCACCTTGTTAGCGAGGACGCAGACTCTCGCCTCTTCGTCCATCGACGGCCTGTTCGCGTCGGTCCGCCTGATCTTCAGGGCTCTAGTCTCGCCTCCCGCTCGCGCAGCGACTACCACGCCCACGGTTCCAAGGCCTAGGATGCCCAGCCTCCCCAACTTCGCGTGCCCCTCGAAGATTACCTCTTCGACCCCTAGGCTCCGGAGCTGCCTGACCCTGGACCTCGCGGCGGTGAGGGAGACCCTTGGGTAGGTCAGCACGTTGATGTAAGGCGTCGTAGTGAGCTGGTCAAGCGTCGCGGCTTCCGAAGGCATCACTGACGATCTCCCTGACTCCATCCTCTAGCCACTTGGAAGCGGACTCCGCTCGCCTGAGCCGAGCGCCGGTGATCACCCGGCCGCTCCTCCTGATTCCGCGCTCCATTTCCCGCGGAAGCCCAATCTCCTCGGTCTCTCCATTGGCAATGGTCTTCAGGAGCTCGGTCAGGACCGTGTGCTTCCTCTGCCTGAGTAACCTGGCGCGGCCATCCTCGTCCACCCACACGAGCTTCGAGTCCCTCCCCCCGGACGCGATGAAGGCCTTCAAGTCGTCGCGCCTGTCAACGGTGGGGCCCACCCTCTGCTCCAACTCCGGGAGCGTGTCGTACTCTGGTATCAGCAGAATGGCGCTCTCACTCTCGTTGTCCGACGCTGCGAGCGACCGCGCAATCCTGAACCCGTGCATTTCGAGATGCCTGACGAGGTGCCGCGTGGCTCTCCGCAACTCCCCCCATAGTGTGTCTTCGCTCAGGCGCTTGTGCTCGAATGCCAGAGCCACGACCCTGCCGCGCAGCGGGGGGTTCTCTCTACCGTGCATCTCGCGGAAGTAAGCCCCGGTGGGGTTGCTTAGAAACCCTCGCGCCGCCAGAATCATCGTTCCGAGTTTGTCCCCTGCGACCGCGACTCCGAGGTCCCTGGTCTCGTCGACAGGATCCGGGAGGGAGAAGGGGCGATCGTCGCTGTGGAATCTGAAGCCCGCGAAGTGGCGGACCGCGCGCTCGAAGCTTCCTGCCTTCATCACGATGACCTCCGCCACGTACCCACTGAACCCCTTCGTCTCGATCTCCGCCCCGTAGACCCCGACGCCGATCATGAACCTCTTGAGGAGCCGCACCTCCGTCTTCTCTGGCTCGGACAGCGCCCTGACGAGCGCCGTGTGGAAGGGCGACCTGTCGGCCGCGCTCCTCCATCCCCCCTGCGCCACGTCGTAACATGGTACCACGTTGACCTTGACTCCCCTGACGAGCGCCTCGGTATACGGGTGTTGCGCAAACTTCTTCCCGCGCGGGAAGCCGCGGGTTGCGGCGGCACCGATCGCCAGCCCGACCTCCTCGAACCTCCGCTCCGGAGTCGCCGGGTCCAGCCTGACGAATATGTCTATGTCGACGTGTCCGTCCAGCCAGGTCCCTTTGGCGAACGAACCCCCGAGGACGGCATCCCTTGCCTCCCCATATCTGGCGGCAGCCTTGTTCGTCCTGACGAGGAGCGACTGGGCGAGAGCCTGCATCTGCTGCTGCCGTGCAGGGACAGGCGTCACACGGCGTGCCGCCCTTGCAACGACATCGGAGACACGGTTCAAGTGAGTCCGAACGCCTCGATGTCCGCGTAGGTGGGCCCCCGTGGCCCGAGGATGCTCGACTTCAGCTTCAGTTCGGTCAGTCCCGCCTCGCCGAACGCGAGGCCGGCGCTAGCCCCGATGAGCGCAGATAGCGCGGCTGTGTTTCTTGGGGACTTGACACGGGCCAGGGTGACGTGTGGAGTGAACCCCCGTCTGTCGTCCTCGCCGATGCCTTCAAGGAGGGACATCGCCTTCTCGGCGATTGCGCGGACCGTCCGCTCATGCCCAGGCGCCACGCCTGCCCACACAACACTGGGCCGGCTCGTGCTAGGAAACGCGCCGACGCCCCTCACCTCCACGACCCCCCCAGTGGCATCAATGCTCCTCAATCGTTCCCTCGCGGCCTGCAACTGTGCCTCGGTGATCTCGCCTAGGAATTTCACGGTGAAGTGGATGTTCTCCCGTTCGACCAGCCTCGCATCGGCCCCGGTTGATAGGAGCCTCCGCTGGAAGGCGAACAGCGAGTCTACGACCGCAGAGGACGAGATGTCGAGTGCCACGAAGGCGCGCACAACGCTTCTCGCAGCACAACTTGATTTAAATCCACACAGCACCGGCCGCCGTTGAACGGTCAGTGTTCATAGTAGCGATAACGGGGATGCCTGGTGCCGGCAAGTCGACGGCGGCGCAGGCACTTGTCGCGAGAGGGTGGAAGCGCGTCGTCATGGGCGACGTTGTAAGAGAGGAGACCGTTCGTAGGGGCCTCGAGCCTGATGCGAAGAATACGGGCGACGTCATGAAGCAACTGAGGGCCGAGCGAGGCGAAGCAGCGATTGCTGAGCTCTGCCTTGAGGCCATCAAGAGCGCCGGATCCGACAAGGTGGTCGTCGACGGAGTCAGGTCGAATTCCGAGGTCGAGACATTCAGGAAGTCTGCGGTCGTCTTGCTCGTAGTGATTCATGCGTCCCAGCGCCGCAGGTTCGCTCTGCTAAAGGAGCGCGGTCGAAAGGACGACCCCCTGTCCTATGAGATGTTCCTGAAGCGGGAGGAACGCGAACTTGGCGTGGGCATCGGGAACGCCATAGCACTGGCTGACGAGATGATCTCGAACGAACACACGACACCCGACAGCCTCGCCGCCGAGGTCGCTGACGCTGTCGAGCGGTGGGTGGGCCGGAACGGGACCTGACGCAGTCTTTCGAGTCACCCTCGAAGCCTCAGTCGCGCCATCCGAAGATGCCCACAAGTTGGAGGAAGCTATGCGCAAGCTCTTGAACGACACGGGGGGCTCAATCGAGCGCGATGGCGACACGCTCAGACTCGTCTCGGACGACCCGAATTCCCTCGACCGGGTTCACGACCAGCTAAGGGACAGGCACACCAGGGCGGTGGCGAGACGGCTCCTCCTGTCCGGTGCCGAGACAGGGTCGACTTCGTTCATGTTCAACAGGCAGGCGGCCGCGGCCGGCGTCGTGGCGCTCTGCGGGAGTGAAGCTGAGTCCCCTCTGGGTCCCATCTACGCCAAGCTGGACTCGGCGAAGGTCATGGGCGTCATCGACTGGCTGACCGCCTACGAGTCCGGCTGAGGTACCTCGACTGTCATGCCGTCCCGGGCGGCGAATGTGTCGGGGAAGACCCGCCTCGCCTCCCTGACGAGACTCGCGACGCCCGCGTACCTGGCGCTGAAATGGGTAAGTGCGAGCGCGTGCACGCTTGCCGCCTTCGCGACCTCGGCGGCTTCAGTACATGTGCTGTGCTTCCTTTCGAGCGCCTTCTCGCGGTCACCCCGCTTGAAGGTGGAGTCGAAGATTAGGATGTCGCACCCTGCGAAGAACCTCGCCAGCGACGCTGACGGCCTGGTGTCTCCGGAGTAGCCGACCCTCCTTCCGCGCCGGGCCGGGCCCATCACGTCCGACGGGGCGACCACCCTCTCACCCACCTTGACCGGCCTTCCTCTCTGCAGCCTCGACCACAGTTCTCCCTCCGGGACTCCCAGTGCGGCGGCCTTGTCAGGAAAGAAGACGCCGGGTCTGGGCTTCTCGCATATCATGTAAGCGAAGGCCTCCACGGAGTGCTTCGCCCTTGCGGCCTTTACCACGAAGCCCCTCGTGCGCACCACAGTCCCTGGCCTGGCCGGAAGGAACTCGACCCTGAATGAGAGCCCGAACTGGAGGAGGGCCTGCGTCCTCTCGATCCACTCCTTCAGCCTCGAGGGGCCCACTATGGTCAACGCTCTCGTCCTCTGCGCCATGCTCATGGTCTGGAGGAGCCCGAGGAGGCCGATGACGTGGTCCCCGTGCAGGTGGGTGACGAGCACGGACATCTCTCTGTTGAGACCGATGCGCTTGGCGAGGAAGGCGCGCTGCGCTCCCTCCCCGCAGTCGAGCAGGACCACTTCGCCCTCCCTCTGTACGGCTATGGCCGGGAGCCCCCTCTCCCTCGTCGGCGCTGCGGAGCTCGTCCCCAGAAAGGTCACCGTGAGCTTTGTCAAGGCTATCGCCTCCGCAGGATGGTAATCGTCCTCGTCAAGAACTTATGGACGTAGATGTCGTGCTCCTCCTCGACGCTGACCTCGTCGCCGTCACTCACACTCTGGCCCTTTGGGTGCATGACCACCATCTTCGACCCGTGCCTGAGCAGATGCGGGAGAGACTCGAGCGCCTTCATCGTAACGTGCGCCGCAGGCTCCCCCCGCGTGCTCGACGCCCGTCCGTACGGGAGGTCGGTCGCGATGGCGTCGACCGGAAGCGCGGGGTGCGCGTAGGCGTCCGCTCTGACAACCCCCAGCCACTGCTGGCCGAAGTGCTTCATGTTGCGGAGCGCCCCGCCGGTCATCCGTTGCGCGCTGTCCGAGGCAACGACGACGGCACCGGCCTGGTAGGCTTCGATTGCAAGGCTCCCCGTCCCGCAGAAGGGGTCCAGGAAGAGGCCTCCCTCTCTCAACCCGCTGAGGTTGACGAGCGCCCGGGAAAGCTTGGGGAAGATTGCCGCAGGGTGAAAGAAGGGACGGGCTCGAGGCCGCCTCTTCGACCACCCCTGCCTCATCGCCCCCGGCATCGTGAGCGCGAGGTAGTCCCTCCTGCCCAGAACGAGCGTGTACTCGAAGTCCGGCGTAACGAGATCGATATTGTACCTGGCGTCCGCGAGAAGGTCCCCCGGGTCGTGCACCTCCGCATCTTCACGCAGAGCGTAGGAGCGGACCCTCACTTTCCTTTCTGCGACGATGTCCCTCGCTTCCTCCGGGTCCTTGATCAACAGACCAACCCTTCTGCTGAACGCCACTCTGGCACCTATGACGAAGGGGTCGGCGCGCGAGTCGGCTATCAGGACGCGCCTCTCGGGGGACTCGAACCTCGACTCGGGGTCGTACGCCCTGAAGAGGGCCTTCGCTTCTGCTTGCGGAATCGAGGTCCCCTCGCCCGATAGCAGGACTAGCGACTTAGTCATCGAGCGTCTTCAGGTGCGAAACGATTGCCTCGGAAACGTCCACTTTGCAGAACTCTCCCGGGACCGTGTTCGTCACGACTATCGTCTCGACGCCGGCGTCTTGGAGGTTTCGCAGCGCGTCTTCGACGAAAAGGCCATGTATGCAGACTGCCACGACCCTCCTCGCCCCCTGAGCCCTGACCGCCTCCGCCGCGGCGCAAATCGTTCCGCCGGTGCTGACGATGTCGTCGACAATGAGAACGTCCTTCCCCCTCACCTCGAGCTTCGCGTCCCTCAGCTTGACCCCGCCGGTCACCCTGTCCCTTGTCTTCGAGAGCTGCAGAAGGGCCGTCCCGTAGAGCTGGGCGAAGGCGTCCGTCCGCGTCGACCCCCCAAGGTCTGGGGATACAACGACCGGGTCGCGCAGCCCTAGCTCGCTCCTCGAATACTCCACAAGCGCGGGGATCGCGGAGACGCTGTAGACCGGGAAGGAGAACAGCGACAGGCCGACGGCGGAGTGGATGTCGACAGTGACGAGTCGGCGGACCCCGACCGAACGCATCAGATGCGCGACAACCCCGAGGGTGACCGCTTCGCCTGGGAGGAACTCCTTGTCCTGGCGGGCGTAGGCGAGGTACGGCACAACTGCGGTTATCTTGGCTCCTTCTTGGCTGAGATGGTGAGACGCCAGCAGGAGCTGGAAGAGGTGCATGTCTGCCGGAGGATAGGTCGACTGGACGATTATCACGTTCTTTCCGGCCACCCTCGCGTCCGAGGAGAACTTGCTCTCGCCGTCGGGGAAGACCTTGAACTCGGACTTCAGCAGAGGAGCGCCAAGCCTCTCCGCGATCGCGCGGCCCAGGTCCCGTGAAGCCGGACCGGCGAGGACGAGCTTCTCTGCCAACACCGTCTAGGCCGCTCCGCTCACAATCGTATTTAACGGATTTCCGGAACTGTTCCCTTCCTTCGTAACGCGACGTATCGCCCTGCATCTGGGAGGGAGGCACAAGAGAGGATGGATGGGTACCTCTGACTGATGGCGCTCTTGTCACCCGAGGAACGTGGAACTGAATCTAGCCGCCAGCGGAAAGTCTGGAACCTGATAGGAATGGTTAAGGCCAAGCACCGCGGGAGATGTCCCAGAGTTGGACCAGATCTGTCCTGAATGCAGCGTCGGGATAATGATGTACGACATACCCACCAAGCGCTTCGGATGCAAGAACTGTGGAGCCTTCCTGACCAGAGACCAGCTGTCGGATCTGCGACACAAGCAGAACGCCCCTGTTGAAGACGAAAGACGAAAGAGGTCAAGGCAACAGTCCGACTACCTCGAGTGGTGGCTGAGCGGGAACAAGGAGCAGTAGCGCTCAACCTCGCCGTCCCGCGAACGAGGCTCTGAGCGGAGCCGCTGCCCTTCAGCTTCCCTTGAAGTACACTTCGAGGACACGGCGCGTTTCTGCGCTCATGTCGAGCCCGCGAACCTCTTCCAGCGTGAACCACCCGTACTCGGACGACTCGCCGTTCAGCCGAACTCCCCCCCGGGCGGGTTTTGCGAGATAGTCAATCAGGACGTAGTGATACCTGGCTCTCCCGTCTGCGTCGAGCTGGACGTCCGTCGCCACGTCAAGAAGACCCTCGAGCCGTACCTCGAGGCCCGTCTCCTCGCGTACCTCGCGGACTGCCGCATCGTCAGTCCCCTCTCCAAGCTCGACCAGACCGCCCGGGAGGGCCCAGCGCCCCTCGTGCGGAGGGAACTTGCGCCTGACTAGCAGGACCTTGCTGCCGTCGTGGACAACCGCCCCGGCCCCCACCAACGGCCTCGAAGGATACTCCCGACGCGCCTTCAACACGGCCGAATTCTCCGATACCAGTTTTAAGGGTATGACGGCAGGCGAGGGGCATGGTCAGGGTGGAGATGCTTGCCGTCGGACGCGAACTGCTGATCGGCAGGACGGTGAACACAAACGCGCGGTGGATGGGAGCGCGGCTCGCCAAGCGCGGGTCACTGCTGTCAGAGATCACGACGGTAGATGACGACCTTGCGGAGATCGCAGGCGGCCTTCGGACGTCGCTTTCCAGGAAGGCGGACTACATCGTCGTCGTCGGGGGGCTCGGACCAACGCCTGATGACATGACTCTCAAGGGCATAGCCTTGGCGACCGGACGGCCCCTGCGGCTGAATGCGGTCGCGCTCCGCCTCATCAGAGAGCACTACCGCGAACGAGGGCTGGGGGGCGTCGAGATGACACCCGCGAGGAAGAAGATGGCGACGCTGCCGACGCGCGCGGCTGCGCTGCCGAACCCAGCGGGGACGGCTCCCGGCGTGAGGCTCGCTGTCGGGTCCACCAAGGTGTTCTGTCTCCCCGGGGTCCCGTCGGAGATGAAGGCAATCTTCAGGAATTCTGTCGAGCCCCTAATCGCCAACGACCTAGGAAACCTTTCCAGGGCATACATTCGCCTGAAGGTCGAGGGAATCTACGAGTCAGCGTTGGCCCCGCTAATCTCGCGCGAGCTCCGGAGGCACCCTGGGGCATACATCAAGTCGCATCCAAAGGGGATGGTGGAAGGAAGATCGAGGATTGACCTCGACATCGCAGTGGTCGACAAGGACAGAGCGGCGGCAGAAGAGGCGGCGTGGTCCGTGCTGCGCGAGATGAAGACTGGAATCGAGGGCGCCGGGGCGGAAGTAACCTCTGAAGAGCGGCCATAGGTTGCGAGTTGGCAGGGTTTGCACATAGTCTTCGTGACAGGGACGGCCGGCTCAGGGAAGTCCCTCCTCACCGGGTCGCTCAAGAGATGGTACCTCAGCAGAGGGGAGGAGGCGATAGCTGTCAACCTCGACCCCGGCGTCCTCGCCCTTCCGTACGAGCCTGACGTGGACGTGCGGCTCAAAGTAAATCTTCAGGACGTCATGGAAGACTACGGGCTCGGACCTAACGGCGCACTGATCCTCGCGGCCGACCTCGTCGCTACGAAACTTGGCGGCATCCAGGAGGAGATCGACTCCTACGCGGCGGAGTATGCGATAGTCGATACTCCGGGCCAGACGGAGCTGTTCGCGTTCCGGGAGAGCGGAGAGTACATCGTCAAGGAGCTCGGGGCGGACACCAAGAGCCTCTTCTTCTTGTTCGACCCCATGCTCGCTACCACTCCGGTCAACTTTCTCTCGATCGCCCTCCTGTCCGCTTCCGTAGGCCTGAGGATGAGGCTCCCCAAGATCTCGGTCCTGACAAAGACCGACATCGCGAAGGAGGGCGCCATGAGGGTCATGGAGTGGAGCAGAGACGCGCGCGTATTCGAGGACGCGCTGGTGGCGACGAAGGATAGCGACCAGTACTCGCTCTACGCCGACGTCTTCAGGAGCCTGAGGAAGCTAGCCTTCGGCGCGGACGTCTATCCCGTGTCTTCTACGACACTTGATGGGTTCGTGGCGCTCGTGGGCGAGGTCGCGAGGATAGCGAGGGGCGGAGAGGAGTTCACCGACTGAGGCCTCCGAGGAAAGCCTGTATCAGTCGGGCCACCTCTTCGGGCTTCTCGAGCGGAGCCATGTGTCCGGCGCCCGCGACGAACTCGAGCGTTGACGAGCTGATGTTCTCGTTCAGGTAACGGGACCACTTCGGGGGAGTCATCCTGTCGTCATCGCCACAGACTATCAGGGTCTTCACCGTGACCTCGCGGAGTCTGTTTCTCACGTCGAACCCGTCACACGCGAGGTAGTCGTTCAAGAAGACTGGGAGGTTGGCGAAGGAAAGTGCAGCACGCGCTTCCCTCCCCATCCCCAGGTCTATCTTGAAGTAGCTCATCGGTGTGATCACCTTCTCGATCGTCCTCATGGGTTCTGACCGCAGCCCTTCGACTATCGCCGGATCCACTCCCATCTTCGCTCCTGCTCCCACCAGAATCAGTCCTCCGACTGCGTCAGGATGGTCGATCACCAGCCTGAGCGCGATCGCGCTCCCCATCGAGTGCCCGCAGACCACTGGCTTGGCCAGGCGAGCCTCTTCGATGTATGCTCGCACCGCCTCCGAGTAGTCGGCGATGGTCTTGCAGCTAATCTCCCCCGACGGATGGCCTGGAAGGTCCACTGCCAGCGCCCTGGCCGCTCCGCTCATGTGTGCCAGAGTCCGCTTCCAGAACGCCCCGTTCCCTCCCGCACCATGTATGAAGACGGTGTCGCGCGCGGCACTCCCGGAGGTGGCCGTGAGCACTTCGTCAGCGTCCGGACCGCGGCGATTTAATTCTGACTCTATGCGACCAGAGACCGAGACGGGCGGACGCTGGACGCGCCAGCATGACTGAAATACTGCCGACGACCCGAGCAGCGGCGTTCGCGCACGATGTCTACCGCCAGGACCCTGATGAAGCTGGTGCATGGGAGGAAGGTCGTTGTCGCCCCAGGGGTCTTCAGTCCCTCCGTGGCCAAGCTGGCGGAGAGGGAGGGGTTCCGGGCGCTTTACCTATCTGGTGCCGGACTCTCCAATCTGCTTGCTCTCCCCGACCTCGGGGTGACCACCCTGACCGAAGTCGCGAGAGCCACGCGCGAGATCTCCTCTAAGGTGAGCATTCCCCTCATAGTCGATGCCGACACAGGTTTCGGAGAGGCGGTGAACGTCTCGAGGACGGTCTCGGAACTGCGAGCTGCGGGCGCAGCCGCGCTGCAGATTGAGGACCAAGTCCTCCCGAAGAAGTGCGGGCACCTTGATGGGAAGGAGCTTGTGCCCGCGGACGAGATGGCCAAGAAGGTCATCGCCGCTAAGGACGCTTCCGGCGGGGAGATACTCGTCATAGCGAGGACCGACGCGGCCGCCGTGGAGGGACTGGACGCCGCGGTCTTGAGGTCGAGAGAGTACCTGAAGGCGGGCGCCGACGTCATCTTCCCCGAAGCACTGACGTCGCGCGAGGACTTCGCCGAGTTCAGAGCAAAGATAGGGGCGCCACTCATGGCGAACATGACGGAGTTCGGAAAGACGCCTTACATGAGCGTGGCAGACTTCCAGGAGCTCGGATACAACGTCGTCATATTCCCCGTAACAGCGTTCCGCGCGATGATGAAAGCGGTCGAGTCTGCGCTCGTCGAACTGAAGGAGAGGGGGACGCAGAAAGACATGCTCGGGTCGCTCATGACAAGAGAGCAGTTCTATGACCTGATCGACTACCGGAAGTACGAAGAGGCGGACAGGAAGACGCTCGAAGCCGCCAGGCGCATCAGACGAGCGCCAACTTAAAACCCCCGTGCCGGCTGCGAAGAAGAGTGTCTGCGCCCATCAAGGTCCCGAAGGGGCTTTACGGAGTCGCCGTGACCGAGACCCGGATAGCGAAGAGCGATGCAGACGGCTCGCTGATCTACAGAGGGTACCCGATAGCCGACCTGGCCGCGCATGCGACCTTCGAAGAGGCGGCCTGGCTCATCATCAAGGGCACGCTTCCGACCAGGGGCGAGCTGGACGAGTTCATCTCGAGCATCGGGTCTAGGATGGAAGTGAGCGCGAAGGTGTATGCGGTGATGAGGGACCTTGGGCGAGACTCGCACCCGATCGACGTCCTAAGAACAGGCATCTCCGCCCTGGGCAGCGTAGACTCCGAGCCCACGGTCGCCCTACAGCAAGCGTCGATAGAGGCGAAGATGTCCGTGCTGGCCGCGAACTGCCACAGGGTCCCGAGAGGGAGTGGGCCTAGGGGACCTAAGCCGGCGGCTCGGTTCGGAGCCAACCTGCTGCAGATGCTCACCGACAGGGAAGCGAGCGAGTACGAGGAGTGGGTCTTCGAACGCGTGCTGATGATGTACCTGGAGCACGACCTCAACGCCTCTTCTTTCACCGTGCGCGTCGTCGCCTCGACGAGGGCCGACCCCTACGCGGCGGCCGCAGCAGGACTGGCCGCGCTCAAGGGGCCGCTGCACGGGGGCGCTAACGAGGCTGCGATGGACATGCTCCTGGAGGTGCGCGGCCCTGACAACGCGTCCGCGTACGTGATGTCGGCTCTGAAGGATGGGAAGAAGGTCATGGGCTTCGGCCACAGGGTATACAAGAAGCTCGACCCCAGGGCCCAGCTCTGCAAGGGATACCTCCGCGAGCTCCTGAAGAAGCAGGGCACCGACGACAGCCTGTACAGGCTATGCGACGCGCTCGAGAACGAGATGTGGGAGAGGAAGAAGCTCCCCGCTAACCTGGACTTCTACGCCGCCCCCCTCATGTACTCGCTAGGAATCGAGATACCGCTGTACACGCCCGTGTTCGCGGCGAGCAGGGTCTTCGGATGGATGGCCCACTACGACGAGCAGGTCGCCGAGGACAGGCTGATCAGGCCCGACGCCACATACGTCGGTCCCACCGGGCTGAAGTACTCGCCGCCGGGAAGCGGATAGCGACTCACTTCAGCAGCAGGCCGGCAGCCGCGTCTACCGTAATCTCGCCTTTCACGACCATGAGCGCGAGCTCGTTGACCCTTTCCCTGGATGTATGCGCTAGTCGCTCGGCCAGCACCGCCCTCGCGGTCTGGGCTATCATCCCGCTCGCGCTCCTCAGCCTGACTTCAAGGTCGCCTTCCTCGAACCGCGCGCGGATGGCCTCGATCGCAGACTCCAGGTTCTCGAGGCCTTCGCCCGTGAGTGCTGAGACCTTGACGACGGGGGGGGAGCGCGACCTCATCGACCGGACCAAGCCGAGGAGGCTGACGACGAGGGCATCGGCGCCTTCGACGTCCGCCTTGTTCACCACGTACACGTCCCCAATCTCCATCAGCCCTGCCTTCGACACCTGGACATCGTCCCCGAGTCCCGGCATCAGCACCACGAGAACGGCGTGAGAAACTCCCACCACTTCGATGTCGGACTGGCCGATCCCGACCGTCTCGAGCAGCACGACGTCGAAGCCCGCCGCGTCCATCAGCTGAATCACCTGCGAGGTCGCCCGCGAGAGCCCACCAGACCAGCCGCGCGACGCCATGCTCCTGATGAACACTCCCCTGTCGTTGGCATGGCGCTCCATCCTGACCCTGTCCCCGAGGAGGGCTCCCCCCGTTATGGGGCTCGTCGGGTCGACCGCTATCACCCCCACCCTCAGGCCCCTCCTCCTGTAGAGCCCTACCAGCCGGTCCACGAGGGTGCTCTTTCCTGTCCCCGGGGGACCGGTCACCCCGACAACGAACGCACGCCCCGGCGGCTCCAGTGTCCTTAGGAGCGACGACGCTTTCGCCGTCTCGTTCTCGGCGAGCGTGATCCCCTTTGCGAGAGCCTTCCTGTCCCCCTTCCGTATGTCCCGCGCGAGCCTGGAGATGTCCAACGACCGTCTCGTCCGACCGTCAGTGGCGCCGCCTTATCAGTTAGAAGGCATCGTTTATCTCCCTCCCGTTGCAGTCTGAGACTGCTTGCTCAGGTCCGGCGGTGAGCCCTATTGGAAGCGGAAGTCGAAGGGGATTGTGGAACGACGGGCGAGGCTCGGCGACCTATACGATAGGGGAGCCGTGGAAGCGGTGCGGAAGGGGGTCAGAGAGTGGGAGGAGAGCGTGTTCTCGGAGCAGGCCAGGAAGCAGCGGAGCGAGAGTAGCGGCTACCAGACGGCGTCGGGAATCCCTGTCAAGGCGCTCTACGTCCCCTCCGATATCGCGGACGCGGACTACTCCGACCAGTCCTACCCCGGAGTCTTCCCCTACCTCAGGGGAGTCCACCCGACTATGTACAGAGGGAGAAAGTGGACGATGAGGATGTTCTCAGGCTTCGGGACGCCTGAGGATACGAACAAGCGACTGAAGCTCTTGCTGGATCACGGCGAGACGGGGCTGAGCGTAGCCTTCGACATGCCGACGCTCTACGGATACGACTGCGACCACGAGCGGGCGCACGGGGAGGTGGGGAGGTGCGGGGTGAACGTGTCCTCGCTCAAAGACATGGAGGTGATCTTCGACGGAATCCCGCTCGGCACGGTCAGCACGTCGATGACCATCAACGCGCCCGCAGCCGTCCTGACCTGTATGTACGCCGGGGTGGCCAGGAAGCAGGGCGTCCCCGCCGAGAGGCTGAGAGGGACGGTCCAGGCCGACATGCTCAAGGAGTACATCGCTCAGAAGGAGTGGGTCTACCCACCTGAAGCGCACCTCAGAGTCGTGAAGGACCTGATGGTCTACTGCACGAAGAAGATGCCGCTCTGGAACTACATCAGCATCAGCGGCTATCACATCAGAGAGGCGGGGTCAAGCGCGGTTCAAGAGCTCGCCTTCACCCTTGCTGACGGATTCGGGTACATCGAACTCGGGCTGGAAGCAGGGCTCAAGCCGGCGGAGTTCGCCCCCAGGCTGAGCTTCTTCTTCAACTCGACGATGGACTTCTTCGAGGAGATTGCGAAGTTCAGGGCCGCGAGGAGGATCTGGGCCACGGTCCTGAGGGAGAAGTACCATGTCGCCGACCCCAGGAGCCTCCTGATGAGGTTCCACACGCAGACCTCAGGCGCGTCGCTGACCTGGCAGCAGCCCATGAACAACATCGTCAGGACCACGATAGAAGCCCTCGCGGCGGTGCTCGGCGGAACGCAGTCGCTTCACACCAACTCCTTCGACGAGGCGTGGGCTCTCCCCACGGAGAAGGCCGTTCAGGTGGCGCTACGGACGCAACAGGTTATCGCCGAGGAGACAGGCGTCCCCGCAGTCATCGACCCACTCGGAGGATCGTACTACGTCGAGTGGCTGACCGAGCAGATGGAGGAAGAGGCGTACAAGTACTTCGATAGGATCGACGCGGCAGGGGGCATACTCCGCGCGATAAAGTCCGGGTACATGCAGCGAGAGATTGCGGAGAACTCGTACAGGCTGTCACGCAGGGTGGAGGAGGGGAAGGACGGAGTGGTGGGAGTGAACAAGTTCGCCGAAGACGAGAGGAAGCCGATCGAGACATTGAAGATCGACTTCAGGGCCCAGAGGAGGCAGGTCAGGAGGCTAGCGCAAGTGAAGAAGGAGAGGGACGGTCCTAGGGCGGAGGCCGCGCTCCTGGGGGTGCGAAGGGCGTTCGAGAGAGAGCCGCTGAACTCGATAGAGCCGATGATGAAGGCTGTCATGGAGTATGCCACGCTGGGGGAGATAGTGCAGGTCGGGCGAGAGGTCTTCGGCACATGGAAAGAGCCGCTGATAGTCTGACCGCCGGGAAAGGTTTTCTAGCCGGCGGAGCCCCTCCGACTTCTGATGCCGAAGAAGGCGCTGGTGGCCGAGAGACGAATACGAGTCCTCGTCGCGAAGCCCGGCCTTGACGGGCACGACCGCGGCGTTCTCGTCTTGGCGCGAGCCCTCAGAGACTCCGGGATGGAGGTGATCTACAGCGGGCTCCTACCTTCCCCCGAGCAGGTAGCACGGATGGCGGTCGACGAGGACGTCGACGTCGTGGCACTGTCGCTGCTCAACGGCGCTCATATGACCGCGTTCCCGAAGGTGAAGCGTCTGCTAGAAAGGATGGGGGGGAGGGACATCCTAGTCGTAGGCGGCGGGATAATCCCCGAGGAGGACAAGCCCAAGCTTCAGAGCATGGGGATTACCGGACTCTTCGGCCCGGGGAGCTCCCTGGAAGAGATAGTGGAACACGTAAGAGAGCGCGTCCAGAGGGAACGCTGGAGGGACTGAAGGTTGCTGCAACAGGACGAATTCATGAACCTCTCCAAGATGAGCTTCGACGTCTCTGAAGAGCAGTCTCTCATCCTCGACCAGGTGGACAGGGTCTGCAAGGAGATCCGGCCGATCGAGGACGAATGCTATCTGCAGAGGAGGATCAACGACAGGGTCAGGCCCGTCTTCTCGAAGGCGCACCTGCTCGGGCTCCCGGTGTCTAGGAAGTACGGCGACGGACAGGGAGCCGACATGGTGACGTACGCACTCGCCATCGAGAGGGTGGGGAGGGAGGGGACGGGGCTGAGGACCTTCTTCTCGGTCCACATGGCGCTCTGCGAGATGACGGTCCAGCACTGGGGGAGCGAGGAGCAGAAGGACAGGTATCTGACCCCGGCCACGCGGGGCGACTCGATATTCGCCTTCGGGCTGACGGAGCCGAACGCAGGGAGCGACCCGGCGTCCCTGACCACGTACTTCGAGGAGAGCGGCGGGAAGTTCCTCCTGACAGGTCAGAAGATGTGGATATCGCTGGGATCCACCGCCGACAGGGTCCTCGTCTTCGCCTACCCGAAAGGGAAGAAGGAGGGGATGTGCGGGTTCATCGTGGACACGAAGTCGCCCGGATTCAGAGCAGAGCTCATCCGACACAAACTCGGGCTCCCGACAGCGGACACCTCCACGCTGTACCTGGACAGAGTCGAAGTGCCCAAGGAAGACATGCTGGGCCCGCGAGGGAAGGGGATGTCCGTGGCGCTCTCAGGGCTGATGAACGGGAGGCTTAGCGTCGCCGCGGGTTGCGTGGGGGTGATGCAGGACTGCCTGGACGAAGCCGTCCGCTATGCGGGAGTCAGGGTGCAGCATGGCAAGCCGATAGGGAGGCATCAGCTAGTCCAGCGTCACATCGGCCTAATGTCGACGAACCTGGAAGCGGCCAGGCTGCTACTGCTAGAAGCTGCCTTCACCAAGCAGAAGTACGAGGAGAGCCCGCGGAGCGCAGAGCTGAGAGATGCCACAGACATTGCGATTTCGAAGGCGAAGTACTTCGCTGCCAACGCTTCCTTTGACGCTGCGAACAGAGCGGTGCAGGTCTTCGGCGCGAACGGTTACACATTCGAGAGCAGGCCCGCCAGACATCTCGCGGACACAAGGGTGACCATGATCTACGAGGGAACCAACGAAATCATGGAACAGAAGATCGCTCTAGGGGCGCTGGGAAAGGACTTCGCTGCGTACTCTTAGGGTGGTAGTCTCACGGTCGCGAAGAAGGCGGCAGCGGTAGTTGTCGCCGTCCTTGTACTTTTGGCCGGAGGCGTCTACGCCTATGCGAGGATCACATCTCCTGCGCCCTCTTCCGACGGGTGCTCCCCGCTCGGCGGAAAGGCGGAGCTGAAGACCACGCTGTCATCCACGAACATAACGGCGATAACCGAGTGGGCGCTTCCTAACCCCGGGAGGTTCCCTAACGGCATCACGACCGCCCCTGATGGTTCGGTGTGGTTTGGGGAGCAGTCACTCCCCGGCGTCGCTCACTTCTTCCCTAGCAACGGGACTCTCGTCGAATACGCGTGGCCGGCGTCGGCCCAGGAACTCCAAGGTTCTTGCCAGTTCAAGTCGTCGATCTGGGGGGTCGCGCTCTGGGACGGGATGGTGTGGGCGGCGGATGGGGCGGGGAACACTATCATAGGGCTCAACCCCACCAACGACACCTTCGTGACCCTCACGCTCCCGCAGACAGACTCCGTCCCATACACCCTCGCCGTCGGGCCTGACGGGGCGCTCTGGTTCACGACGCTGACGTCGCCCGCCTACCTCGGACGCATCTCACCTGACCTTGACGTCTCGATGTATCCGGTCCTCAACTTCACGACCGAGGTGCCCTCCGACCTTGACTTCGTGAACTCGACCTTCGCATACTATTCAGGGCTCGACCCCTTCCAGCCCAACATGAGCGGCGTCTTCTCCTTCGACCCGCAGCAGGTGGCCGGCGGGATTACGGCTACGAGAGTCGGCGGCAACGTGACCTTGTACGACACGACGAGCGTGTCCTCCGCCGAAGGGTCGGTATGGGTGGTCCAGCACTACACCTCGAACCTTTGGGGGTATGACGTCGACTCCCACGAGTGGGTGGTGTACCCGACCTCGACAGAGAACTACACCGTCACCACGCTCCCGTATTTCGTCCGCACCAGTGGAGGGACAGTCTGGTTCAACGAGCACTACGGCAACAAGATAGCCGAGCTCGAGCCTGCCCCGACCGCCACCCTTACCGAATACAGCGAGTCAGACCCCCCGGTGGACAGCGGGCTCGCCATCCAGAACGACCTCACGATAACCGCGGTCCAGGGCGGCCTCTGGATCACCTCCATGACAGGGAACTACGTGGGCTTCGTAAGCGGGAGCTACAAGCCGAGCTTCTCGCTATCGGTGGATGGCTCGGACAACCTGACGGTGTCTCCGGGGCAGAACGCCTCCGTCGCGTTCCAGGTAACCGGTTCCTGGACGGACACCCTGCATGTGCTCACATCCGACTCAGAGACAGCCGACTCGGTGCCCAACCTGATCCAGATAGCCCCGAACGTCACGAGCATCGGGCCCGGGAGGGAGCAGGAGCCGCTGGCAGTCGAACTCGCGGTTAGCCCCCAGATCGCTCCAGGAAGGTACACGGTGGCCGTTACGGTGTCCGACGGGCTAATCCTGCAGACGGCGTTCGTCTTCGTCACTGTCCGGTAGCTGGAGAACCGTCCGCGTGGGCCGCCTGATTTCCAGTGCTGAGAACTGTAGCCCGGGTTTAAATGAAAACGATGGCGGTTTCCTTTGCGACCGACATGACTACTGCGAACGAGGACCTCGCTGGGCCGGGGATAGGGACCTACGAAGAGGTGGAACGGGCGCTGCCCACGGGCTACGACTCAATCCTTGACAGGCGGGAGACTCAGCGCGCACTCTATCTTGCGAAGGGGTACATCGAGCAGAACCTCTGTAGGGAGCTGAACCTAATGATGGTTCAGGTTCCCCTCATAGTCGATGCCGACAGCGGCATCAACGACATGCTGGACAGAGACGGTTCGCGCACGCCGGTTCAGTTCCACATCTCGAACGACTACGGAAAGCACCCCATCGACGCCCAGGTCGTACAGGCGGCGACGAAGTGGAAGCGGTTCGCGCTGAAGGAGTTCGCGATGCGCCCCGGCGAAGGCATATGCACTGACATGCGCGCGGTGAGGAAGGACTACTTCCTCGACCATGACCACAGCGCATATGTTGACCAGTGGGACTGGGAGCGAGCCATCGTAGCAGGTGACAGAAACCTCGACTATCTGACGGACACCGTCTCCAGAATCTGGAAGGTCCTACGGGGCGCCGAGAGGCGCGTCCAGGAGGAGTACCCAAAGCTCAAGGGGGTGTATCCGAGCATGCCTGACACCATCGAGTTCATGCACGCGGAGGACATCCTCGAGATGTACCCGAGCCTCCCGCGGAAGCAGAGAGAGACCGCGGTCCTGCAGAGTCACCCAGCCGTCTTCATAATCGGGATAGGGTGGGTGCTCAAGAACGGCCACCCCCACGAGATGAGGGCCGCCGACTACGACGACTGGGTGACCGAGACAAGGTCGAGCGATGGAAGGCCGATGCACGGCCTCAACGGGGACATCTTGGTGTGGAATCCTGTCACGAAGCGGAGGCACGAGCTGAGCTCGATGGGCGTAAGGGTCGACGCGGCCTCGCTGAGGAAGCAGCTGGAACTGAGCGGCCAGCTCGACCTCCTGAAGTACGATTACCACAGCGGGATTCTGAACGGAACGCTCCCCCTGTCCGTGGGGGGCGGAATCGGCCAGTCGAGGACGCTTATGCTGCTGCTCAAGAAGGCGCACCTCGGCGAGGTGAGCGTGTCGGTCTGGCCGAAGGTGCTGAAGGACATGTGCGCGAGGAAGAACATACGGGTCCTTGAGTAGCATCGGAACCGGTGCCGCCGCTTACAATAGTGGGCCGGTCCCCGATGCCTGCCGTGACGGCGGGACTTGAGCGGCGGAGAAGTCCCACCCGGCGCCGCCCGCGTTAGCGGGCCTGCGCCTGAACCCCTCTAGCACCCCCCTCTCTGAGAGCATGCGCACCAGGGTCGCAGAATACGCAGGGGCTCCGGTAGCGCCAGGGGAGTTGTAGTTCAGCACGTGAACGGACCCCTCTCCATAGAGGACCACAGCTTCAGGAAGGAACCCCTCAGGCCCGACGAGAGGCGACCTCACGCCGGCGACCCCATGGAGGTTCAGGAGTCCGGGTTCGAGCGATGGAATGAACGCCTGGACCCGCGAGCACATTGCACGCTTAGAGACCGAACTCCTCCACTCCTCTGCCGCCAGGGCGAGGAATTCTGGGTCCTTCAACAGCTTCAGTTTCGGTCCCGCGGGGCGGGAGAGCAGCCTATGGATAGACGAGAGGCCCACCCCGGAGTAGACGTGCGGACCTGACACAACCACGGCGTTCGGACCGATCTGCCTGGCGCCGTCCCACCGAACCACGAAGTGCGGGTCGAGGAACGGGAACTCCGGATGCCGCGGGAGGACGTAGACATTCCTTCCCACTCTCGACGCGAGGGGCTCGTCGACCAGCCAGTACTCGCCCCTGAAGTTCAACTCCGAATACGACGACGCCAGCCCTGCCATATGCGCTATGTCGAGCGCACCGCCTCCGGCGGCGTTGACGAGCAGCTTGCACTTCACCTCCCCGCCCTGCCTCCCGCCGATGGAGACGAGCAGCCCGTCGTTCGCAGACTTCACCGAACCTACTGAGGCGCCTCCGACGAACCTGACGCCCTCGTCGAGCGCGAGCGTAAGGAGCGTCCTTGTAAAAGCCCCGAAGTTCACTGAAACGTCTGACTTCGAGTGGAGAGCGCCACTGCA
Source organism: Nitrososphaerales archaeon (assembly GCA_030038395.1). Taxonomy (GTDB): domain Archaea; phylum Thermoproteota; class Nitrososphaeria; order Nitrososphaerales; family Gagatemarchaeaceae; genus UBA183. The sequence continues at coordinate 71,761 of JASHOZ010000053.1, forward strand.
GCGGACCTCGCGTTCGAGTGAAGCGGTGCCTCGCGAGTCGAGGACGTCAATCTCCTCCTCGTCCACCCCGTTCGCGATGCCCCACTCCCTGTGCTTCTCGAGCGTCCGCGTCCCGGCCTCGTCCAAGGCGACCTCCAGCGTGCCCACAGGCTTCCAGGGTAGGCCGTATCGGCGTGCGAGCTCCCGCCAGAGCGGATACGACAGGGATGCCGACGCCGCGAAAGTCCGCTTAGACCTCGGATCGAGGTAGAACGGGCGGTGGATGACGCCCGTGTTCCTCGAGCTCGCGTGGGCGGCCGCTCCCTCCTCTCGGTCCACGAGGACCACCTTCGCGTCGTAGAGGTGAGACAGCCAGTAGCTTATGGCGACCCCTAAGACGCCGGCGCCTACCACCAAGATGTCCGCGTCCCAGCGGACGGCGGCACGAGCCATGGGAGTCAGCGGAAGTCTCTAGTTGATTAGTCTGCAGCAAGCGGGGACCTCTGCCAGGCGCTCCCGTCTATGCCGAAGCAAGTCCGTTCAAATCGTCTTCAGATAGCCGTTCTGCTCGAGCCACTCCGCATGGGCTTTGATGTAGCGCCAGAGGATGTCCGCCTTCCGGTTGTCGAAGTCCCAAGGCGCCACAAGCACGATGTCTCCCTCCCGTATCCACATCCTCCTCTTGAGCTTCCCCCTTATCCTGCAGTTACGCGTCTCGCCGTCGGAGCACTTGACTATGACCTGATCCCCGCCGGTGAGCTTGATCGCCCTTCCCAGTATCTCCCCCTGGCCGGGCATCACGAGCTCCTTCAGGTTGGACTCGCTGAGTACCTTCCTCTTACCCACCGGTCAGACCCCTCCCTTCCATCGGCGCACCCGGCAACCTCTCGGCATTAAAGCGCTTCATCAGCGTCTCCATCGCGACCACCTCTCGCGTCCTCCGCGCTGGTACGGACGCCTGCGCGGCTTCCTGCGGCCTCCTCTCCCTGGACTGCCTGCGGCGAGCCTGATCCCGTCTTCGGGCCGCATCGGCTTGATGGGAGCCTTCGAGAGCCTCATTATCCTCTCAAAGTCCTCGCCTTCGTCTGTGCTGACGAACGTGAATGCCTTTCCCAGGTCCCCCGCACGCGCGGTCCTGCCCACCCTGTGGAAGTAGGTCATGGGATCTTCAGGCACGTCGAAGTTCACGACGCACCCGACCTGGCGAACGTCGATGCCGCGGGCAGCGACGTCGGTCGCGACTAGGACGTCAGCCCTGGAGCGGCGGAATAGGTCCATGGAGCGGTCCCGCTGGTTCTGCGTCAAGTCGCCGTGGAGCTGCGTGACGTTGATGAACCGCCTGTCCAGCTCTCTCGCGAGCCTGGTCGTCCCGTGACGCGTCCTGCAGAACACGACAGCGCTCCCCTTCTCGCTCTTCAGGACCTGCAGGAGCAGTTCCAGCTTGTCGGGCCGTTCCACCCTCGCGTAGTACTGGTCAAGAGTCTCGGGGGAAGGGCTCCCGCCGTCGACGAACACGTGCACAGGTTCCCGCATGAACCTCTCCGCGAGCTCGACGATCCTTGGGGGCATCGTCGCCGAGAAGAGACTAAGTTGGCTGTCCTCGTTGACTGACTTTAGGATGAACTCGACGTCGTCGATGAAGCCCATGTCCAGCATCACGTCTGCCTCGTCTATCACCGCGTATCTCACCGAGTCGAGCCTGAGGGTCCTCCGCATCAGATGGTCGATTACCCTCCCCGGCGTCCCGACGACCGCACTTGCGCCGCGCTTGAGCGCTTCTATCTGCGCGACAATCGGCTCTCCGCCATATATGGTGACGGCCGTCGCCCCCGTGTGCGCCCCCATCTTCCTGAGCTCGCGGGTGATCTGGACCGCGAGTTCGCGCGTGGGCGCGAGGACGAGTGCCTGGACTCGGCCGTCTGCAGGGTTGACGGCGGTGAGCAATGGTATCCCGAAGGCGGCGGTCTTCCCTGACCCGGCTTTCGCCTGGCCGATCACGTCCCTCCCCGAAAGCAGCGGAGGGATTGCTTGGTCCTGGATGGGAAACGGCTGAGTATAGCCGATCGACTTCAGTCCCTTCAGAATCTCCGGACTCACTCCGAGCTTCTCGAACCCATCCAAGGACGGTCACCTGCCACCCAGACTGCTGCAGCGCCGCCAGGCAGCGTCGGTGGCTCGTAGAGGCGGGAGCATGTCACTGACGGGGAGCCAATTTGACTCTCTTGAACCCTCCGGATGAGGAAGCTCGCGGCTCTCGGTCACGGTATGAGGCTCATGCCGCCGCCGGTCTTCGGCCCAGCGAGTGGGCCTCGAGCCTTCTGGGCTCGAAGGCGGACTCGACGCTGTTCGAGTCGAGGAGCGTCAACCCGTACTCCTTAGCGAGGCGCTTAGCTCCTTCAGCCACTCTCTCGTCGGCACAGATTATGCAGGCCGACACACCCGTGTCGAGCTTCTTGACGAACGTCCTGATGACATCGGTCTCCGTCAGGTTGGTGCAGATGTCGAACGCGAGCCTTTCGTCTCCGGCGACCGCCATGAAGTCGAACCTGTGGGTCACCCCTGAGCGGCCCGTCACGGTTGGAGGGCTGACGACCTGCCAGTGCTGTCTGGCAGCAATCACCTCAAGCGAAAGTCTCTCATAGTACAATTTCGCTCGCCAGAGTGTCTTCGGGCCGAACTGGTATATACACGTGACTAATCTTAGTTCCGTATTCGGACGCTTCCTAAGGAGCCGACCCTAACTGCCCGAAATCAGTCCGGCTCCGACGAGGATGTCTTCGTGACCGCGTGTGAAGTCGCGGTCCGAGAGGGACCTCGCCGGTGCGAAGTGAAGGTCACTGAACCATGGAGGGTTATGGATGTTCTCCGCCTGCGTCGCATTGAGCCTGGCTTCGTAGACGAAACAGACGTCCCAATGAAGGGGGGTGCTCGATCGACTCCACTCCTCCACTGGCGTGAGACTGGACCTCCAGGAGCTTCAAACTGTGAGCGTGGACTTGGCAGCAGTTGGTCGCGGAGGACACTCTCCGCAGCCTCCAGGGGCGACCCGTACCACGCGAGGTGCCGGGCCGGGAGAAGGTATTCCCCGCTCGAGAGATAGGTTGCCGCGAACTTCTCCCCCAGGAGGAACCTGTCGATCCAAACCTCCGGCTTGGTCATCCTTCCGACTAGAATCCTCCTCCCCCATCGGACGATGACAAACGACGACAGGCACACACCCCGGCGGGGACGTTCTCTCCATTGAACAGGGCCTTCCGCCGACTCTTGTTCAGTGGCCTGCAGGGACCCAGGTACGATTTAACGTCGCCGACGGCATCCCCCGACGCCGATGCCTGGCGGCGGATGACGCTCTGAGAAGTGGTAGTTCGCAGGTCGCAACGGGGCGCCGGCCGGCCTAGTGTGAGAAACGTCTCACCAGGCTAAATAGGCGAATTCGGCTGCCGCGTGGCAGTGTCACCGGGGGTGATAGATTCTGGCGACGTGGCCTGGGTCCTGGCGGCAACCGCTCTAGTCATG
>JASHOZ010000054.1 GCA_030038395.1 Nitrososphaerales archaeon
TAACTACACGAACTGCCTCACGACCATGGGCCAGGCAGAGGAGGCTCTGCGAGAGCTGGAGTCTGCCGAGAGGCTGGGCGTGGCGAACCTGAACATCGAGCACTCCAAGGTTCTCCTCCTCCTGTATCTCGGAAGGGACGCCGAAGCCAAGGAGTGCTCCGACCGGGCGCTCGCCGCCTACGGAAGGGACGTCGGCGTGCTTGACCTTCTCGGTCACTACGAGTATCTGAGGGGGGACTTCGCGCGTGCAAGAAGCCTATGGGAGGAGGCCGTCGAGGAAGGCAAGAGAAGGTCTTCCGACACCAATGGATTCGCCGCCGACTTCGCGCTTCTCAGTATGGCGCTCGGCGAGGAGGAGAAGGCAGCGAAATACGCGGCTGAGATCAGGGCCCTCCCAGAGGTCACGACGGACGATGTCATCGCGAAGTCCACCCTGGAGGGGTATCTCTGCCTCGGGCTGGTCGACAAGGAGGGGTTCTTCGCCAACTTGACGAAGCTCGTTCAGACCGACGGAAGCGTGTTCACCTCCATGCGGTTCATGCCGGTCTTGTTCCCACGAGCCCGGGAGATATTCGAGGACACTCGCTGGCCCGACGCGTTCAGGAAAGTTGGGCTGCAACCTAGCCCTCTTCCGAGTCGTGGCGCTGCCTGAAGGCTGAGCTACCGCGGCACAGAAGGCCGACCATTACCTTCTGACTTTAGCCTATTCTGAATATGTCGTCTTGCATCCGCACCGTCAGAGGGCCGAAGCACACCCACATGCGGAGATGACCACTATCTCAGCGAGGACGGCGTTACTCTTCGCGTACCTCTCGAAATGGGACTGGAATGGGGACGTTTAAGGAGCGGGGCGTCACGGGTCGAAGGCCAGGCTTGAAACTCGGGAAGAGTCCTCCGAAGTTCGACTCCCGGACGCTGCTCCTTTCGAAGTATCTGACGAAGGGCCTTGCCCCGCCGCCCCCTTCTTCCGACTACGCCAAGAAGGTGAAGACATGGCCCATGTACGGCAACGACCACTACGGAGACTGCACATGCGCCGCGGCGGGCCACATGATACAGGAATGGACCGCCAACGCGGGAGCAGAGGTGACGCTCCCCGTCTCCACGATCCTCAAGGTCTACAACCACTTCGTCCACGGCCAGGCCGACGAGGGGGTCAGCATGCTCGACCTGCTGAAGTATTGGCGCAGCTCTGGCTTCGGCAAGGACAGGGTTCACGCCTTCGCCCAGCTCGAGCTCAAGAGCCAGATCCAGGCGCAGGACGCAGTCTACCTCTTCGGCAACTGCTACATCGGGCTGGCCCTCCCCGACTTCGCCGTCCCCAATGGCGTCGGGGACCCAAGCATCCCATGGATAGTCCCTCCTTCGGGGCCGACGGGGAAGGCAGCCCCGAACCCGAACAACGGGCACTGCGTGCCGGCGGTCGCCTACGACCAGAGGAGCGTCTGGGTCGTCACCTGGGGGCAACTGAAGCAGATGAGTTGGCAGTTCTACACGGCATATGCCGACGAGGCCTTCGCCGTCCTCAGCCCCGACTGGGTGAGCAAGCGTCTCCGCACGGCGCCCCCCGGTCTCGACCTGAAGGGCCTGGAGAGCGACCTCGCAAAGGTCACGAAGGCCTAGTGCAGCAGCCCGACTTTCCTCTTCAGCTCCTTCAGCCTGCGGTCCGACTGGAAGGGCTTCATGATCGGGTCGATCAGCGCCCACGGGAGCCCCGTGTCCCTCTGATCGTACGCCAGCTCCAGCGGGGCGAACATCTTGTCCGTCTCCCCGAGCCCCAGATACGCGTATGCCAGCTCGGTGGGGAGTATCGGTTCGGCCATCTGGGAGGTCGCCTCTGCCACCAGCCTGCGCGCTTCCTCCAGTCGTCCCGAGATGCCGTAGAAGAACCCCAGCGTGACCTTCTGCTTGCTCTCGGGCCATCCCAGCCGGGGGAGGTAGGCTTCGGCCAGGGAGACGGCCTGGGCGTACCTCCCCGCCCTCAGGTGGCAGTCGGCCTGCATCGCCTTGGCGAACACGAAGTCCGGGTCGATGGCTATGACACGTTCATACGACTCGATAGCCTCGTCATACCTCTCCTGGACGAAGAGCGACTGCCCCTTGTTCAGGCTCATCACGGGCGCGAGGGGGTCTAGCTCCAGAGCCTTTTCCACCTCTCTCATCTCCTCCGTCACCCTGCGGAACGGTCGCAGCACGTGGTAGGCGTAAGCCTGGTGAGCCGACGCATAGTTCGGGTTGAGCTCGATCGCCCGCTTGAACTCCGACTCAGCTTCGCCCCACCTCCACTCGTACAGCGCGAGCATCGCCCCCTTGGTCGTGTGGGCCTCCGCCAGGTTCCCGTCGAGGCTCAAAGCCTTCTCGACAGACTGCTTCACGAGGGGGAGCATCTCCGCCATCGGGGCGTATCCCCAGTTCTCCATTATGGAGTAGCTGTCCGCCAGGCCGGAGTAGGCCAGGGCGAAGTTCGGGTCGGCCCGGCAGGCGCCCCTGAAACACTCCAACGCCTCTTCGACCGCCTCTTTGGACCTCCGATTCCACAGCTGCCTCCCTCTCAGGTACAGGGTGTACGCCTCGGTGCTGTCGGTCCGCCTCTGGTTGATGGCTTCGATCGCCTCCGGGAGCAGTCTCACCTGGAGGGCCCCGGCGACCTGTTCGGCGATGTCGGTCTGGACCGCGAATATGTCCTGCAGCTCTCTGTCGTATTTCGAGGACCAGAGGTGCCCCTCGGTGCTTGCGTTGATCAGCTGTGCCGTCACCCTGATCGTGTTCCCTGCCTTCCGGACGCTGCCTTCCACCAGCGACCCGGTTCGTAGTTCCCGGCCTATCTCCCCGGCCTTCACCTGCTTCCCCTTGTAGCTCATGGCTGAGGTCCTGGCGATCACTTCGAGGCCCTTTACTTGGCAGAGCCTGTCGATCACCTCCTCCGTCAGGCCGTCGGCGAAATACTCATCGTTGGGGTCGGGACTAAGATTCACAAACGGGAGGACGGCGACTCTGTTCTTGGGGAGGGCAGCACCTGGCCCCTCACTCCTCGGCGGTGCCCCGAGAGCCGTCACCCTGAACACCTCGACGGGGGTGGTCACGTTCTTGAGGTGGGGGGTCCCGATCGGTTCGAAGCCGTACTCCACTTTGTTGACCACACTGTGATAGACCTGCGACGTCAGACAGATGCCTCCTGGAAGCGCGAGCGACTCGACCCTCGACGCTATGTTCACCGCGTCCCCGCTCACGTTGCCTTCGCTGTGGACGACGTCCCCAAGGTGCAAGCCGATCCTGACGAGAATCCTGGTCTCCTCGCCGCGCCTCTCGTTGAGCTCCTTGAGCATCGACTGTATGGCGACTGAGCAGTTCACGGCGTCCAGCGCGTTGGAGAACTCGACGAGGAAGCCGTCACCCATGATGTTGATTTCCTTGCCGCGATGCTCGCGGAAGATGGACCGAAGGAGGCGGCGGTGCTCGTCCAGGAGCCTCAGGGCAAGAGCTTCGTTCTTCTCGGAGAGGGAGGTGTAACCGACGATATCGGTGAACATTATGACGGCGAGTCTCCTTCCAAGTGACAATTGTCTTGAAGAGTGCACGGAGAAAGGGCCGACAATAAATCGTTTGCCGGCGGGTGGCGCTCCTCACTCTTGCGAGCTAGGCTGTCGGCACGACTTCCTGTCAGACCATTTCGCGGGAAGCGTCTTTTATAGCGAGTCTTCAGAGA
>JASHOZ010000055.1 GCA_030038395.1 Nitrososphaerales archaeon
TTCATCAGACTGGTGCAGAGCGGCCTCCTACCGACCGCCGCCTACACCACGGGGTACAGGCTCATCGCGGGGTTCGGCCTCGTGATGGTGCTCGGGATGGCGATCGGGATCCTCATGGTGAAGTTCAAGCGCTTTGGCCGCACCCTGGCGTCGTTCAGCCTCGGCATGCAGTCGTTCCCGTCCATCGCCTGGGTGCCGTTCGCCATACTGATCGTCGGGCTGAACGACTATGGGATACTATTCGTGGTGGTGATGAGCTCTACCTTCTCCGTGATGCTCTCGACTTACTCGGGGCTGAGGAACGTCCCCCCAATCTACATGAAGGCCGCCAGGAACATGGGGGCGAGGAGATACTCGCTGCTGACCACAGTGATGCTCCCAGCTTCGATGCCCTCGCTCATCACCGGGATGAGGCAGGCGTGGTCCTTCTCCTGGCACGCGCTGATCGGTGCCGAGATGCTGATGGCATCCGTCGGGCTCGGCGCCATCCTCTACTACGGGAGCGAGTTCGTGCGGATGGACCAGATAATCGCTTCGATGATCGTCATCTTCGCGATAGGGTTCATCGCGGACAGGCTGATCTTCTACCGGCTCGAGCGCAGCGTCAGGTCGAAGTGGGGACTGACGAACTAGCCCTGGCCCTCGCTCGTGTGTCTCGCCTGAGTCACTTTGCGAGGGAGTCTCCCGGGAATCCGCTGAGGACGTGGGCTTCGTAGCTGAAGATCCCGGCCTTCACCGTCGGATCGTCATCCATTACTCTCCGTGTCTCGCCCAGGTCGGTATTGAAAATACATATGCCGGCGACATCGCTTTCGTCTTTCACCAGGGGGCACACGATGGACAGGAGCCCGTCGCGTCGGAGCGCGAGGAGTCTCCGGCCATGTTCCCATACTATCCTGTCGGCGCCAGGGTCGCTCCGGCCGGACGCTCTCCGCAGGATGATCAGCGTGTAAAGCTTGGTCGTCTTCAGCATGGCCTGCATGTAGTCGTCGGTGATGGCGGTCATGACCACCCCGTCAACGCGTCCAAGTTATGACCCTTCCACTGCACGATGGGCAGACCCTCCGGCCGAAGCGGCTGACAGTCCCCGACGCGGTTTCGTTAGTGCCTAGAAGCAAGACCTGCGCTGGGCGCGCCTCTCCGCGGAGGGGGGCATCGACCCGCATCCGAGTCCTTATCTCGCGCCGTTGCACAGGGCTTCAAGTGAGAATTCCCCGGAATGAGCGCGAGTTTCACCGGAAGGTCGCTGCCGAGTGCTTCAACCGGGCGTGGGACCTATTGGAGAGGAGGCGAAGCGGAGGGGATGACCTGCAGCTGCTGCACCTGTCACATGCCTCCCGCTACCACTGGGGCCTTATCGGTACGCCTAGGAACAGGGCGATCGGAGAGTGGCAGCTGTCAAGGGTATACTCGGAGCTCGGACATCCAGAACTCGCCCTTCAGTGTGCCAGAGCCTGTCTGACGACCTGCAAGGACAATGGCCTTACCGACATCCTGCACACTGCCTACGAGGCGATCGCGCGGGCTCACACGGCAGCCCAGGATTACCGTAGCGCGGAGAGGTACCTGAAGGCCGCACGCAGGCAACTGGGAGGGCTATCCCTCGACGAGGACGACAGGAAGGTGTATCTTAGTCAGATAGAGGCAACTGAGCAGTTGATCAAGAGTGGGCGAACGAGCCGCGATGCAGATACACTTCGAGGTTAGCACGCACCGCTGGACCCCTGACCACGGCTACGGCTGGTAGTATCCTAAACAAATTTGGGAGGGCTCTTGGCAAGGAGCAGATTGGCCCAGTCCGTAGCAGGGAGAAATGGTTGTTCAATCGAAGCCGGGAGGTCGGCGGCCGCATGACAAGGGGACGAAGACCCAAGGCAGTGGGACGAAGCCTGAGAGTCTGGGATGCTAGCGCAGACGCGTATGACAGATTCGAGATGAAGTGGCACTACTATTCACGAGTTGGCGAGAAGCTGGTCGGAGCGCTCCCCCTACGGCCTGACTCGACAGTGCTGGAGCTGGCTTGTGGAACGGGCGCCTGCACCACCCTCCTCGTCGAACGCGTGCTTCGCGGTCGCATCACCGCCGTCGACCAGTCGTCAGAGATGCTCGAAGCTGCCAGACGAAACTCAACCCATGTCGGGCGACGACTGACTTTCAGGGAAGGCGGAGTCGGCCAAGTCCTAAGGGCGCTCGCCAAAAGACAGAGGATGTTCGACTTTGTCGTCTGCAACTCTGCGTTCTGGCAATTCCCTGAAGTTGAGAGCCTCCCCAGAGAAATCCATGGTGTCATGAAGCGGGGAGGCTTTCTGGGGTTCAACCTCCCCTTCTGGTTTCATTCCAGGAGGGAACATCTCCAGTATCGGAGGACGGTTGACGGAGTGCTCATGAGGAATGGAATCGAGCCGCGCGAGTTCTGGTCGAAGAGACTCCCCGTCGACTATCCGAAGTTGTTGACCGACTCAGGGTTTGTGGTCGTCAAGGATGCCCGGTACCACGTGACCATGAGAAAGCAAGAGAGCCTAGAGTGGAGGCGGATACCCGCGTTCCGAAGGCGATGGGGCACTTTCCAGGGTTTGCCCCGAAGCGTCGCTTCGGACGTTCGGAAGGAGTTGGAGGCCAGGCGGAGACGACGGCCCGAAGACCGCGCCCTGGTGAGCAACTGGAGACTGATTTTAGCCGAAGCCCGTTGATATCCGAGTCCTCCCCTTGGGGCGATTCGAACGCAGAGGCGTTGTGGGGCTGACGAAACGCTGAATAGACGAACCGGCCCGGTGCTCGACGGGAACATGGTCTCGACCGGGATCGCCAGCTTCGACCAGATCCTGAACGACGGCTATCCCGAGAGGTCCTCCATCCTGGTCCTCGGGCAGGCCGGCCTCGGGAAGCAGGCGCTAGGGTACTGGTTCATCCGCTCAGGGCTCATACAGGGGGACTACTGTCTCTACGTGACGCACCGTGCAGTGTCAGACGTCCTGAGGGACATGAAGGGCTTCGGGATCCCGAGCGACCGCGTCCCAGAGTGGATCGCCAGCACCGGTTCCCCTGCGAAGTGCGACCTCCGGGACTCGACTGTCATCTCCTACGGCATCAAGCAGGCGCTCCAGCAGAACGCGGGGAGGCGCGTAAGAGTCGTAACGGACGTCCTCTCTCCTCTTCTCGTCCTCAACCAGTCAGATGCGATGTTCAGCTACTGGACCCAGCTTCTCCAGGAGGTGAAGAACCACGACGCGGTCATTCTCGCGACCGGAGACGAGGAGATGCACACCTCGGC
>JASHOZ010000056.1 GCA_030038395.1 Nitrososphaerales archaeon
TCACACTTCGACCGCGTCTGTCAACACGACGTCCTCCGCCACGACAGCCCTGACGACCAACGTCACGACGACATCTATCGCGACCAACCACACCTCGCTGACGACCGGAGCTTCCACGACGTCTGGCACGAACCGCACCATCTACACCGTCACCAACTCAACAAGGACGACAACCGCGACGAACTCAACGGTCAGGACGACCACCTACAGCACCGCCCCCGTCATTGGGACCAGCTTCAACGAGACGGTCCAGGGGAGCTTCTGGTCCTACACCAACCCCGCGTGGGCCCTGAACGCTACTGGGGCGTCTGTGGCGAACATGACGGTCACGCCTGCATCGGGAAACCTCACGACGGCCGCGGGTGAGACGAACATCACGAGTTACCAATACGACGACGGGGTCTGCTCAGGAGCCTCAAGCTCGGGCCAGGTGGTCGTCTGCGGGGATGTGGGAGTGTCCACGACGGCGAGCCCGGACAGCTACGTCAGCGTGCTGGTCAGCCTTGCAGGGACACTCCTCGGCGGGAACAGCATCACGACCTCCGTCTGCAACACGGTGAGCGTCGACGTCTACGCCTACGTGGACGGCGCCTGGCAGTCCATCACACCCGACGAAGCGAACCTCGTGAGCCTCGCGGCAGGGCTCGTGTGCCAGGTCGGCTTCAGCATCCTTCTGGGGTGGCTGTTCGGGACCCCGATTGCCATCGCGGTGGCCGCCCCCTCGTCAACGACGACCACGACACAGCATCCCACAAGCTCTCTGACCACCGCATCGACCTCGGCCAGCATGGCGACGTCAGGGCCACAAAAGGCACCCGTCGCGTACCTAGCCCTGGCGGCAGCCGTGGCAGCAATAGTGGTCGTCTCGGCCGTCCTCGTCGAAATGACAAGACGGAAGGGTGCATGATAAGAGTGGCTTCAATCGGCCCGGAAGCAGGCGGGGACGGAGAAAGCGAAGGGAGTTCCATCCTATCCATTCTCACGCCACGCGCGAATGTACTACAATCACGGCAAGAACGGCAACGACGGCAGGGTCACGGACAGCGGCGTGTAAGATAGACCGACGACTCACAAAAGGCCAGGATGATACAGGTCTTCTTGTCGCATCGTCTACGAATAAATAACATCACTCCAGAAAACGGCCCGTGCCGTCCATCAACCTCCTTACTGGGCCGACCACGGTGTACAAGAACAATGTCATCAAAGGGGAGGAGTCCTTCACGCTCGCCTACGACGAGGAAATGAACCTCTTCAAGGTCATCCATGCCACCGGGAACATCTGGACAACCTATCTCCCGCGCCAGGTCACTCGAGTGTCGAGCCAAGTGACCGGGTCGCTCCGCAAGACCAACTGGGTCATAGTCGAGGTGAAATACGCTACAGGCGACGAATACAAGTTCTCGCATCATGCGCGTGACGCGGAGCAGGTGGAGAACGTGAAGAAGTGGTTCGACAACGCTGCGAGGAAGGACGGAGCCGAAAACGACGTGATCACCCTGATGAGGACCCGCGAGAAGGTCCCCATCGCCGAGGTCGTCTCGGTCCTGCAGAAGCACGGCGTCTCATCAAGGGAAAGCGACGCCCGCAGAGCAATCGAACAGGGAATCGCGTCAGGAATCGAGGGGGTGCTCGACGAGACGCGTTTCGTCAGCAAATACGCCTTGAACAGGGAGCAGGTCAGGTATGAGATTGCCACCAAGTTCGAGATGAGCAAGGAGGGCGCGGTGGTCCTGAAGTGTCCGAACTGCGGTGCATCCCTCTCGCTTCAGTCCAAGGAGTCCCAGGGCACTTGCAAGTACTGCAACGCGTCTTACACGGTGCCGAAAAACATCCTCGGCCTCCTGTGAACTGCATGAGACGAACCTCTGCTGAGGTTGGGCGCTCTTCCCCCACGAGGCGTGCAACGAAGTTGACAGAGTCGTCGAGGGATGATGCGTTCGGGAGGGTCAATTTCGTTACCAATGCAGTGCAAAGTTTTGGAAAGTGTACCCGTTGCGGGGCCACTTTCAGCGTCGTTGTGGCCCTAGAATTCGTTAGATGTTGAAATAGAGAGGCACCTTGAGCCAGCATCTTGAGTTTTAGCGCCGCGCAGGCCAAGTCGTTCTTGGGTCCCCTCAAGGGCAGGACGGCCGCTTTCATGGTGGGTGACAGGAGGACGTGCATTCTCCTGCTCAGAGTGCTCGTCCCTCTCGCTGCCCTGGTCCCCGGGGGGTGCGCCGTCTTTGACGTCGACGCCCTGCTCGCCAGCTCCTTCGACCAGGTCGCGCCACTCATCCCTCGGGATGTCGCGGACTCGGTGAAGGTCTGGATCCCTGAGCCGGACAAGGCGATCGAGGGGGAGTTCGCCAGGTTCCTGGCCGCGGAGGCGAGCGTCTTCGTGGTCGCGGGGACAAACAGCATGTATCAATTGTTCTCTTCACCCGAGGCCGGCTCGAGGAACAGGAAGATTGCCTTGGCTCTGACGCTGCTCTCTTACCTCTCGAGGGCCTCGGGGGCCGCGGGAATCCTCGTTATCTACAGGCGCGAGAAGGTTGCTCGGGCGGCCCGTGGAGGCTCGATATCAGACCTGGCCGACGCGACCGTGTCTGTGCTTGTGGAGGGGACGGAACTGGTCATGCGATGCGAGCGTGGCACGGCGTGGGTGGGAGGAAGGTTCTCGCTCAGGATTCCTTGAGCAACAGCAGTTGCACGCCTGCTAGGGTCGAGACCATCAGCAGCAACAGGGCGAGCCACAGGTACATGCTGACCGCCCTGGGCTTCGTCGTCTGTCTCCCGCTCATGTAGGTGAGATAGATGCCTGCCCCCCCTATCAGGATCACAAACGAGTCTAGGAGCGCTTCGGCGATAGTCTGCGCTCCCGCCGCCGGGTAGACAAGAACCCCCTGATCAGCTACGGGGTACGCGAGCGCGTCCACAAACCCTCCTGCTATGCCCACGAGAACGAGGACGTAGAGGACGGGAAGAAGGTCGCCACGCTTCTGAATGGGGCTCACGAACGTACGCATGAAACTCTTCAGGATCCCCGCCGTGCCATCATACGCGCTCTTGATGGTCTCCCTGATCAATCCCGGGTATTCACCTTGTCCCTTGCCGTTCTTCGGCCGTTCAGCGGAGGCGTTTAACCTTATCCAACCCGCCCTTGGACCGTGAGCTTCACGCCCGGTCACGGGTTCCCCGTCGTGTCACGCCACTCGCCGCGCACTGCTACGGTAACCGGCTTCTGTTGGCGGACGTCGGTCTCCCCCTTGGCGCTTCGACGGGCAGAGCGGATTGACGCATAGTCTCCACGGATTCCTCCAGCCGCTGACTGCCACGACGGGCCAACCGCATCTGTTACACGCGCTGGACGCCAGCCTGATTGTCCCGCGCTGAGGAAGCGGGGCGGACGTCCGGCACCCGGAAGAGTAACGGGAGCATACGACGAACCTCTTTCCTGTCTTCCTTGACCTGACTACAGACAGCTCCCCGCTCTTGCACGTGGGACACGGCCCCAGGCGCATCGGTCCGCCTGGTGCCGCCGTGGCGGCAGAACTGATGTGGCTCCCGATCGCAATCTCGTCCGCCCCCATCACGAGCACTTGGCGTGCTACCTCGCGAGCAGTCTCCCTCATCAGCTCCGAACCCCTCGTCTGCGCCCTGTTCAACGACTCGATCCCCTCCTCGAACCTCCTTGTCAGGTCGGTGGAGAGAACGGCCGGGGCGTACTTCTCGACCGCCTCGACCACCGCAGAGCCGAGCGCGGTGATTCGTATTTCACGGCCCTCGATATACCCTCTGCTGAACAGGGTCGCGATGGTGTCCGCTCTCGTCGACTTGGTGCCGATGTTCTCCTTCTCCATCTTCTCCAAGAACGATGCCTGATTGTACCTGAGGGGTCCACGCTCAAGGGCCCCGCGAACGTCGACTGCGACGACCTCGTACCTGTCGCCTTTGGAGATTGGAGTGACGGCCTTCACCGTCCCGGCGCGACCGAAGATGGTCGACCACCCACGGCGCAGCGTGCGCTCGGTTCTGACAAGGAAGACATGCCTTCCGACAGACAGCTCCGCCGTCACGACTTCTTTCGACTCCGGTTCGCCGAATGTGGCGATGAACCTCTTCGCTATGAGGTCGAAGATGACTGCCTCGGGCCCGCTCAGGCGTGCCGTCGGCCTTTCACCCGTCGGATAGATTGCCGGATGGGCCGCGTCTGTCCCCTTACCTTGGGCAGGGCGCAGACCCCGGCGAAGGACCTCCGCTACCGCATGTGAGTACGAGCCTACGCTCCCTAGCTCTTTGAGGATTCGGCTGAAGTCAATCGACGCGGGCAGTCGCTGGCTGGCGGTTCTCGGGTACGAGATGAGTGCCTTTAGGTAGAGCCTTTCGGCGGTCCGTAGCGTCAGGACCGGAGTATAGCCGCGGTATCTGTATGCCTCTTTCTGGAGGTCCCCTGTGCTGAATGGCGGCGGGGGCGGGACGTGAAGTTCCACCCGCGAGACCTTCGTCACGACACCCTCCTTTCCCAAACAATCGCTTCTGACATCCTCCGCTGCTGCACGGGTCTTCATCTTCTCCTCGGAGTAATTGGCGCCGAAGGAGACGCCGTTCCCCTCGAAGGTCCCTGCCACGGCAAAGAACTGCGTCGGGACGAAGTTGCGAATCTCGGTCTCTCTCTTTGCGATGAACGCTAGCGCAGGTCCCTGAACTCTTCCCATGCTAATCGTCACATACGGGCCCCCCGCGCCGACGGTGGCCTGCGAGAGGGCGCGCGATAGGTTGACACCCCAGACGAAGTCTACGAAGTGCCTGGCCCTCCCCGCCCTTCCCTGCGCTGCCTGCTCCTCAGCGGTGGCGAAAGCGGCGACCAGGTCGGATTTGGTGAGGGATGAGAACCTGGCCCTGAGCGCTCCCTCTTGCTTACCTCCGCATGCGTATCTGAGGATGTTGGACCCTATGGCCTCTCCCTCAACGTCGAGGTCGCACGCGTTGATGAACTTCGCGGCTCCGAGGGCGAGCCTTCGGACGGCGCCTATCCTGCGGGCTGCGCCTGCATCTTCCCGCCCGACCATGCCGGAAGGAAACCACTCGATGTCGAAGACGGGATAGACACCTCTGTCGTCGAAAGGATCAGCGACCTCGAAGAGGTGTCCCTGCGCGGAACAGATCACCAATTCCTCCCCGCGACTGGTGACCCGGAGGACCTCCACTCCCTCGACGAGGGAGGTGCGCACGGCTCCTTCTGCCAGTGCCTCAGCCACGCGCCGCGCGGAGGTAGGCTTCTCGCAGACTACTAGGGTGTAGCCCGCACGCGATGTCCTATCCCCGCCGACCGGAGTCGCGGCTTCGCTCTCGGTTACGAGTATGATCCGTCTACTCTCCGCACGTCGACGCTGAACTTACCCGCAGAAAGTCGGCTGCCACACTTCTTGCAGCGGAAGCCAGCCGCCTTCAGGACGTCGACAGGAGAACGGAGATCTATTCCGGAGTAGAGCGCCGTTCCACACGACATGCAAGCGATCTCGTAGGTCATTGGCGCGCCAATCCACGACTCTCTTGACTAAAAGAGTATGCGGACCACGCACCGGCCCCGTCTCGTTCGCTCTTGCCCGAAGGGTCATGGCACACATTCCCCTCTCCATGTCCTGGCTGAAGTGCGCGTGGTGGAGGGCTGCGATTACCTCATAAGGAGACGGTCGCCGCCGTCTGAATGTGCCCAAGACGACGCAGTTCCATGCTTACCACGCTGGACACGCGAAGATGACTGACTTCGCGGGCTACGAGATGCCGCTCTGGTACTCGTCCACCCTGGACGAGCACATGGCGGTCAGGAACAGCTCCGGGGTCTTCGACGTGTCGCATATGGGGCGGTTTGTGGTGAGCGGAGAGCCTGCCGGGGCGTTCATCGAGGGGCTGGTGCCGACGCAGGTCCAGAAGCAGGCCGTGGGGAAGGCCTTCTACACGCTTCTTCTGGACGAGCGCGCTGGCATACTAGACGATCTCATCGTACTGAGGCTGGACGAAGCGAAGTTCATGCTCGTGGTGAACGCAGCCAACGCGGCGGCCGACCTCAGCCACATCCAAGCCCGGAGTCCCCCGCAAGGGGTGCGGGTCGACGACACGACTGGCTCTTCGGCGATGGTCGCGGTCCAGGGACCATCGGCCCAGTCGATCATGCAACCTTACACAGAACTCGACTTGGGCCAGCTGAAGAGGCTCCGCTGCGCTGAAACCAAAGTAATGGGCCAGCGTTCGATCATCTCTAGGACAGGGTACACCGGAGAGGATGGCTTCGAGGTCATAGTCCTCGACGCGACCAATGAGAGTCCGGGAAGAGCCATGGAGTTCTGGGAAAAGATAACCGCAGCATCGAAGCCCTGCGGCCTCGGAGCGAGGGACTCGCTGAGATTGGAAGCGGGCCTCCCACTGTACGGTTCGGACATGGACGGCACGACCAACCCTTTCCAAGCGGACCTCGGATGGGTGGTCTCCTCTGCGAAGACGGGATACGTCGGATGCGATGCGCTCTGGGAGTTGAAGTCGAGCGGACCTGAGGTCATCAGAAGGGGCGTGGTTTCGGACAGAGGGATACCACGGCACGGGTTTGTGGTGAAAGCCGGGTCTGAGCAGATTGGAACTGTCACGAGCGGGACGTTCTCTCCGATTCTCTCAAAGGGGATCGCCCTGTGCCGACTTCGGAACGAAGGGACGGAGCCCGGCGCGACCGTCACAATCGCGATGCGCGACTCCGAACAAGGAGGGAAGACGGTGAGGCCGCCCTTCTACGACGAGAGCATCTACGGATGGAAGAGGCATGGCAAGGGTAATTAGACCGCCCCCAGGCCGCAGCGCCCAATGGATGTCCAGGGGTACGAGATACGCGACGACCTGCTATACACCAAAGAGCACGAGTGGGCGAAGGTGGTCGGCGCCGACGTCAGAGTGGGGGTCACGGACTACGCGGCCAAGACACTGAACGACGTGGTATACGTCTCTCCTCCGAAAGTCAGCACCGAGGTCGCCCAGTTCAAGTTCATCGGCACCGTGGAGTCAATAAAGGCCGTGTCCGAGTTGTACTCCCCGGTCTCAGGGACCGTGACAAAGGTGAACGCCGAGCTCGAGTCTCATCCGGAACTCGTGAACAAGTCGCCGTACGGGGAGGGGTGGCTGATAGAAGTGAACGCGACAGACTTCGGTCCGGAGAGCAAGCGTCTGCTCGACGCAGCTCGGTACGCCACCCACCTGCGCGCGATTCTGCCGAAGTCATAATTAAAATACCCCGATGGCGCGCGCAGGACCAATTGGACTCCCCGCTAGAAGTCCTCAGGTCGATGATAGCGAGGCCGACCGTCTCGCGTCGCACCGTGATGATATCGATGGTGCTCTCGATAATCTTCGTCATCGCCGTCACGATTAGGGCATTCGCCGCGAAGTACGGGTTCTTCCTGAACGAGTTCGACCCGTATTTCGACTACTACGCCGCCTCACACATAGTCACCCTTGCGCAGGAGCACGGACTCATCTACGCGCTCTTCAACAACCCGCCGAACTGCGGTCCGACCGTCTTCACGGCATGCCACAACCAACAGGGATACTTCTACTGGCATGACATCCAGACATGGTTCCCGGAGGGGAGGAACGTGGCCGCAACGTCGCAAGGAGGGCTACAGGTCGGGGGCGCGGTCATCTACCTGCTCGTCCACGACGTCTTTGGCATCCAGATCTCACTGTACGACCTCCTGGTGCTTCTTCCTGTGTTCTTCGGGGCCATCACATCTGTCCTCTTCTACTTCCTCGTGAGGAGGATCGGAGGGGACATCGCCGGCCTCTTCGCAGCGCTCGTCTTCGCCGTCTCCCCGCCACTGATAGAGAGAGGAAACCTAGGCTGGTTCAAGTCGGAGCCGCTCGCCATCCTATGCTTCACATGCGCGAGCTATCTAATGCTGACCGTCTTCGACAAGGATCGTTCGATCACGAGCAGGGTCCTACGGGCTGTGCTCTCGGGCGCCTTCGCAGGATATTCGACGCTGTCGTGGGGAGGGGGTGACTACTTCAGCGGAGCCTTCGGACTGTTCTTCATCGCGCTGCCTTTCATGAACCTCGACCTCCCGTCAATCTCCCCTGCGCTAATCTCCTTCACGGCTGCCGATCTCTTCGTCAGCGCCCTGATGCCTAGGCCGGGCATCGAGATAGTAACGAATCCGGTCGGCCTTGCGATGCTGGGGGGGACCGTCTTCGTACTGATTGCCCAGTGGGCGAAGACGTGGGTGAAGCCCGCGGAGTACAGGCGCACCCTGTTCAAATTCCTTTTCGCATTCGCCTTGGCAGGTCTCACGTTCATCAGCTTCGGCGACGTCAGCAGCATCACCGGGAGGTACCTGGCTGTGATAGCGCCGTGGACAAGGAGCAGCAGCGCATTGATACAGTCCGTGGCTGAGCAGTCTCTTCCCACAGGGGCAGACTACTTCACGTCGTACGCAATACTGATGTGCTTCGGCGTGGCTGGCGCGCTAATCGCCTTCAAGAGGAGGGGGGCTCCGATGGCGTACGCGCTGATCTTCGCCCTGGCGGGGCTCTACTTCTCGGCCGCCTATTCTCGTCTGCTCGTCTACTCGTCGATAGCCTTCGCGATTCTCGGAGGGATCGGTTTCGCAGAGCTCGCCTTCGCGCTAGTGAAGCCCAGCCCGACCCCCCTCGTCAAGAAGAAGCAGAGCGTGCAGTCGCGGAACGAGGTAAAGGTGGTGTTCACCGTCGCGGTCATCGGGCTCATCGCCTTCCCGGCAGGGGCTTACTGGATTCCGAATCCCATCCAGTGCACGAGCTCCAATACCATATTCTGTGACCAGAGTCCGGCCGACAGCGCCGTCAGCATAGCCAACGGCGCGACGATCTACTCCCAGGCCGTGTACTCGGACTGGACGCAGACGCTATCGTGGATAAGCACGTCCACGCCGACCAACTCAGTGATAATCTCGTGGTGGGACTACGGATACTGGATCGCCGTGATGGGCAACCGCACGACGGTGAACGACAACGCGACCATCAACTCTACGCGCATCGCCGAGGTCGGGCAGCTGCTCATGTCCAACGTCACCCAGGCCGCCAAGATGGCGGAGGACATGGGCGAGGGACGACCCACATACGTGGCGATTTTCCTGACGGGAAGCATAATACAGTTGGAAAACTCCACAAGCGGAGCGGAGACGAGCTACTACATCCTCGAGCAGCCGAGCGGGGGCGGGTTCACCCCAGGTGGCGGCGACGAGAGCAAGAAGCAGTGGTTCATACGGATAGGTGGTCTGGACGAGGCCGAATATCTTGAATGCCCGAAGGTGAACGCGACCTGTGAAAACGTCGACGACTTCAACCTCACTCCGTACGCGCTGAACAACACGCTCTTCGCTCAGCTCTTCCCGTTCAAGTTCGCCGACTTCTTAGTCAGCGAAACCAACAGCACGACGGGGCAGTCCTCGGTGGCCCTCTCGCCGACGTACGAGTTCGGGTCGAACGGCGCCCCGCCAATCGAGGCCTTCTCGTACCCTCTCGACTACACGTTCCCGAGCAACAGTACGGGGCCGTTCAGGCTAGCCTACGCGTCGCCGAGCATAAGCTCGCCTTTCGAGTGCCCTGGTGACACGAGCCTGAGCTGCTTCGACACCGTCCTGTTGTACCAATTGGTTCAGAACGGTACCTCGTAAG
The DNA here is from genome assembly GCA_030038395.1 of Nitrososphaerales archaeon. GTDB lineage: Archaea > Thermoproteota > Nitrososphaeria > Nitrososphaerales > Gagatemarchaeaceae > UBA183. The sequence continues at coordinate 9,676 of JASHOZ010000056.1, forward strand.
CCAGCGGGCTCCGGTACCTGGCGTACTTGTCGTCAGGGGAGAACCTAGCGGGGTGGGCGGTCGCGGTCTTCCCCCCGCAGCTGGGGCAGCTCTCGCTGATTGTGTATCTGCCGCACTTCACGCACTTCAGCAGGAGCGTCCTCAGGCAGCCCCACCGTGCTTCTTCGAAATCTCACGCTTGAAGCTGAAGACGCCGTGTTTCCCCGCGCCGTCCTTGATTTTCTGAAGAACGCCGTCGAGCACCTTTTCAGCCTGCTTGTAGTCGTCGGCGGTCACGCGCACCCTGTACTTCGGCGCCCCGGCGTAGGAGATCTGGACCTCAGCCGACGGTGAGTTGGCGGCGGCGAGGAGCGTCCTCTTCACCTGTTCAATACCGTTGGGGGACTTCGAGGAGATCTCGACCAAGGCCCCTACCTCGTAGCTGGGGGGTATGATCTTCTCTCTCGCTATCTCGGCTATGGCTCCGGCCTCGCCTTCCTGCAGCTCGAGCTGAGCCAGGCCTTTCTCCCCCCTGCGTGCAGCCTGCTCGAAGGCCTCGTACAGCGTGCCGAACTCTCCTTCCAGACTCCCTCTTAGCGCCGCCGTCCGCGCCTCGTCGAGGTTCAGCTTCTTCCTGATGGCGCCCACGATCGCGAGAGCCCTCTCCTCTCTCTTCCACTCGATGACCTTCGCCCTGCGCTCCTCGTTTGTCACCTGCCGGAGGGAGAGGTCGATTTCGTGCCTCGCCCTGTTCGCCCTTATCACCTTCAGAACCAGCTTCTGGGAGACCTTGGCCACGCGTTCGATGTTCCTCACCCAGCCCGTGGAAATCTCCGAAACATGCAGGAATCCGTTCATCCCGCCGTACTGGTCCAGGTTGACATAGATTCCATGCGAGGTGATTTCCCTCACGGTGCACACCACCACCTCGCCGCTTTCAGGCATCTCTCTCTCTGCGCTCAAGTGATTGGAACGCCTCGACTAGCTTCGGGTAAAAGAGGTTTCCGGAGGAATGCGACTGGACCGGCTGTTCCCGGGGCTGTTCAGCCTAGTCTCTTTACGAGGTTGGCCAGCACTATCGACTTTCCTCCCCTGCTTTCGGCCAGCTTCTTCCCGCATCCCCTGCACCCTACATCCTTGGCCGAGTTCGAAAAAAGGATCCTCTCTTCGTTACAGTCTGGGCACTTCACCAAGAGGAACTCGCTGCGCGCCCTCGGAATCGGCTCTCTCTCGCGTCTCATGCCGCTATCTCCGCCTTTCTCAGCCTTATCCCATCCCTCATGACCTCCTTGCTGCACTCCCTGCACTTCAGGCGGAGCGTCGCCTTCTTCGTGGTCTTGGCGGTGCGGATGAGCTCTGGGAACTTTTGGCCGCCGTATCCTCTCTTCCGGCCCGCTTGGCGTCTCGCCCCCCACGAACCAGCGCGCTCCTTTCCACGCTTGTACAGAGCGACCGAGTGTGGGGTGTGCTTCTTGCAATAGGGGCAGAAGGTCCTCATCTCCTTTGGGAATTTCATGTTCTCACTGAAGCGGAGGAAGCACGACGGGGACTCCGTTTAAAAGCCTTGGGCCGTCATACGTGAACCGGTCGACCGTACGACTCTCGCGGGTTCTCCGCTGTCCTAAGTTCGGCGGCTCCGAAGTCACTTTCGGCGCCGCTCCACTGAATCAAAGAAACCGAGCTGCCAATCTTTATTACGCCAATGGTCGGGGACCGCCAAAGGCGGTTCGTCGCGGCTTGTTTCTGGCGAAGACATCCAGTTCGCAGGAGTGGAAGGCTGTCGCGGCTGCCGTGAAGACGCTGGTGGAGGAAGCGACATTCGACGCAACGACCGAAGGACTGACATTCCGTGCCATGGACCCATCACACGTCGCACTCGTCGACCTGCTGATGCCCAACTCAAGTTTCGAGAAGTACGAGGCCGACAAGCCCTTCAAGTTCTGCCTCAGGGTCGAGGACCTCGTCAAGCTGATTGGCAGGAGCGACGCGAAGGACAGCGTCGAAATAGCCGCTGACGAGGAGGAGGCTATCCGGGTCACGCTGAAGAACGGGTACAGGCGGGAATTCTCGGTCCACCTCATCGAGAGCAGTGGCGGCGCTGCGCCCCTCCCCAAGCTCGAGTTCGACACCAAGGCTACCTTAACGAGAGGGATATTCGAGAAGCTGCTGAGCGACGTGTCCGTCGTCTCAGACCAGGTGACGATTCAGGCTTCAAAGGAGCGGCTCTCGTTTACTGGAAAGTCCGATGTCGGAAAGGCAGACATCTCGCTGGACAAGAACGATGCGGACGTCCTGGAGCTTCAGGTCGGGACTGAGAGCAAGGCGACATACTCGATCGACTACCTGATTGGAATCTCGAAGGCGATGGGGAGCGTGTCCGACACGCTTCTGATGGAGTATTCGACGAAGAAGCCTGTCAGGCTGGAGTTCAAGCTCAACGACCAGGGCGCACGCATACACTACTTCTTGGCGCCCCGTGTCAACGACTGAGCAGTCGCTACTCACCCCTCGCTTGCCACGAGACGGCAGACGCCTTATCTGACTGCCCGGCGGCGTTCCCCCATTGGACTCCGCCACGATCGCCTTCCTCAGAAAGGCTTACCGGGAGTACTACTTCGGACGGGCGGACTCGATAGAGTTCCCGCCGGATGTACAAGCCCGCGAATTCGGTTACATCCCATTCGGTGGCGGAATGGTGAGGCACCTGTCATTCAGGACCAGAGGCGAGGCGGTCGCAGAGATAGTCAAGCAGTCCCCGTCATCTGTCTACTGTTCAAACGCGAAATACGAGTCTCCCGCGGCCCCCATCGACGAGAAGGGGTGGCGCGGGGCCGAACTGATATTCGACATCGACGCAACGGACATCCCCACTCCGTGCAAGAAGGGCCACGACGTCTGGTACTGCGAACAGTGCCACGCTTCCGAGAAGCTCCCCAGGCCCCAGAAGTGCCCGAAGTGCGCGGGCCAGACGACAGCCTTCCACGGCACCTGCAGGAAGTGCGTCGACGCAGCGAGAGACCACACGCTCCGCGTCATAGACTTCTTGGCAGAAGACTTCGGTGTCGCACGAGACGCAATAGCTGTCTACTTCTCGGGGAACAGGGGCTTCCACCTCCACGTCTCGGACGACAGATTCCAGAAACTGGACCAAGCGGGCAGGTCGGAGATAGCCGAGTACATGTCAGGAACCTCGCTGCCGTCCAGCCAAGCAATAGCCTCGGCGTTCAAGAAGAGGCTTAGAAGTACGAGCGCGACGGAGGAGGGCTGGTCCAGAAGGATAGCACGCTACGTCGAGCAGAAGCGGGAAGGCTACACGGGCACCATTCAGAGGCTCGTCTCGGACGCCGTCGCGTCGCAGAGAGCGATGATCGACTCGTCAGTCACTACGGACATCCACAGAGTCTTCCGGCTGGCCGGCACCCTCCACGGGACCACCGGGATGTGCAAGATGCGCATCGGGTCAACGGGGTCATTCGACTTCGAAAGGGACCCGGTTGTGCTGAGCTCGAAACCAGTCGCGTTGAAAGTGGCCTTCTATCCGCTGTTCAAGGTCGCGGGCAGCGAGTTCGGGCCGTTCAGGTCGCAGATGGTCGAGCTCCCCACCTACGCCGCGGTGTCCATCTTAACAAGGGGGCTCGGGGAGGTCGTCTGAATGCCAGACGGTGTGCTGGAGGGCCTGAAAAAGGCACTCGACTCGGAGCTGGAGACGGAAACCACCGTGCAGCTCCCAGCTGACTTCTACTCCAAGATCTCCGCCTACACGCAGAAAATCAGGCGGTCGGCCGGGCCGAACGCATCGGAGGCGACGAACCGGCTGGTCGCAAAACAGGTCAGGATGATTGATTCTATGACGCGCCAGCTACTGTCAGAGAGGTCGAGGAAGGCTGCCCACGAGCGTTCGCTCCTGAGGCTCCTCCCTGAGGAACGCTACGTCTGCTCGGCTCAGCAGAGGGCCGAGAGGAGATTCGACGCCTTCGTCGAGGCCGTCTCCGTCGGGCAACCTTCCTTCATCGAGTTCGCCCATCGCAGCGAGTCCGAGCGTAACGTCAGCATCAGGGTGACAAGGCACGTCGACGAACTCGTGGGCCTGGACATGAGACGCTATGGGCCCTTCGAGAGCCAGGACGTCGCTTCGTTGCCCGCCGTGAACGCAGAAATCCTGATTGCACGCGGGGACGCCGTCGAAGTTAACGGAAGAGAGGGAGGCTAGGAGTAGCTCCGCCAGGTGTGGTTGCACTTGACGCATCTGTAGAACTGCGTCGGGGGCTCGTCGCCGCTCCTCGTCTGAAGGAACCACCACATCGCTTCGTTGTTTCCGCACTTTGGACACTCTATCTTCGTGGTCGGAAGGGACGTCAGTTTGTTCTCCTTGTCTCCCACCACCTTGATCGGCGCGACGTTCGCGAGCTCCTCTTCAGTCGCCTGGGTGACGGTCTTCCCCGCCTTGTTGGAGTATCCGCAGTTCTCACAAAGGTAGGTTATCGAGAGCTCTCGCGGTCCCTTCACCTGCTTTAACTTGAGACGCGTGCCACACTTCGGGCAGAATTTCAGCTGGAGCCACCGCCCAGCGCCTTGTTGACACAAGCCATGAGCTCATGCGTCGTCTCGACGGCTCTCTCGACGCTGTTGAGGAAGGCCCTGTCAGGCTTCGTTCTCTGGGATCTGACCTTCAGGACGAGCTTCTTGATCAATGGGTGGGGTGGGAGTACGCCGGCGAACGTTATGTTCTTCTCCTCGAGCAGTTCATAGTGGACGATTTCTGCCAGCGAGTAGTCCTCTCCCGTGATTTCGACGGTGAGGCCCTTCTCATCCTCCACCGTTGCCTGTATCTGCAATTTCTTAGCGTGCCGTCAGTCTCTTGTTATTAAGCTCACGGTCTTATCGGCGTGGTCCCGAAGTCCGCGGCGAGTTTCCTGTCCTCGACGTTGCCACATTCGTCGCACTTGGCCCTGTCTCTCCCTCCCCTCGTGAGAGGCCGCCCGCAGTTGCCGCACAAGGCGTGAACGACTCCCATGTCGTCCTCGTCGATTGCGAGATGGATTATTCCGTTGACGAGGCTGAAGACCCTGCACCTCACGATGTCTCCGAGTTTCACCGGCGGACCCCTCCTCACCCCCCGACCCCCCCCGAAGCCCCTGAGCGAAAGCGTTCCTGCGAAGTCCTTGTCCATCCTGCCCCCGTTGACGTAATACACCTTGACGCCCGCAGAGTTGGACTGCGCCACCTCGATCTGCCCCGTCACCCAGTCGTCGACCATGATCGTAGAGACCTCAGCCGATGGCTTGACAGAGATCTCCATGCTCTTCATGTCCCTATTGACTCCGCCTACGGCCATCGCGCGTATGAGGCCTCCGCTCTCGTAGGTGTGCTCCCCTGGCAGGAACTCTTCAGAGATGGCGATTCTGTCGCCCGGAAGCGCCTTCTCTACCTTCGACCTGCTCATTTCGGCACCAGCCCTACCGTGAGCTCTATCCACTTCGGCCTCTGCAGGAACTCGCCGAAGCTCCTGCCCTCCAGCAGTGCCACGAGGGCGTCAGCCTGAGGGATAGACAGAACCGGCCGATCGAAGTTGAATCCGTCCATGGAAATCCTAGGGCACGCGGTCTGAACGAAGGCTTCTATCTCGCGGTGCGGCGCCAGACGCTCCGGGGTTATCTCCCTGAGGGCGATTTGCACTACCTTCCGCCCGTGCATTTCCAGCCTCTTGGAGATCCACCTGCTCCTGCCCAGCATTTTCTGCCCCTCCTTCAGGCCGGTGATGACGCCGAATATTCTCGCATCAAGAGCACGGTAGACGGCCAGGATCGCCCTCTTCCGCCGCTCTTCTGCGGCCTGTCTCATGTCAGTCACCTCGTTCATATGAGGATCCAGCATGAAAGTCGGCTTGCCTGTCGCGAGGGCGAGGCCCACAGCGTGGAATTCGCTCTGTCCTAGAAACGCGAACGCGTCCACCTCCCCCTGGAGAGGCTGCGAGGTCGAGAAGTCGCATCCGAAGATCTGTCCTTCGAGCATCAAGTTGTTTCGCTTTCCCACGATCACTTCGAATCCTCTCTTCTCGAGTGCTTCCTTGACGTTAGGGAGCTCGTGCAGATGCTGGCTGAACGTCGCTACACCGATCCTCTTGAAGCCCGCAAGCATAGGGACGGCACTCTCGACCACGTCTCCGAAGTCAGCGTCGTCGACCGCGTCTACCAGGTACGTGTTGTCACCTACGAACTCCACTGCCGCGTTGTGCCCGATATGCAGGGCCAGGTCCGCGTTGAGCTTCTCCACCTCGTCGTCGACCGTGTCGCATATCCCGAAGCAGCTGTCCCCCGCCAGAATGCAGTTGACCCCATACTTCTCCTTCACACGCGCCATCAGGTCCTTCGTCTGCCTAAGGAGGCCTCCCGGAGCATTCACCACCACCGTGGAGGGCCGTTTTGTCTCGATGATGTCGAAGACCCTGTCTTCGTCTATTCTGACTGTCAAGCGGCGATCTTCTTCTCTAGCTGGACCAACTCGGAGTGCGTCTTCATCGGGAGTTTTGCCGATGCAGCCTTCATGGCTTCCTTCGCCTTCTCAAGGTTCTCGGACTTCACGCTGAGCTCAAGGATGGTGCTCCCGATTTCGACCCGGGCGGCGAGCCCGATGGGCTTGCCGAAGGCCTTGCGCATCCCTTCCTGGAGCCTGTCCGCACCAGCCGTAGCAATCATCTTGTTCTCTCGGAGTATCACGTGGGGATATGTCTTCACGAAGAGATGATAGTTCTCCTCTCCAATCAAAGTGAGCTTCTTGTTCGCCGCGACCCTCGCGGCCTCAAGGGCGTTGTGCCTTATCTGCACCCTCCCCTCTGACACTAGCCGGAGGAGGTAGTCGTAGTCGGGGCTTGCCTTTCCGGTGGTGAACCGGGCCACCTTAGGGTTGGGTGCGCCTGGCGCGAACTTCTTGCTGGTGTAGGCCATCCCTCTTATCGTCCGATAGTTCTTCCCGTGCAAAGGCGTTCAGTTGAGAGTGCCGCGCAGTCCGACCCCTAATTAATCTTCATGCTTAAAGCGCGAGCCGAGCCCGTCGTCTTCTGTGCCTTTCATGCTTCCGAAACATCTGATGGAGGCGGAGGACGTCGCGCTCGTGCTCGCCTTCGGGAGGCTCTCAGTCTTGGAAGCGTGCTCGGTGCTCGAAGGGGACGTACTCAGGGCCGAGGCTCCCTGCGAAAGGGTCGCCGTCCTGAAGGTCAGGAAGCTCGCCTCGGACAACCTCCCTGACCTCGCGGGGGTCCACAAGATTGGTCCGTTGGCGGCCTCGTGCGAGGAGCCTTCTTCGGGGGCCGCAACCGTCATCGGCTCCATAGCGGAGGTCCTCCGCGACAAGGCGCAGCTTTCAGTGAGCGGCTATGATGTCAGCGAGGAGGAGTACGAGGCGGTCGTCCGGTCAGTCCTCGACGCGGCCAAGGCCGCAGGGGTCAGAAAGGCTCACCTTCTGAGGCCAGACGGCGGCGAGATGCTGGCGGAGAGGGTGCAGTCGAGGTCCGCATTGGACATCGTCGTCTTTCCATACCACGGAGGGCTTGGGCTCAGCCCGACTGTATGGGTGCCCGACTCGGCATCGATGCGCGAGCGCGGCACGCAGCGGCCCTCCCCGCGCTCCGAAATCTCCATGTCGCCGCGGCTGGCGAGGGTGCTCCTGAACCTTTCTGGGGTGCACAACGGTCAGACAGTCCTGGACCCGTTCTGCGGTTCAGGGACGATTCTGGCGGAGGCGCTGACCCGCTCCGTGAGGTGCCTCGGGCTCGATGCGAAGACGAACAGGGTGAGAGAAGCGCGGGAGAACCTCGGGTGGCTGTCAGGCACCACAGGAGACAGGGGGTACGACATCCGGGTGGGCGACGCCAGGGACCTGCCACGGATGTTGCGGAGGTCGAAGGTCGACGGGATCGTCTCCGAGCCCTTCCTCCTCCCACGGATGAGAGCGAGGCCCGGGCGCAGCGTCGCTGAGGGGCTGATCGGGGAGGCTAGTGAAGTCTACGGCGACTCCCTCGCGTCGATGACAGAAGTGCTCAAGCCGGGCGGAAGGATAGTCTTGGTCGTACCGGTGATGCTGACGACTGATGGGGAAGAGTTGTCGATGAGACTTGAAGGGCGCAGGCTTGGGCTGAAGCTCTTCCAGCCGGGTCCGGTCGGGTTCGAGTACCCCGTCAGGCCCTCCTTCGAAAGCACCCGCTGGATCAGACGCGCCATCTACGTCTTCGAACTGCCATCCTGAGCGCCGACGGCCGCGCGCGCCTTCCTGAGCACGCCCGTCATCATGTTCAACTGTGCATCCGTGAGGTTAGACGCGGCTACGATTCGCTTCCCGCTTTCAAAGAGTCCCTTAGCCCTGTAGGGGGGCATCTTGGAGTCGACCGCGAGTTCGGACAGGGTGCGGGCGAAGACCTCGCGAGCCACCCTGCTCTGGGGCCTCCCCCTTTTCACCGTGTCTCGGGAGGCGAGGTAGAGGGTGATTGCCACGGCGTGGCCCAGGTTCAGGGACCTGTACGCCGAGCCCGTCTCCAGCGTCATCGTGGCGTCGCACATCTTGATTTCCTCATTGGTTAGGCCTGTGGTGTCCCTCCCGAAGACCACGGCTGCAGTGCGCGACGAAGCCAGGAGTTCACGAAGGCGTTCAGGCCTCACTGTCCGCCGTGCCACATTCGACTTCTTCGATGCCCTCACAGCCGTCGTCGCTACCAGGAGCTGATTCTCTCTCCTGACGCTCTCGAGCTTCGTCACACACGCCGCGTCAAGGACGTCCGCAGCATGTGAGGCATAGACTGCCGCCATCGCGAGGTCGACCTTCGGCTTCACCAGGTAGAGCCTTCTGACGCCGAAGTTCTTGACCAACCTCGCCACATGGCCTACATTGACCGGGTAGGTCGGTTCGACGAGTACGACAGACACGTTGTCAGGAATCATGACACGATGACGGCTGGCCGAGCCCGCCGTGGGCTCTGGCTAAAACGGAATCGGTGTCCCCCGATGCTGGGAGACCGACTACTGAATGGTGCGGTTCGCCCGGCAGAACTCCAAGACTTCTCCCGGGGTGAGCGCATACACCCGCCTACGCCCGTAGTCGTCACGAGGAGAGCTAATCCCTAGCTTGAGGGCCGCAGCCGCGACCCTTCTCCTCCGCAGAGAGAAGAGCCTCTTAACGCAGTTGATCTCTTCTTCAGTCATCAGAGTTCTCGGCATGACTGAGACGACGCATGACCCGACTTTGGGCGGCGGGGAGAACGACTCTCTCCCTACTCGGGCGAGCGTCCTGATGTCGGACGAGATCTGGGCGATCGCGGAGATCGCCCTGTAGTCCCTGCTTCCAGGTGGAGCCGTTACCTTCTTGACGAAGTCGTCCTGAAGAAGGACTACGGCCCTCTTGTACGACGTCCGGCTGATCCACTCCACGAACGCGCTCGACTCTGAGTAGGGCAGGCTGGAGACGAGCACGTCAAACGTCGGGGACGCCGCGAAGGCGTCTCCTCTGTGGATCTGTGCACGAACGCTTCCCAGGGCAGACATCGTGGCTTCGAAGTTTTCGGCGTCGACCTCGTACCCCTCGAGCCCCGCCCCAACGCGGGCCAGCTCCCTGGTCAGGGTTCCCTTGCCAGTCCCGATTTCAAGCACGCGTTCGTCTTTGCCGATATGGGCGCTTTCGACCATCATCCGTACTACCTTCTGGTCGACGAGGTAGTGCTGGCCCAGTCGCCGCCTTCTCATCTCTTGACAAATAGGGCGATGTGCGAGTCGCCCGCCAGTTCCTCGACAATCCGTTTGGCGACCATCTTCGCCGGGTCCCTGAGTCCTACCCGCTCTTGTATGTCGGCGAAACTGGTGAAAGGTTTCTTCTCCCTAGTCTCGAGTATCTCACGCATGAAGGTCTTGCCAATCCCCGGGATCAGCTCAAGCCCGTGCAGCCTCGGAGTGAGGGGTTGCAGCTCGTTGAAGTAGGCGACATACCTCGCTTCGCTGCTCATTACCACGGCTTCGACGACTGCCGGAAGCGACCCCCTCGCCTCCGGCGACAGCTCTTCGTAGGTCAGCTTGCCAAGCACGCTCACGATCTTCTCGCGTCCCTCCTTCCCGATCTTCACTCTTTCTCCCGGCTCGAAGCTCTGACTCTCTATCGCCAAGAGCTCCAACAGAGTCAGCCTCTCCTCGCCTATCGCCTCGACCATCGGGCCCTCTCTCCCCTTAATCACTTCGGACCTCCCCCTCGGAAGGAAGTCAAGAACCCTTGCGAACTCCTCGTATTTCTTGTCGGCTGACATGTTCCCGGAGCAACGACCTTTCTGAGAATACTAGCTGAGGCGGGACTCCGGCTCGAGCGGACCTGAGTGTACCACGAATCGATTCCCCCTTCTGCTGCCCGAACGTTGTGGCCTGCTGCGTTATTTAACGCTTGGCAGCCCTGCGGCTACCTGAGGATTTTTAGAATCTTCTCGAGGGTCTCGGTCGGAAGGAGCTTCCTCCACCCGGATGTGAACGTCCTGAGCTCCTCAATCGACTTCGGCATCACGTTGACCACCTCGACCGCCTCTTCTTCGCTCAGGCCGCATTCGGTCTCCAACTCCTTGCGGAGCTTCTTCGCGTCTTCTGGCGTCGCCTTCGCGAACTTTGCAGTGAAGTCGAGGGTCCTCTTCTGGATCTGGTCTGCCTTCTCCACGTCTATCTTCTGCAGGACCTGGTGTGCCTCGGGGATGGTCAGCAGCTTCTTGGCGTGGTTCTCTGCCATCACTGCGTCTCCAGCCTGACCACGTGTTCCTTCCTTGCAATCAGTGTCTTCGTCTTGTTGCCTACGGACACGTCAAGAGTCAATGACCTCCTCCCGACCTCTCTGACAGTGCCCACGAGACCGTTGAACCTCCTGTGAGGCATCCCCTTGACCTGAGATGGATCTATCTTCACCACGACCCTGTCCTGCGGGGAGTACTCTACGAGCAGGCTGCTCAGGCCCTTCTTGGCCGAAGAAGCCTTGAGAAGGGACCTAGTTCTTCTTCTGAATCCATGCGACTTCGCCATTTCCGAAACTTCCAGTTTTGGTGACTCTGCGGATGTCAAATCTGCGGCATCTCACTTCAGTTTTTAAGACTTCCGACACCGACGGCGAGACGAGCTCGCCGTTGACGAACCTCTTCACTGGGAGTCCCCCGTCCAACTCGGCCATGATGGTGAGTTTCCTGCCTCTCGCAGTCGCTGAAGCCCTGTAGACCTTCTTGAACGTCGGCTTGCCGCGTGGCCGCTCGAACCTGACTTCTCTCTCTCTGAAGGCCGAACGAAGACGAGGGAGCGTCTCGGCTGGGACTCGCGACGCCGCCGTCGCCTCGATTTCCGCCCTGAACCTGAAGGGAGGAAGCCTCGTGGGCTTCGCAGGCAAGATCCTGAGGCCGGATACCGACACCTGCCCTCGCGCGCCGTTAATCACGAACCTCCGGGGGAACGTTCTCTTGACCGGGTTCTTGACCTCGACGACGAACGGCCTCCCGGGAGAGAAGACACGACTCTCCTTGTCCTCGCTCCCGAGCCACGTGAAAATCGTCTTGTCGCTCCCGCTGTATCGCAGGAGCCTTCGCCGTACTAACTCCTCGACGCTCGGACCCCTTTCGAACCCCACGCCGCGGCATCTGGGACAGCCCTTCCCCCGGCACTCGGGGCACAGCTTCCTCTTCTGAAGAACTCCCCTCGGCTTCGTGTACCTCGCGGAGAGAAAGACCGACCTCGACGATGCCGCCACTTCGCCTGTCCCGGGACTCACGAGCAGGGTGAGCTCGGGGGCGAGCCTGTCGATGCGCTTCCGAAGCGCCGCTGCGACCTCGGCGGAGACAATCGCAGCGGCCTGCGCCTTGATCGTCTCGTTCCCCTTCAACCTGAGGTCAGACCTCAACTCATCCTCCCTCTCTTGGACCCCTTCAGGTAGCGAGATGCCGACGGCGAACGTCCTGAAGTCGTAGCGCTTGGCCTTCTGGATGGCGGTCTTCGCTGCCCTCGGCAGCCCGTCCATGATTCCCCCACAGACAAAGCACCCCTGACCTTCCACGGTCTCAAAGGCAGAAGCGCCTCCCTGCCTTCGGACGCAGTGACGACACAGGCGGTAGATGCGGGGAGCGAGGGGCACCTACTCGGCACCAGCTCGGCGCATCATCTGGCGGAACTCCCGTCCTTTGCTGGCCTTCACAAGCGACTTCATCTGCTTGTAGCGCGAGAGGAGCTCGCGCACGTCCCTTTCGCTCCTCCCAGAGCCTCTCGCGATGCGCTTCAGACGGGACGAGTTGATCCGCTCCGGGTCGGCCTTCTCGGCGCCAGTCATCGACTGGATGATCGACTTGTACACCTTCACTCTCCCTTCGGCTTTCTCCAGCTCCTGCGGGTTCATCGCGCCCGCGAAGCCGGGGATGTGCTCTAACACCTTCTTCAGCGACCCGAACTTGTTCATCTGCTCGAACTGCGCGAGCAGGTCGTCCATCGTCATCTTGCCCGACATCACCCGCTGAGCTGCCTTCTCGTCGACCTCGACTTCCGACATGCGGACCATCTCCATCAGGGCTCTGAGGTCCCCCATCCCAAGCAGCCTCCCGACGAACCTCGAGGGAGCGAACTCCTCAAGGTCGTCGATTCGCTCCCCGGTCCCGATGAAGACGACCTTCGCGCCCGTCGCTGCGGCCGCGGCGAGCGCGCCGCCTCCCTTGGCCGCTCCATCGAGTTTCGTGACGACGATTCCGCCTACGGGGGCGGCCTGGTGGAAGGCGAGCGCCTGGTTGTAGCACTGCTGTCCAATCGTCCCGTCTATCACGAGCAAGGTCACGTCCGGCTTGACCGCACCGACTATCTCTTTCATCTCCTGCAGCAGGCCCTTCTCCTCTTTGTGCCTCCCCGCCGTGTCGATTATGACGAGGTTCTTAGACGGCTCAAAGAACTTCCTCCCGGCCTTCGCGATCTTGACGGAGTCCTTTTCTCTCTCGTCACTGTAGACCTCTACGCCTGAACTGGAGGCGAGCGTCTTCAGCTGCACGACGGCGCCGGGCCTGAAGGTGTCTGCCGCCACCACGCCTACCTTGAAACCCTTCTTGCTGTAGTATCTGGCCATCTTCCCCGTGACTGTGGTTTTGCCTGAACCCTGAACTCCCAACATCACAACCGCGGTGTTCTTCCCCTTGTTCAGGCTCATCCCGCCCTCGCCCCCCAGGAGCTTGGCCAGCTCCTCATAGAGGACTGAAACCACCTGGTCTTTCCGAGTGATGCCGGGAGCGGGCTTCTCCTGCAAGACTCTCTTCTCTACACGTTCCGTGACTTCGAGCGCCATCTTGACGTTGACGTCAGCCTGGATGAGCGTGCGCTGAAGGTCTCGGATGAATTCCTTGACGGTCTTCTCGTCTACCGTCGTGGACCCCACAAGCTTCCGCACCGCGGCTTGGAGGCCGTCCCTTAGCGAGTCTAGCATCGGACTTTCCGACCACCTCCGCGTATTTAATTAACTTAGAAGCGGCGTGGCGCAAGAAGGCGGTTCTGCACGAAAGTGGGGGTGCTCTTCTCAGGAGGGAAGGACTCGACCTATGCAGCGTTTACCGCGTCGAGGAGAGACGCGCTCGCCTGCCTGATTACGCTCATCCCGGCATCCGACGCCTCGTACATGTTCCACTATCCGGACTTGAAGTGGACGGCGCTGCAAGCGCAGGCGATGTCCGTCCCGCAGGTCACTCGCGCGACGCTAGGAAGAAAGGAGGAGGAGCTGAAGGACTTGGCCGACGCGGTCCTGGAGGCGACGGACAGGTTCCACCTAGCGGGCATCTACACAGGCGCACTGGCAAGCGTCTACCAGAAGAGCCGGGTAGAGAGGATCTGCAAGAACGTCGGGGTCGATTGCTTCTCTCCGATGTGGGGCGACGACCCTGAAGTCCACCTGAGAAGGCTGGTGAGGGAAGGATTCAAGGTGATGGTGGTCGGCGTGTCGGCACTGGGGCTTGACAGACGGTGGCTTGGCCGCATCCTTGACGACGGCGCGGTCGACGAACTCGTCTCGTTGGGAAAGAAGTATCGTTTCCACGCGGGCCTCGAGGGGGGCGAAGGGGAGACGTTCGTCCTCGACTGCCCCCTATTCAAATCGAGAGTAGAAGTCGACAGGTCGGAGACGAGCTGGTCCCACGACTCCGGGAGATACGACATTCTCGCGGCGCACCTGGAGCCAAAACAGGCGGCGTGGCCCGGCGCATCCTAGAGGTCCATCAGAAGGCCTATATCCTCAGACGCCGGAGAAAAGGTGCTCTAGATGAAGGGATTCGGAAGAGCCGTCTGAGTTCTACGATGAAGATCAAGCCAAAGATAGAGCGCTAGCGGCCCAAGCCCATCACGTCGCCCGGGGGGAACCCTCGGAACGCCCTGAGCGGACCGTGCCACGGTGACCCTCACCCGAACCGATCCTTCGCGTCTTCTCCACGATCCGGTTCCGCAGCTGCCGCATGCCATCTCCGCGCGTCGCCGACGTTCTGACCGAGTCGAGTGCCGCAAACCTGTCACCAAGACTGATGTCAGCCGACCCCCGCGGAAGCCGGTCGACCTTGTTGAGCACAAGCAGGACCTTCTTTGGGTCGACCGCGAGCTGCTCAAGGTTCTCGATGCAGCTCATCAACTTCGTCGTGACCGTCTCCAGCGGCTCGCTCGCGTCGACCACGAGCAGGATCAAGTCGGCATACGTGAGCTCTTCCAGCGTTGACTTGAAGGACTCGACCAGATATGTCGGGAGCCTCGAGATGAAACCCACCGTGTCCGACAGCATCACCTTCTTCGAGCCAGGGAGCGCAATCGAGCGTGTGGTCGTGGAGAGGGTCGTGAAGAGGTTCGGCGACTCTTCCTTCGACTCTGACGCGAGCCTGTTGAACAGGGTAGTCTTACCGCTGCTGGTGTACCCCGCGAGCGAGACGAGGGCCTCGCCCAGCTTCGCTCGTTCCTTTCGCTGCACCTCGCGACTCGTCTCCGCCTTGGCCAGCTTCTCCCTGATGAACGCCATCCTGCGCCTGAGGGCCTTGAATTTCACATCCACAGCCAGCTCTCCCATCCCCATGAACCCCGCCCGCTCGCCCGCGGTCGAGTTCCTGACCGCGTCCTTCGTCCTGGGGAGCTCGTAGCGCAGCTCGGCGAGCTGGACCTGGAGTTTAGCCTGCGCCGTCGCCGCTCTCATGGCGAAGATATTCAGAATCAGCCTCTCCCGGTCGATCACTTCGGCCCGCGCCAACCTTGCAAGGTTGTTCGCCTGCGCAGACGTGAGGCTCTCGTCGACTATGATTACGTCAGAGCCGTTCTCGTCTACGACTGCAGCAAGCTCCTGCGCCTTGCCTTCGCCGACCCCGAACTCGGACTTCAAGACCTGCTTCAGTCCTATAACCATCGCAACGGTGTACCCCGCAGCCTTCGCGAGCTCCTCTGCCTCTCTCATCATGAAGTCGTCAGAATACGTCACGATTGTGGCTTTCATGGTCACGAGGTCAGATGGGCATCAGGAAAGACGAGACTCTGAGCTTATCTGCGTCAGTCCGGTCCTACTGGAAGCCCAGTCCGGACGAGTCCATCTTCCGTACGCAGCTTGCGCATCGGAGGCCGCGAGGGGTCCTATAGAGCCGTTCCACCGCTCCACAGTTGGGACACGCCTTCGGCTGCAGCCGTGGCTGCTGGACGGATTCCGTCAACATCCCCACCCTTCAGACTGTCCCAGCGGCGTCGGTGCGAAGCCTGCCTCACGCCTGAAATGGTTCACGGAGGACACTTCGAGCCGTCCCTAATAAGGGCGCTTCCGGCCGATGAGCTCTTCGAGCCCAGGACCCCAGGCGACCAGTCGTAGGGCAGGGGAGGTCACGAACCGCCCTTCACGCGCATTATCTTCGTCTTGCCGAGCATGAGCCAGTACTCCACTTCCGTGCCAGGAGCGAGCGTCCCATTGAGCTCAGCCATCTCTTCAGGTGTCGGCTTCGGCGTCTCGAAGACCTCGAAGTTTTCCAGGTCCATCAGCTGCACGGTGTTATCCATTATCGAAGTGATCTGGCCCGACCGCTTGTCGATCATAGGGACCTCTACCCTAGACTCGGCAGGCGAGACGTAACTCTTCTTCGAACCCGTCGTGATTGATATCGCTACGAGCCTTACCTTCGCGCTCCCGTGCTTGCCAGGCTTGAAGTGCTCGCGGCTGACGATCTTGCATGGCTCGCCGTCTAAGATGATGTAGCTGCCCTCCTTCAGGCTGCCGAGGTCGGCAGGTCTGCTGCTCAAGTCAGTCGCGCCCTGCCTCACGGTGGAAACTAAATAAGCGCATCAGCTTCCACTCGTTTCTTCAACGCCGGTTCACTGGTCCAGGCCCGATTCCGTCAAGACCCCAGATCTGCCTAGGCAAGTGTCAGCCTTCTAGAATGTGTCGACCGTGTCCAGACGACCGCCCATGAAGTGGTCCTCGAGGACCCTCCTTTCGGTCTTTCGCAGGGACTCGAAGAGGGTCGGCGCGGAGACCCCCACTTCCTTCGCCAGCGCCCTAATGCGGATACGCTTCGGGAAGTCGAAGTACCCTCTCTCGAAGGCGGTCTGCAATAGCCACTCTCGCCTCGGAGTAATCCCTCGCCTGGGTCGGACCTCCGAAATCGTGTCTATCCGGTAATCCACGCGCCTCTGAGCGAGCTTTCTCAACAGGCCCTTCAACGACCTCTTCGTCCCAAGCACTCTCCATTCGATCTCTTTCCCCGCCCCGTTCGAGGCAAACGCGAGAAAACAGTCCGAATCGGCTATGCATCTCATGATCAGCCCTTTCGCCCTTATCAGCCCCACAAGTCTGCCTTGGCCAGAGTGGGTTATCGCGAGCTCGGAGACCTCGGGGTCGGCTCTGATTTCCTCGATCAATTCCTGCTTTGACTTCTGGTCGACAATCACCTCGATCAGTTGTAGCACGCCGTCCCGTCCACGCGAGCGCTTTGATCTAAGGATCCTCAGTCTCGCGTGATAGCGCAGGGTAATCGTCTCTATCCAGTGTTGATGACCCGTCGCGACGACGGAGGCTTCGATAAGCTCCAATTGATTGACCGATTGCAATGGCGAGATCCTTAAAACCATGACTAGGATGTTCCCGCCCGGACCTAACTAACGTTAGGTGGAACCTTCATGCTGCAAACAGCCCAACCGGGCGGCATTGACGGCGACGAGCAAGAAGACAGTCCTAGAGCGCGAGGAGTCCAGGATCTGGCTACTGACTCTCTTAGCGGGCATCATCGGGCTGGCGGCAGGACTCATCGCCTTCGCGCTTTACCACCTCATAGGGCTCATCACGAACGTCTTCTACTATCAGAAGCCGAGTTTCTCGTTCGCTTCGCCTGAGTTCAACAACCTCGGAGTCCTAGCCATCGCGGTCCCGGCGGTAGGGGGCCTACTGGCAGGCTTGATGATCAAGTTCGGTTCGACCAAGATTACCGGCCACGGGATTCCGGAGACGATGGAGGCTGTGCTTCTGAATCGGAGCAAAGTCGAACCAAAGGTAGGTGTGCTCAAGGCGCTTTCGGCGGCTGTCACGATCGGGTCGGGGCAGCCCTTCGGAGCCGAGGGTCCCATAATCCAGACGGGCGGGGCGTTCGGCTCGTTCGTGGGACAGACGATAAGCATGACCGGTTCGGAGAGGAAGATTCTCCTCGCGTCCGGCGCCGCAGCCGGGATGGCCGCTATCTTCGGGACTCCGATCGCCGCGGTGCTGCTCGCAGTCGAGCTGCTCTTGTTCGAGTTCAGGGCGAAGTCTCTCGTCCCAGTTGCCATCGCCTCGGCAATAGGGGCTTGGTTGCACATCTACCTGATCTCCCCCCAGCCTCTCTTCCAGACCCCTTCGTACAGTTTCGGTGGTCTCGACTCGCTCCCGTTCTACGTCGCGCTCGGCCTGATCTGCGGGGTCCTCGGTTCCGGCCTTACCAAGGGACTGTATAGAACGGAAAGGCTCCTCGGAAAGGCCAGGCTGGGGCAGCCCTGGCTTCCTGCGCTGGGCGGACTTGCAGTCGGGGCGATCGGGTTGGCCGCCCCGCAAGTCCTCGGTGTGGGGTACAACGTGATCGCGGGCGTCTTGAACGGGCAGTACGTCCTGGACCTCGTCGTTCTACTCATAGTAGCCAAGTCGGTGGCTTGGCTCGTCGCGATGGGTTCGCAGACGTCGGGCGGGACGCTCGCACCTCTCTTCATCATCGGGAGTTCGATCGGTTACCTGTTCGGGTCGTGGGCGGTCTCAGCCGACGTCGGGTTGGGCGTTGTCCCGGCAGTCTTCGCCGTGGCCGGAATGGCCGCGGTATTCGGTACAGCTTCACGGGCGCCGCTTACCTCGATAGTATTCGCGCTCGAGGTGACCAAGGACTACCAAGGCGTGCTTCCGGTGGTCGTAACAGTAGTGATCGCCGAGCTTGTCGGAGAAGCCCTGATGGACGAGTCGATCATGACAGAGAGGCTGGCGGGAAGGGGTCTGAGGGTCAGGAACTTCTACGAGTACAACCCGCTCCGCCAAGTCAGGATAAAGACACTCATGTCATCGCCAGCGCAGTCGGTTGACGCCGAGGAGAAGGCGGCCGTGCTCCGCAGGCAGATGTCCAGTAGCGACCACCCCTTCCGGCTAAGGAAGCGGCTCGTCGTAGTTCGGGAAGGCAGACCGATTGGCGTGATAGAGGGGGACGACATCAACCAACCGGCGGCAGACCCCCAGTCCGTCACCGTGGGCGAAGTCTGCGGGAAGAGCTTCGAGCAGGTATCTCAGGACGAATTCGCCTACGAAGGGCTGAGGACAATGGCCCTGCGCGGCGTCTCGTTCCTGGTGGTCGTTGACAGCGAGGGAAAGCTGGTCGGCTATCTCTCTCAGGGAGACCTGATGCGGGTCCTTAAGCGCAAGATCGAGGACGAGACCATCGTCGAAGGGCCGAGATACGGCCCCGCAGCCTCTGCAGGGCCGCAAGGAAGTGGGTGAAACAGACAGCTTGCTCCTTCAGAACTGGTGGTACACCACGCTCATCGGCACGAAGCGGTCCATCCAGCCTCCCCTCAAAGATGACAGGAGGTGCGACGTCCTTGTGATTGGCGGAGGCGCGGCGGGACTGGCGGCCGCCTCCCGGCTCGCCGGCTCAGGGAAGAAGGTCGTCCTCGTCGAAAAGAACATCTGTGGCGGGAGCTCGACGGGAAAGAGCGCGGGGTTTCTGACTCCTGACAGCGAGTTGGAGCTCTCGCAGTTGGTAAGGCGCTTCGGCGTCCAAGGGGCCAAAGACCTGTGGGACGTTCCTGTCCGAGGGATTTCTCTGATGCTCGACATGATGAAGTCAGGAGGGTTCGACTGCGACCTGCAGAAGCAGGACAGCCTCTTCTTGGGGAAAGGGCCAAAGGGGTTCAAAGCGGTCGAGGAAGAGGCGGAGTCGAGGAGGACTCTGGGGTACGGCTCAAGGGTCTACGAGGGGAGCGAACTTGGTTCCGTGCTGGGCTCGGTGGGCTACTCTTCAGCGATAAGATACGAAGGGACGTACGGAGTAGACGGCCTCAGATACGCACAGGGGCTCAAGGGAGCGCTCCTGGACAAGGGAGTGGAAGTCTACGAGTCGTCGGAAGTCCTGAAGTTCTCCGGCCACACTGCTACGACCCACATGGGATCCGTCACTGCAGACCAGGTAGTCTTCTGCGCCGACAAGTTGAGCCCGGCCCTGAGCCCCTACTCCTGGAACGTGTATCACGAACAGACGTTCCTTTCAATTACAGAGCCGCTTAGCGAACGGGAGCAGAGGTCACTGTTTCCACAGCAACCCCTCCAGTGCTGGGACTCGGACCTCGTCTACTCCTACTTCCGGCTCACAGGCGCCAAGAGACTCCTCCTCGGCGGGGGGAGCCTCCTGACGACTTATGCGAAGAACGATGCAACTACCGCGAGGGTGATCGACCACGTGATTGGCGGCTTCAGGCACATGTTTCCCAACCTCGGCGGCGTCAAGTTCACGCAATATTGGATGGGGAGGATAGACATGACCCGTGACCTTCTCCCGACCGTGCTGAGGGAGCCCCGGGCCCCTTGGGTGCACCATGTCTTAGGCTGCGTCGGCCTACCATGGGCTACTTTCTGCGGCGACTTCGCTGCACGACAGGTGCTGGCAGAGAAGGAGACGGGAGACGAGAAGTACTACGCCTACTTCGACGCTGAGAGGAAATTCCTAGTCCCCATCTGGCTGGAGAGGGCAATCGGGAAGAGGCTGGCCTTTCCCATCAACAACGCCTGGGCGAAGTACTATCAACGGGACGTGAGGCACGGGCACCCGTCCTCCGCGTCGCCTTGGGCCGCTGCGTCTCCATGAGCCCCCTAACGTAATTTCGACCACAGAGCCATGTCCGCGGATGATAACGGGGCCCAAATCGGGTAAACAAACTAAATAAACATCGCACCTGAAGACATGACACAACGGAAGAACATATGGAGTTGCGAGCTGCTTTTCCGACTTACTGTTGCCTTCCCTCAGAAATGATCGGCTGATGGTTCACCTATTTGTCTGAGCCTGCATACGTCCTCGACTCCACTGCGTTCTACGCCGGCATCCCGTATCAGGGTAGCGGGCGGTACTATACCACTTACCTAGTGCTCGAAGAGGTCAAGCACAACAACATCGGATCCTCCTTCCTCCACTCACGCGTGCACGTCACAGAGCCATCACCTGACTCGGTCAACAAGGTGAAGATGACAGCGATGAAGACGGGTGATGCCGGTGCTCTCTCCCAGACAGACCTCTCTCTGATTGCCCTCGCGATGGACCTCTCGATAGCGGACGGCGGCGTGAACCTGGTCTCTGACGACTTCGCAGTGAGAAATGTAGCGAAGGTTCTCGCGATACCTCTCGCGCAGACCTCGATAAAGGGGGGAGCATGGAAGAACATAGTCTGGAAGAACTATTGCAGGGGGTGCGGGAAGGAGTACACGAACCCGAAGCTGACCGACTGCCCAGTCTGCGGGACCAGACTGGTTCGCAAGGCCACAGGCTAGGAGCCTCTGTGCGCAACGGACGCTTAGGCGCTAAGGCTGTCTAACTAGGTAGCATTATACTACCATGTTTATTAGGGAGGAGTTACGCCCAAACACGTAGAGTGATATTGAGTGGATAAGCACCAGACTTCGATTCTGCAGGTTTCCGACAAGTGCCCGCAGTGCGGCAGGCGCGCTCTGATTGAAGACGCGCACACGGGGGAGCTGACGTGCCAGCAGTGCGGCTTCGTCGTGAGCGAGCGGGGGGTCGACCAGGGCCCAGAGTGGAGGATGTTCAGCGACGATGGCGCGACCGACAGGGGAAGAGCGGGCGCCCCCACGTCGATCACCTACAAGGACATGGGACTATCGACCGTGATTGGCAGGTCCGGTAGGGACGCGTCTGGGAGGGCTTTCGCTTCGCCGATGCGGAGCACGATGGAAAGGCTCAGGAAGTGGGACAACAGATCCCCCGCCTTCGGCTCCGCCGAGAAGAACCTCGGCGTCGCGATGCGAGAGCTCGACAAGATGGGCGACAAGCTGGGCGTCTCGCAGGCGGTGAGAGAGCGCGCCGCCCACATCTACAGGAAGGCACTGGAGAGGGGTCTCCTCCGAGGAAGGTCCATAGTCGGAATCTCGGCCGCGTCACTCTACGCCGCGTTCAGGGATACAGAAACCCCCAGGACGCTCAAGGACATCGCCGCGGTCAGCAACCTCGGCAAGAAGGCGGTGGCGAGGGACTACCGCATCCTGCTGAAGGAGATGGACCTGAACATGCCGGTGGCGGACGCCGCGAGGAACGTCAACAGGATAGCCTCGAAGGTAGGGCTCCCCGAGAGGGTCGCGCGCAAGGCGATAGAAATCGTCAGGATGACCGAGGAGAGGGAGATCTCCGCGGGGAAGGCGCCCATGGGGCTGGCCGCGAGCGCCCTATACCTGGCTGGCGTGATGGAAGGCGAGGTGCGGACCCAGAAGGAGATAGCGGAAGCCGCAGGGGTGACCGAGGTGACCGTGCGCAACAGGTACAAGGGGCTCAGGGCCGACCTCGGGAAGACGCTCGGGCTAGACTCCGAGCTTCCGGAACCTCGGATGGCAGCAGGGTAGCAAAAGAGTGGACTGGGGGGGACCTTCACCCATGAAACCACCCTTAAGGTGTTCCACTGCGATTTGAACCCCCGACCTCCTCCGTGCGAGGGAGGCATTCTACCAGGTTGAACTACCAGCCCACATGAAAGGACCTTCCACGGCGTTCTTATCTTCTTCTTTTGCTTCCTTCTTCACGTGAGGCGGATGCTAATGGCGTTGAACCATCGATCATGGCCCGCGTCAATCACTCCTTCATGCATACGGGTCCTGGGAGGCCCAGCTGCATCAGAGACGGCAGAAACCCTTTTCCAAGCCCACAGAAAGCGAGCCAGTAGATGCCCCGCGGGGACTTGGCCGATAGGCTCCTGTGGCTCGCGAACGAGAAGGAGATCAGGAACGCCGAGACCACCGACTCTTACTTCCTGAACACGAAGAAGGTCCTCCAGAGGAACCACATCGACAACAGGGTGGTGATGGAGGTCTACGCGAGGGAAGTGCCGTACGCCGACGGCTGGGGGGTCGTCAGCGGCGTCTACGAGGTGGCGAAGCTCCTCGAAGGCCTCCCCATCAGTGTCTGGGCCTTCAACGAGGGAGACGTCTTCGTCGCCGACGCATCCAAGGCGATCTACGAGCCGCTAATGGTCATCGAAGGGAGGTACATCGACTTCGCCGAGTACGAGAACCCGATTCTCGGCCTCCTCACCACCTCTACGAGCGTGTCTACCAAGGCCGCCAAACTCAGGCTCGCGGCGGGACCGAGGCTCCTCATGAGCTTCGGGACGAGGCGCGTTCACCCCGCCCTCTCGGCGCTGGTCGAGAGGAGCTGCTACATCGCCGGGTTCGACGGCGTCTCGAACGTCCTCGCCGCGAAACTCCTCCGGCTCGAGCCGTCTGGTACGATGCCCCACGCCCTGATTCAGGTCGTCGGGAGCCAGGAAAAGGCATGGCGCCTGTTCGACGAGACGATCCCCTCGAGCGTCCCACGTGTCGCTCTTGTGGACACCTTCTGGGACGAGAAGGCAGAGTCGATACGCGCCCTAGAGGTGCTCGGGAAGAGGCTGTGGGGGGTTCGGCTCGACACCCCTGCGTCGAGGCGCGGGGACTTCCTCAAGATAGTCGAAGAGGTGAGGTGGGAACTCGACATACGGGGGGGCAAGTCGGTCAAGATAATCGTGTCGGGGAGGCTCGACGAGGAGTCCATCAGGAAACTCAACTCGGTGGCGGACGGTTACGGGGTCGGGACGGCCGTGGCCTATCCTCCAGCCGTGGACCTGAGCGCGAAGATAGTCGAGGTGACGGACGGCGCACGCGAGTTCAGGGCGAAGAGGGGCGGCCTTGGGGGGCGAAAAGGGGTCTACAGGTCGCCCGGCTTCAACGACTTCGTGGCTCTGGAAGGGAAGCGGAGGCCCGAGCGCTCAGTGCCTATGCTCCAGCTGTTGCTGAAGGACGGAAAACTCGCAAGAGACTTCGACAGCGTCGATACGATCCGCTCCCGAGTGAAGGCGGGTGTCGAAGAGCTGAGGTCGGCGCAGCCTTCCATTTCCTGGAGATGACGGGGGTTCCGAAACGCGCTCATCGTCGTTGACGTTCAGAACGACTTCTGCGCGGGGGGCGCCCTCCCCGTCGGCCACGCCGACGAGATCGTCCCCCTCCTGAACAGTGTGATAGAGGGATTCGCTCGCGTTAGCCTTCCAATGTTCTTCACAAGAGACCTGCACCCCCGCAACCACGTGTCCTTCGTCGAGCGAGGCGGACGGTGGCCCCCCCACTGCGTACAAGGGACCCGTGGGGCGGACTTCCATCCCAAGCTCGTCATCCCGAAAGGAGCAGCAGTGATAGACAAGGGGATGGGGGCGGACTTCGAAGCCTATTCGGGGTTCCAAGGGACGGACCTAGAGAGACGACTTAGAGACGAGAAGGTAGGGAGCGTCTACATCGGAGGACTCGCTACCGACTACTGCGTAAAGGAGACGGCAATCGACGCGGTGGCGGCCGGGTTCAAGGCCTGGGTGATGCGAAACTGCGTGAGGGCAGTCGACCTCCGCCCCGGCGATTCCGAGGCGGCGCTGCAGAAGATGGCTGGCGAAGGCGTCAGCTTCACAACATCTCAGAAGGTCACGTCTTCGCTGGGCCGATGAAGCACCGCAGTTTTAATACCTCGGAAAGCTTCCTCATATCCGCATGAAGTCGACGAGGAAACAGTCGCTGGGGCTGTACTTCTCTCCGACAGAAAGGAGCTTCCACATCGTCGTCAGGCTCAAGGACGTCCCCGGCGCGCTCAGCAGTGTGCTCGAGATTCTCAGGGGGCATGTGGACCTCGTGAGCAGCGTGAGTTACAGCGTGGAGAACGAAGGAGCGATATGGAGCGGGTTCGGGAAGTCGATATCGTCTTCTGACACGGCGGAGTCGCTCAGAAGGAAGATCGAAGGCCTGCCGATGGTCATCGAAAGCGAGGTGAAAGGCAGCGACGACGGGCTCCTGATAGACTCGTTCCACTCTGGCCTGGAGGTCGCCCCCAATAGACCCGCCGTCGTCTTTCCGATCGTCGGCGTCGGCAGCATCTACGACCACCTCGCCAGAATCCTCGGCACCGGCGGCGAGACCATAATGTTCGAGGAAGGCTGGGCGCTGGGGAAGTCCAGCGGTGACTACCTGAACTCGATGCTCGGGCCAGGGCGGCTGGAATGGAAGCTGAGGGCGCTCTTAGGGACATACGGTACCATCGGCTGGGGGGCCGCCACGCTGCGCGTGGAGAAGCCCGGAGAAGACTTCGCCGTCCAGATTCGTGAGTGCATGGAGTGCTCTGGGAAGGGCAAAGAGAGGAAGGGGTGCAACCTCCTGCGCGGCACACTGACGGGCGCATTTACGACGCTGGCAGGAAAGGAGTTCAAGTGCGAAGAGACGAAGTGCAGGTTCGCAGGGTCGCCCTTCTGTGAGTTCAACCTACGGGCTAGCGCCGAGTAGCGGACCGTCACGGACTTCGCTCTGCCCCGCTGAATTGCCTGGCACGCCAGCAATACTGTCATCATCCTGACCTTGTGGGCCAGTCCTGTTCGCCCGTCGTAGCACGCCGCGTGCCAGACCGCGACGTCTTTCCTGGTTTTGTTATTTATCCGTTAACGGGCCACGGTTCCGCTTCGTCTTCTGGGCAGTGAGGTCAGAGCGCCTCACTTGAGCTGTCAGGATGGCTCAAGGCTCTAGAGTCGGATGGAGGGAGCCATCAGACAAACCGGAGTCCCTTGCCCCAAAAGAGCCATAAGTCTCACACGGCCCGTAAGGGGGTTGATGAAGCGCGCGGCATGGATTCTGTTGGTTCTGGCTGTCGGTCTGCTCTTCCTCGCTGCTATCTTCTCCCGGCCGTGGACGCCAAGTTGCGCTTTCGGTTGCGGCTTCACCAGCTCCGCAGACGTGCAGGCCGGGCAAGCATCCTGCACCCCTTCTGAGACAGGGGGCGTCTGCGTGGTCCCAGTGGAGAACACCGGGGGAGCGGAGGCCGTGGCTGTGGGTTGTACCGTTCTCGACAACGGCACAAGTGTAGTCGGAAAGGTGGGTGGCACCACCACGTTTGCCGCCCCAACGCAGGCCTACGTGTCGTTCTCATGCGCTTTCATCGGCTCTGAACCAGTCTCGGGAGCTGAAATAGTTGGTGAGATTTTACTGAGTGATGGCCTCTCCGCCGTTCCGTTCTCGGGCACTTGGTCTTAGGCTCTTCGAAGCTTCCTGTCTCTTAACCCCAGAGGAAGCGCCGAGTTAAACCGACACCGGCACGAAGCAGGACCACCTCCCACTCATCAGGCTTTTATTCACGCAGGGCGTCTTGGACTCACTTGGAAGAAGTCGAGTTCGTGAGCTGGTGGAAGGCACTCGCCGAAGACCCGGACTACTACACGAACACGGAGCAGGGCCAGAAGGAGCTCGCCGAGATGATCCGCAAGGAATCGGAGAGGCTCCTGGAAGAGATCGGGCGGAACGTCAAGAGGACCAAGGAGATCATCTGGCTCTCGCGATTCTGCAGGTCCTGTTCATACTACGGCGCCGACGGGCGCAAGATGAGCTGCAACCGCTGGAAAGTGAGGATAGTGAAGCCGTTCCACGGCCGGCCGATCTGGGGGAGCGTCCCTTCGGGGAAGGGCGACGGCGAGAAACAGTTGGTGGTAGAAGGGATCGACTGGGACGCGAAGTGGAGGGAGATATCGGAGAAGGTGGTCGAGATGTCGGTGGACATGGTGAACGGCGGCTACCCTTACTTCTGTTTCAAGAGCAAGTGACGAGAGAAGTAGCGTGACACTTCCAGGGGCTGCTCCCTCGGGCTGACTCTGCACCCTGCCCTTCCAGCCAAGCGTGGGAGGTGAACCGAATGATGCTGTCTCTGGGGGAACGAATCAGGGCCAGGTTTCAGGAGCCACGTTCAGCCGTGCAGAGGCTCGGGATTTCAAAGGGCCAGACCGTAGCCGACATCGGCGCGGGCACGGGGTACTTCACGGTCCCGGCCGCGCTCGAAGTAGGAGCCGGGGGGCTCGTGTACTCGGTCGAGCCTGACATCAGCCGGTGCGAAAAAGTCAGGCGCAGGGCATCGACAGAGAGACTGGAGAACGTACGGGTCATCAATTCAAAGGCCGAGCAGATGGGCGAGATACCCTCAGTCAGCGTCGACCTAGCGTTCTCGGCCTTCTCATTCCATCACTTCGACGACAGGAGGGGAGGTGTCACTGAGATTAGAAGGACACTGAAGACTGGAGGCGTGTTCTATATCTGGGACAGGCGGCCCGGCGTCATCGTCAGTCACGGCACTCGCCCCGAGGAGCTCGGCAGCCTCTCCGACGGCTTCGCGAAGTTCGAACTCTTGGAGGCGGGGAGGACCGTAAGAGGGAGGTTCACGAAGTGAGGCAGACGAAGCATCCAAACTGTGAAACCACGAGAAATTAATATCACGGAGCGTGCGGGGAGCTCAAAGGTTGTTCTTCCATGTGACAGTGTCCGACTACGACTTCGGGGCGCTGATTCTGAGGGTTACGGTCGGGACGCTGCTGGCTACGCATGGATATCCCAAGCTTACCTCGGGACTCAAAAGCGTGCACGACTGGCTCGCCGCGGCCGGCATCCCAGGAGTACTGGGGCCATTGGTCGGCGTCCTCGAGTTTGCAGGAGGACTGTCGCTCGTAGTGGGATTCCTGACGCCCGTGGTGGCTGCGCTCTTCGTGCTCGAGTTCCTAGGAATAATCGCCACCGGGAAGAAGCTCGGGAAGTCCAAGTTCGGCGACTACGAGAAGGATCTGTTCTTCCTTGGTGCCGCCTTGGCCCTCGTGCTCTTGGGCGGCGGCAAGTATTCCGTCGACCGCCTGCTGTAAGTCACTTGGACACACTCTACGCGCAGGCGGACGTCCTGTAGGCTCAGCCTGACCCTGCTTGCACGCGCCTGCAAGTCCCAGACTCGTGAGCCCTTGACAGTAACGAGTAGGCAAGCCCGACCAGAGCCTTTGAGGGCTTCGACTCCATAATCTGCGAAACAGTAGCTCCCCATGGGAGGGCTGTCATGAGGCTGGGCACCGCGTCCCCTCCGCTCCAGTGCTTCCCTTCTGGGGATACCAGATGGAACGACCTGAACCTCAGCGCAGGCGCGATGGTGGCGAGCATACCCGACCTGTCAGCCTCTACGAGTGAAGCAAACCCCAGACGATGCTTGGCGTCGAGGAACTCGACGAACTTCTTGAACCTCACGCACGGACCGCAGTCGTCGTCGTAGACAACGACGTACCGCTTCCCCTTCGACGTCTCGCGAGAGGCTGAGCGGGCAGGTCTTGCTCCATCAACACGCTCTGTCCAACTTCGGGCATCCTCGGCCCAGCCTTCCTCGGCCAACTCAGACACGACGGGCTTTCCCTTACAGCGAAAGGAAGATTAGGACCACCAGGATGATGATTATTATCACAAGTATTATCACGATGTGCGAGATGCCCCGCCGCACCGCCGAGCGTCCGCCCAGTGTCGTGAGCAGGCAGTTTGCCGTACCGGCGCAAAGACCAAAGACGGCTCCGAAGAGGACAGAGAGCGCCTCGGCGAAGGGCACTCTCATTGCTCTATCAGCTCGGCGAGCTTGGACTGTGCTTCGTTGAGGATCTTGGTCGCCTGCTTGGCTTTCGCTTCGCTGATTCCGGGGAGCGCCGACATCGCGGTGCGCTGCAGGTCCCTGCCCGCCTTGATCATCTCCAACCTCTCATGGGGAACCCTCTTCTGGAATTCCATCAGCCTGTCCAGCTTCTGCTGGCCTTTGGCGAGAAACTTTTTCCCGGCCTCGTTGATTCTGTAGACTTTCTTTCCCCCATCCTCGGTGTTCGAACTCACCAGGCTCTCGTCTTCGAGCCACTGAAGGGTCGGATACACCACGCCCGCGCTCGGGGCGTACATCCCCCCGAACATCTCGGAGATCTCCTTGATCACTTCGTACCCGTGCATGGGCTTCTGGCTCAGCGCCTTCAGGACGATTACCCTCGCATCGCCCCGCTGCATCCATCTGTGCTGTCGCATCCAAGGTCCGCCGAACATCATATCGCGACATTACTTGATATATCGCGATATATATCTTTCGGCCACTAGGTCGGCGAAGAATGGCGTCGTGCTCGCCAGCCTCCTCTTGCTCTAAGTCTTATATCGCATCAAATGGCCTGAAACTGCGTGGCCGCGGTGGTGTAGTCGGGTGGCGGATGCCACCGGCACAGCTTGGTTAACATAGGAGGCTGTGGAGCACGCGCAGTCACCTTTAGATCGTGGGTTCAAATCCCACCCGCGGCCCGCCTTGGTTCAAAGCAGCATGCCCAATAAATCGGCGACATATGCACGAACGACTCTTTTCCGCCTCTTAACTCGATTGTGATGTCAGGGCATCCACTCCCATCGAACACGACGTCCTTGACAGTTCCAGTCACCTTCGCATCGCCTGTTACGACCTACTTCCCGAGAAGTTCATTCCTTCTGTACATCCTCTCGTCCGGTATGTTCCCCCACCTCCCGCGAGGGCCACGTTTGATACTGAACACGCCCACACTAACCCGACTTCGTGCCACACTTCCCGTAGCATGCATCTTCTGCCGGGTACTGGGTTCCACACGCGGGGCAGAGTTTACGGGCCAGCGGTTGCCTGCCCAGAAGCTGGAACACCTGCTACAGGCTGACTCGAGACCTGATCCGAAGCAGGCACCATCACCATGAGCTTCCCGAGGCCCTGTCCCTGCACAGCCATTCCCAAACACGCAGCCGCAATGAGCAGGAACCCTGCGACCACAAACACGACCTCGGCGATCGCGGGCATGACGCCCTGAATGGGGGTGCTGCTGACGAAGCTCCAAAAACCGTATGCCGCCAGTTGCGAGAGAGAACTCCACACCAACCCGATAGCAAATACAAGGGCGCCGACGAGCACTATGATGAATGAAGTCGCTACGGCGACGGCCCTGCTCTTCGCCATGACCGCATACGTCACGAGTCCAACGGTAGCTAGCATTACTGCCTCTCCAGTGAAATAGCTCCAGTCCAAAACACCAAGAGGGTTGAACAGGGAGTTGATGTTTTGGAGAAGGGGCGCACTAAAGTTGCCGGATGTGCCGACGCTGGCCAGATACTGAAGGATGCCGTAGAACCCCCACTGTACACCAGTAGCCCCCACTGTATACCAGTACACTTGGAACATAACCAGTATGCCAAAGATAAGTCCGAACATCGACCTCATGACTCTTGCAGAGAGTGTCTGCCCCCTAGAGATCGTAAATGTGACAATCAACATGACCCCCGCTATCAACGAGATGATGCCGCCGTCGATTACCGTGCTCAAGTCAGAGTAGCGGCAGCTAAATCCACATGTCGAGTAGAGTGAGATCATTCCGACTCCACTCAATACGAATGCTATTGCAGCAAGAAGAAGGACCGTCAGAACGGTTTTTTCTGGAAAGACCCCTCTTCTGGCCTGTGCTCCGCACACGATGATCAGGGCCGCCATCACGAGCATGAGAATTGCGGCCACAACCCCGAGGCCTAGCCAACCCAGGTCCCCCGCTGGCGCACCGCTGAGGTGCGGCACAAAATACCCGAATTCGATGAAGTAGGAGAAGACCCCGAACATGATGCCCAGACCGAGGAGCAACAGAGAGATGAAACCAATCATCCTAAAGTAGAACCCTAGGCTCTTCGTCTCGGGAACAGACGTTCCCATCGGTAGCATGGGTCAGTCCTTAATTTAAAAACACGAGTCTGAAATGCTCGAGTGGAGCTTTTCACAGAGTCTGACGAGGGCTGACCATAGGTTGTGCCCCGGCTTCGCTAATCTGCAAGCCTGATGCCACCAGAGGACCTCGCCTGTCTCGACTGGCTCCCAGCCGTACCTCTCCACAGTGCCTTCATACCTGATGGAGGCGCCTAAGGCAGGGTGCTCGTAGTCGACGCGGGACGAGAGGAACCCCCATGACTCGCTCGTAGGGGGACCATCTTCTCATCCACGAAAGTCCTCTTCATCCTCCCCCGACCACATCGACTCCGTCGCAGTCAGAAGCGACTTTGGCCGCTGCCTGATTGCCCGTGGTATTGGGGGTACTCTATACCGCGGGCACTACCAAGGCTAGCCCGAGATGTCAGAGCGTCCAACATCACCAAAGCTACCAGGCTCAAAATCCTACCGGCATCCCCACTCACCAATTTGTTCATTCTCGAGTAAAGTCCCACCCACGGTCCGCCCTCCTGAACTGCCACTCATGCGGCAAACCCCCGGACTGATGTCATCAGAGGGATAAGAGCCTACGCCAGCGCCTTCTTGATTGCCTCGAAGTCTGGTAGCTTCCCCGGCTCAGGCGCGACCCACTTGAAGGTGATCTTCCCGCGGCCGTCCACCAGGAAAATTGCCCTGTTAGCGACGTCGTAGCCTTCGACGCCTCCGAGGTTATTCCAGACGACCCCGTACCTCCGGATTACGTCACGCTTGAAGTCGCAAAGCAGGGGGAACGTTAGACCGTTCTTCTCGGCGAAGGCCTTCTGTGCAAAGGGCGCGTCCACAGATATCCCGACGACGTTCCCCTTCAGCTTCTCGAGCTCCCCATACATGTCCCTGAAGGTGCACATTTCCTGAGTGCAGACCCCGGTGAACGCTCCGGGATAGAAGGCGAATACCGTCTTGCGACCCTCAACCAGGAACTCTGCACTCTTCCTGACCTTCCTGTCTTGGTCATATAGCGCGAACTCGGGCGCAGTGTCACCCAGTCCCGGCATTCTGCCTGCTGTCCTAGCCCCTCTGCTTTAAGTTTGTGCGGGGCGGTCGTGTGGGAACCGTTGGGCCGCCTTGGCTTCCGACAGGCTGAAGCTCTATCTAGAACGAGCTCATTGGACTCCGCGTTGATGCCCCGAAGCGTCCCGCTCACTGCGCCAGAGGCGCTGCGCTATAGCAGGCAACTTGTGATGCCTGAGATAGGTCCAGTGGGGCAGAGGAGACTGAAGGGGTCTTCGGTCGCAGTCGTCGGCGTAGGGGGACTCGGCACTCCCGCGGCCGTCTACCTGACTGCGGCAGGGGTGGGGAAGATCTGTCTCATAGATGGAGACGACGTGGAGGTCTCCAATCTGCAGAGGCAGTTCCTGTTCGATGAGGGCGACGTCGGGAGGAAGAAGGTCGAGGTCGCGAAGGAGAGGCTCCAGCGAATCAACCCCAACGTCGAGGTCGTCGCGCACGACAGCAGGCTAGACTCGAATAATGCGCTGGAAGTGCTGGGCGCCTATGAGGCGGTGGTCGACGCCACAGACAACCTCCCCGCCCGGTATCTTATCAACGACGCCTGCGTGCTGCTCAGGAAGCCTGACGTCTACGCGAGCGTGCTAGGACTCGAGGGGCAGGCTTCAGTCTTCTTCTCGCTCTTGGGCCCTTGCTACAGGTGTCTGAGTCCTGTCCCGCCCCCCGCGGCCTCGGTGAAGTCGTGCGAGGACGCGGGCGTTCTTGGGGTGGTCCCTGGCATCATGGGCGCCATCCAGGCGGCGCAGGCGGTGCAGGTCCTGCTCGGAATCGGAGCCCCGCTGGTTGGGAGGATTCTAGTCTTCGACGGGCTGGAAGCGTCCTTCGAGGAGGTGCGGCTGAAAAAGGACCCCAGGTGCGCCGTCTGCGGAAGCAACCCTTCCGTCACCAAGCTGGTCGACTACGAAGAGTTCTGCGGCCTTAGGGGCGCCCCGAAGGCAGTCGGGTTCAATGTTACCCCGACGGAGCTGAAGGCTGCCCTTGAAGCGAGAGGCAAGGTCATCCTTCTGGACGTGCGGGAGCCTCTGGAGTATGAGCTCTGCCATCTGCAGGGCGCTCGCCTGATGCCCCTAGGCGAACTTCCACAGAGGAAGGGCGAGCTGGAACCTGAGAGCGAGATCATCGTGTACTGCCACGTCGGTGTCAGAAGCACTCAGGCCGTCTCCTACCTGAGAAGGTCGGGCTTCAGTTCCGTAAGAAACCTGCAAGGGGGGATTGACGCCTGGGCCCGAGAGGTCGACCCGGGTATGCCCCGCTACTGAGTGGGTTCAGTCCGGTCGCGCTTGCCTATGGTCAAACTCCGATGCTCGTCGATCCAATGGAGGGTTTCTGACCAGTTCACAAAGCAGTCCCAGATGATGCCCTCGTCCTTCCTGGTGGTCATGGCCGACCCTGATCTGTCGATAGGTTCTTGGTGAAGAAAGAAATCGTCCTCTCCCACGCGTCGTCGGCCGCGGGCTTGTTGTAGACCTCACGCCTTTCGTTGAAGAAGGCGTGCTGCACCCCCTTGTACACCTTGATTTCGAACGCCTTCCTGTACTTTACCATGTTCTCGACCAGTACAGGGATGCCTGAGTCTATGCGCTGGTCCTCTCCCGCGTATATGCCGAAGACCGGCCCTGTGATGTCCGCCACGGCCTCGATGGGACTCGGGTTGGCACCGTAGAACGGGACGGTCGCGCCGAACGGGTACATGGTGGAGAGCTGGTACGCCAGCCCACCTCCCATGCAGAAACCTGTGATGCCGAGCCTGTCGCCGTGGACCTCACTCATCCCCTTGAGGTGGTCGGTGCAGCTCAGGACGTCCTTCACCATGTCCTTCTCCATCTCTCCTCTCTTGACGAGCAGCAGGTTCACAAGTTTCCTATCTTCCTCCGACATGGTGGCCATGAGGGTCTGGAGTGTAGCGGGGTCGTTCCGCTTGTCGGGAGGGACTGTCCACATCTTCGACATCGCCCTCTCGATGTTCTTCTCAGTCAGGAAGTCCCCGAAGCGTGTGAACAGGTGGGGCGCAAGGGCGACGAACCCTTGTTCCGCGTACCGCCTAGCCACGCCCCTGATTTGGTCGTTCAGGCCAAAAATCTCGTGTATCACGATTATGCCTGGGTGTCGCCCTGAAACAGGGCGCGAGAGATATGCCGCAATCTGCGTCCCGTCCTGACACCTGACTTTCGTTTCTTCACTCGTTATGTCCACGCGACTCACGGGAACGGTGCTCGCTACAGACGATATTATCCGTTGCGTGACTACGCAGCCTAATAACAGCCATCCTCTTCGCTTCGGGTCGTTGGCTGGCAGGGTCTGTCTCGTCACCGGTGCGAACTCCGGTATAGGGAGGGCAGCGTCCGCGAAGCTCGCCAAGACTGGAGTCACTGTTGTCATGGTGGCAAGGGACGAGGCAAAGGGAAGGGAGGCGCTGGCGGGAGTGAAGTCGGAGAGCGGCAACCAGTCGGTTGAGCTGCTGGTTGCAGATCTGAACTCGATGGGCTCGGTGAGGAAGCTCGCCGAGACCTTCCGGGAGAGCCACGCGTCGCTGCATGTACTGCTGAACAACGCCGGGGTGATCCTCGGCGCAAGGTCGGTCGGCCCGGACGGGGTCGAGAGCAACTTCGCCGTCAACTACCTTTCGCACTTCCTTCTGACCAACCTGCTCATGGACACCCTGAAGGCGAGCGCCCCTTCCCGCGTGGTCAACGTGACATCTGATGCCCACTTCTCGGGCCACATCGACTTCGACAACCTGCAACTGCAGAAAGGGTATGGTGCGATGAAGGCCTATTCACAGGCGAAGCTCGCGCAGGTCCTCTTCACACGCGAACTCGCGCGGAGGCTTGAAGGTACTCGCGTCACTGCCAACTGCGTTCACCCTGGTGTGGTCCGGACGCATTGGGGCAACACAGCAGGCGGGCTCCTCGCTCTTGGAGTCAAAATCGGGCGCCCCTTCTTCAAGAGCCCTGAGCGTGGGGCGGAGGGTCCTGTCTTCCTCGCGATCTCCCCTGACGTGGACGGCGTCAGCGGCAAATACTTCTCTGGTACGAAAGAGGCCAAGTCGTCGAAAGAGTCGTACGACGATGTCGAGGCTCGCCGCTTGTGGCAGGTGAGCTGCGAGCTCACCGGTATCAAGCCTGATGCTTGACAACCCTGCCGCCCTTTTGGGACTGCGTTCGCCAGTCCAACAAGACCGGCCAGGAGAGGTTTAAGCAGGTTCGCTAGCTTCCGAAAGCCGGGATGCGCGTCCGGGAGGCACCGGCAAGCAGCTACGTGGGGGCGATATGCAAAAGGCTCTCGGCGACATCACGAAGAGGTGATGCAAATGGCCGTGCGCTTATCGTGATGGCGAAGGACGGGAATGACGAGGACTGGGTCATCCCTGGTCCAAGGCGCGGGAAGAAAGTCGCGGCCGTGGCAGCGGTGTGCGTGGTCGTCGTAGCGGCTCTGTATTACGGAGTCCCCGTGGCAGAAGGGATCATCTTCCCGGGTCCGGCTCCCGTATGGCATACGTTCCTGTCCGTATTCAACACTAATGAAATCGAAGTATCTGGGGCCTGCTCGCTCCAAGACACGGTCTCTGTTCTTGGTCTGCCGACGTCAGACCTCGGGCCGCACACGACGGTCAGCTGCTCCTACAGGGGTCAGTCGTACATTGGGGATGTCAGCACTGACTGCGACCTGCAGGGGACGGGGACGATTCTGTCGGTCAGCGGGACGCTGGTGCCATATCTCGGGTGCAGGCTGAGCTACGCTCCATTCCTGATGACGTTCTCGGGACTCTACACGCTGGCCGGCCAAGGAAACGATTCGGTCCACGTCTACCAAGGCGACGCTATCCTCGCCAATCTCACACTGGTGTCGAATCTCCGGAGCGAAGGCTGCTCATATCAGGATGCTGCCTCCGCGAGGACGAACGGCATCTTCGTCTGCACCTACCTGGGCATCCCATACACGACGCCGAGCGTCCTCCAGGACTGCAATCTCGGAACGCCCATTCAGGTGAGCGGAATCCCGGCTCCAACGGGAGGGTGCGTCTTCCAGAGGAACGAACTGTACACGGCGCAGAGCACCTCATCGAGCTCAGAGGCGTAGTCGCCGGACTCAGGTGAATTCGGGCACTACCTGCTTCAGACGGCGGCCCCTGCTCTCCCCCGTCTGAGCAGGAGCCATGCGATGGCTGCGAGCGCGACCACCACGACGACAACTATCACCACGTAAAGGACGTCCATCGATGACGACGACCCCGAGTTCACCGTCGTTGTGGTCGTCTGAGTCGAGGTGCTGAGTACTGTCGCCGTGCTCGTCGAGAGCTGCGTCTGCGTCTCGCTCAAGACAGATACGGATGTGACCGTGGGGCCGACTGTCTCGGTGTTCGTGAATGTATATGCCTGCACAGTCGTCACAGTGATCGTAGCGAACTGCGTCGTCGGGGAGACAAACGTCAGAGTCGACGAGTTCGTAGTCAGCGAGGTGGTCGTCGAGACAGATGTGGCAGTCGTCGTGGTGGCCACGGTGACCGAGTTTGAGATTATCAGCTGCTGGGCTGCGACTGCCTCAACCGCCGACCCGTCATAGACTTTGATGTATTTGTAGGCCGCCGTAGCCAGGACGGGTATGGGTCCCACGACCACGGGCGTCACGCCCGCGGGAGTGGGAGAGACAGAGCAGGCGCCTGTCCCGAGCCACCCGATATAGAACGTCCCGTTGGCGTTCGTCAGAGCAGTGAAGTGGCCAGCAGCGTTGGCACAGAAGTCGGCCACAGAGAACTTCGGCGAGTACTGCGCGTCGCCTGTTCTGTTGGATGTCTCAGTGCCCATGCTCAGTATGAGCCAGAACGTCGCAGCAGAGAACGAGACACCGCTGAAGTTGAGGGCCAGCAGGTTCGTATCAGGGTCCACCGCGGTCGTGTCGATCTTCGTCACATACATGGTGCCGAGCAGGACGGTCACATTGCTGACCGACGGCGTGAACGAGGTGGGTGTAACGACAGAGTTGACCGCTCCCAGCGAAGGCGAGCCAGTGTCGGCGCTGACCTGCGTCACCGGGACCGCGACGAGCAGCGAGGAGAGCGCAAGTAATGAAAGGATCAGAATCGCCTTGGCCCCGGAGAGCACGCTCGCGGGCACTTGATGCCTCGCTTTAACCATGATGGGAGAACTTCCGCGCAGCTCCACACCTCCACCCCATTGCGTCGCCCACGGCTGCGAGGCCTGACGGCGGCAGCCACTGTTCGACCTCGCGGTTTCGCTCCGTCGCTACAAGGGTCCGGGTAAAGAACGTCAGCGCAGATAATGGAAGGTGTTTCATCTTCCGCTACGGCTTGCAGCCGGGTGCGGAATCACCACGGGTCGGAGGTTTTGGCCTGCTGGGAATCCCTACGCCGCGCATTCCTTGTGGTAGGACTTCTTCATCAAGAAGCCTTTCTTCACTTCTTGGCCTGCGGGGATTTCCTTGCCGCACTTTGCGCAGTTGACCATTGCAGTCCTTTCACGCGACAACTCTGGGTGTATTAAACCTGCGCATTCGCCTCATCCGCGCCTGTGCGCGAGGGTCAGATGACCCACCCCTCCCTCTCCACGCGTCTGCGTTCGAAGCCTATCCTCGAGGGGTCGTACTGAACGCCGCCATACAGCGAGACTTCGTCGGCTTCCCTGTAGACGGCATCGACTATCCTTCCTAGCGAGTCGCCTTTCATGATGCCGCTCCCGCTGTCGCCCCCGACGGCTATGAGGTTCCCTTGGCGGAAGACGAACGGGAGGTAGTCCAGCGTGTTGTAGGAATACAGCCCTGCCCACATCGCCTTCACTGCCGCGCTCTTGAACTGAGGGAAGTACGCCGAAAGCACCGGGCTGACGCTGCGCTCGTAGAACGACCGCTCTGCCTCGTACCCTTCCAGACTTCTCTCTGGCACATTGATTAGGGGTCTGTTCACCTCGTCTTCACACCCAATCCAGAAGTCACCCTCTTCCGCCGCGGGCCTGAAGTGTACGCCGGCCTTCGGGAGGACGACGAGGGGAGGAAGGCCGAGGTCATTGAAGCCCTTGGTGTGGAGGAGCCTTCCAAGCGGGGGCGAGCCCTTCGTCGAGACGCTGAATAGCTGCCTCTTCTTCGCTCCGACGTGCCCGTCTATCCCGACCGGCCCGAGGAGCTGGTTCCCCCAAGCGCCGCACGCAAGTACCACCGCGTCGGCACCGATGGCGCCGTTCACGGCGCCGCTCACTTGGACTCCTTCCACTCTAGACTCCTGCCATACGAACGGCTCGCCGTCAATCCCCAGCCTCTTCGATGGACCTACGAGGAGTCGGTCGACGTTCGTGCTGAACGCCGTCAGTCCCCCGATTCGCGTGAACTCTCTGACGTAATGCCTCACAAGCTTGTCGGGGTCGAGCCTGCCGCACTTCGGCCCGAACACGCCGCCGTCGACGTCAGGCAAGCCCATCAGCTCCGCCTCTCCATCCGAACTGAGGTCGGCCCGCAGCCCTGGCATCCTCTCCTCAATCTCGGCCCTAGCGAACCGCCGCGTGTGTATCCCGTTCCTGTCCATGAGGCGCAGGGCTCCCTCACTCGCACTCAGCTGTGCGTTGCTCATCAACCATAGGTATCCGATTCGCTGCAGTCCTAGATCGGTCCCCTCGCTCTGGACCTTGAGGTAGCACTCTATCGTGGAGTCAGACAGGATCTGGTTGTCGTTCGACGTGAACGTGTTCCTGAACATCGCATTGCTCCTGCCTGTGTTCCCCTGCCCAGGCGCGCCGAACCTGTCGAGAAGGAGGACGCGTCTGTTCGGGCTGTTTCTCTTCAGATGGAAGGCCGACGCGGCGCCCAGTATCCCAGCTCCGACGACTACGACGTCATACCGACCCATGAGAGCAGGCGCGTCGACAGCGCCTGACATCTCGGCCTTGGGGGGCATACGGCCTGCAGCCCCTACTCGCTCTAATGGGTCTTCTGTGCCGCGCTCCTCAGGCCGAGGTTCCCCGGATCCGAGGAGAGGGCTTAATACAACAGCGGCGCCCGACACGCTCTGTGCGTCCTCCCCTCTCTGGCGTGTTCGTGGTGGCAGTCTCTCCCCTCGATGAGCGGCGAGAGTTCGACCTGAAAGACTACCGCCGCCTCATAGAGTACTGTGTCGCGGCCAAGGTCGGCGGGCTCACGGTCCTCGGCGAGTCGGCCGAGCGCGACTTGCTCTCCGACGGCGAGAAGCAGGAGATTCTGGCGGCCACGTTCGAGATGCTGGGGGGCAGACTCCCCATAGTGGTCGGGACGGGCAGCGAGAGCACAGAGTCGACCGTACGCTCTAGCATCGACGCTCAGGACAGCGGAGCGTCGGCGGTCATGATAGCCCCTCCGAGACGCCTGAGGGTAGGCTCGGGGAGCTCCGACAGCGACGCGATCTTCGAATACTTCTCTTCGGTCGGCGACAGGATAGAGATTCCTATCGTGGTCCAGGACTTCCCACAACTCGACCGCCCGAGGATGGACGTGGACCTTATCCGCCGTCTGAACGCGGAGATATCAAATGCGCAGTACCTGAAGCTCGAAGACCCGCCGACCCCGCTCAAGATGGAGAGGTTGCGGTCTGCCACAGGCGACCGGCTGAAGGTCTTCAGCGCATACTACGGTAGGGACTCGTACTGGGACCTCGTCCACGGGGCGGTGGGCGTAATGACGTCATCCCCCACGCCAGAGTATCTCGTCGCGATGTACGACTCGTTCGCGGCGGGGGACAGAGGGAAGGCGCTCGACATCTATCTCGGCACGCTCCCGCTCGTCTACTACTGCAGCGAACTCGGCCTCGCCGTGCGCAAGGAGGTCCTCGCACAAAGGGGAGTGATTCGGGCGAGCACCATGAAGCAGAGTGAAAAGGAGCTCACAGGGGCGCAGAAGAACGAGCTTAGAGACGTGATCGCCTGGGTGGAGGACAAGCTGACGTCGTCCTGCGGCGTCCCCCCGCTCGGCCTGGAGAAGGCCCGCTGATCCGGCCCGCTCCAAGCCTTTATTTCGCGACGGAGCAAGTTCGGCCCGATGGTCGTCCTATCTCCTGACGAACTGCTGACTACAACCAGGGCAGTCCGGAGGCGTCTGGACCTCAGGAGGCCCGTCGAGCGGCGGGTAATCGAGGAGTGCATAGACATCGCATCACAGGCGCCCAACGCGGGGAACGGCCTGCGGGTGCACTTCGTAGTCGTGACCGACGAGGGCAAAAGAAGGTCGCTGGCGCAGATATACAGGAAGTGCTCCGAGCGCTACTTCGCTTCCCCTCCGAAGCCCGCGAGCAGTGACTCTGGCGGCTCGCCCTGGGAGGATGCGACGAGGCGGAGGTTCCGGTCCGAACTTCACCTGTACGAGCACCTTGAGGAGGTGCCCGTGCACGTCATCCCGTGCGTGTCGGGCCGAGCCGACGGTTCAGGCATACCTGCCCAGGCCGCGCGCTGGGGGACAGTCTACCCGGCGGCGTGGAGCTTCATGCTCGCCGGCCGCGCCAGAGGACTCGGCATGACATTCACGACCATCCATCTGAACATGGAAGCGGAAGCCGCAGGGCTCCTCGGAATCCCGTTCAACGAGGTCATGCAGGCGGGCCTGCTCCCGGTGGCCTACACGAAGGGGTCGAGGTTCAGGCCTGGTCTGCGGGCGCCAGTCTCGGAGACCGCCCATTGGGACAGGTGGTAGACCAGGGCACGGAGAGGGAGCCGCCGGGGTGCTCGACGCCGTCTACCGCCGCCGCGACTGCCCGGCTGGAGATTTAACCAGGGAAGGCCTGCCCCCATCGGATGCACGATCGCCTGATTTTCGACCTCGACGGGACGATCATCGACTCGAAGGCAGGAATCTGGGAGAGCGTGAACTACGCGCTGAGGTCGCTGGGGCTCTCCGAGCTCGGTCAGGAAAGGGCCGACTACGTCTGGATGATAGGGCCGCCGCTGCGCGAGTCTTTCAGAAAACTGGCGGGCGAGCGCGCGACAGGCTCACTGGTGGAGAGACTGGTTGCGAAGTACAGGGAGAGGTACGAGAGGGTCGGCATGTTCGAGGCTTCCGTATTCCCGGGGATGAGGGAGGTGCTCGCGCGCCTAGCAGAGGGCGGGGGACAGAGGAGGCTCGCCGTCGCGACCACCAAGCCGACCGTCCAGGCAAACGCCGTGATAAGGCACTTCGGCCTCGAACGGTTCTTCGAACTGGTCGCGGGGAGCAGGCTCGACGGCGGAATGTCGGAAAAGCGCGACCTCATCAGACGCGTGATGGACGTCTTCGGCGGGCGGCGGGCCGGCTATCTGATGGTGGGGGACCGGGAGTACGATGTCAGAGGGGCAAAGGCAGCGGGAATCGACTCGGTAGGCGTCCTCTACGGCTACGGGACGGAGCCGGAGATAGCGAGGGCCGGACCGACCTATATGACAGACACCCCGAAGGCGCTCGGGGAACTCTTGCTTCGGCTGTGAGAGGCAACGCCTGGCCGCGAACCGGCTCGCGAGGGCCGCGGCCCCAAGCGACGGTGAGCCGGAGGGGTAGTTTCATAAGGGAGGGACGGTCGACGGCTTCTCCCAGCGGTTTACTTGCAGTACAAGTGGGTGGCGCTTTCGAACACCACCATCGGCACTCTGATGGCGTCGCTCGACGCGACCATCGTCTTGATTTCGCTCCCGGCGATATTCAACGGGATTCAGATCAACCCGCTGAACTCGTTCCAGTACCTGATCTGGCTCCTTTTCGGGTACAGCATCTGCACGTCCACCCTCCTGGTGACGTTCGGCAGGATCTCCGACATGTTCGGGAGGGTGAGGCTCTACAACCTGGGGTTCGCCATCTTCACAGTCGGCACGATCCTGGCCTTCCTCACCCCCAACACAGGCACCCTCGGCGCCCTCGAACTGATCATCTTCAGAATGGTCCAGGGCGTTGGCGGCGCCTTCCTGTTCGCCAACGGCGCCGCAATCATCACTGACGCGTTCCCGGAGAACGAGCGCGGCCAGGCGCTCGGGATAAACATGGTCTCGGTCCTGGCCGGCTCGCTGATCGGGCTGGTCATGGGTGGCGTCCTCGCGTACTACGACTGGCGGTTCATCTTCCTCGTGAGCGTGCCCATCGGCATCTTCGGGACGATATGGTCGTACCTCAGACTTAAGGAGGTCGGAGTGATAAACAGGAACCAGAAGCTGGACGTCTGGGGGAACCTCGCGTTCGGGGCAGGGCTCACGCTCCTCCTCCTCGGCGTCAGCTACGGCCTCCTCCCTTACGGCTCTGCCCCGATGGGGTGGGGCAACCCCTGGGTGATTGCCTCCCTCGTCGGAGGGGCCGCGCTCTTGCTCGCTTTTCCGCTCATCGAAGCACACGTCGAGTCGCCCATGTTCAGGATTGACCTCTTCAAGATCAGGCCCTTCAGCGCGGGGAACTTTGCTGGATTCCTCGGCGCGATGGGGAGGGGAGGAGTGCAGATAGTCCTGATCATTCTGCTGCAGGGCATCTGGCTCCCGCTCCACGGCTACGCCTACTCCTCGACCCCCCTGTGGTCTGGGGTCTACATCACGCCGATGCTGCTCGGTTTCGTCGTGATGGGGCCGATCAGCGGGAGGCTGTCTGACAGGCGAGGCGCCCGGGGCCTGGCCACCGCCGGCATGATCATAACCGCCGCGTCCTTCCTGCTGCTGTCCGCACTCCCGTACAACTTCGTGCTCTGGGAGTTCGGCGTCATACTCTTCGTGATGGGTCTGGGAGGGGGCCTCTTCGCGTCCCCCAACACGGTCTCTATCATGAACTCCGTCCCGCCGGAGAACCGGGGGGCGGCGTCGGGCATGCGTGCGACGCTGCAGAACGTAGGCCAGACGGCGAGCATCGCGGTATTCTTCTCGATTGTCCTCTCAGCTCTCTCCGGGAGCCTTCCGTCCGCCCTTGCCACGGCTGTCGCCCAGGCCGGGGCCCCCAACCTCTCCCAGACCTTCATGAACATCCCTCCGACGAGCGCGCTCTTCGCCGCGTTCCTAGGCGAGAACCCCATCGGAACGCTGCTCGCGTCTCCCCAGCTCGCCCAGGCCAAGGCCTCGCTCTCCCCGGCGGTCCTCAGCTACCTCACAAGCAAGACATTCTTCCCGAACGCGATCGCGTCGGCGTTCGAGTCCTCTCTGCGGCTTGCCTATTACATCGGGGCCGGTCTGTCGATAGTTGCGGCCGCGGCGTCGGCCCTCAGGGGATCAAAGAAGGTCGTCCCGAAGGAGCCAGACTCCTCCGCATCATGAAGGCGTCCGCGCGAGCGACCTGTCGCACACCTGGCAGTACTCGCAGGCGCGGCACTTCGCCGCACTGGTGCTCGAAGTCGGCTCCCTCTCGCCCGTCCAGTATCCGCGCTTCGACCCTATGCTCGCCAGCGCGGCGGGGACGTCGTGAGCCATGACGTGCACCTTTACAGCCCCCCGGTACTCAGACTCCAGTCGGGCGACCTTCCCACCCATCAACGCTCCCGACACTTTCCGTACCCAGCGCTTCTTCTCATCCTCCGACAGCTCGTCTGCCTTCACCCTGACGACCGCGAGGCGCAGTTCGGAGCAGTCGAGGCCCATCGTGTACAATAACAGCCCATAGATCCTCGCCTGCACCGCCTGATCGTCCCAGAGCCGGCCGGGGTCGCCTTTGGTGGTCTTCAGCTCGACCAGCCAGAGCGGCTTTCCCCCCGCCCACACTATGTGGTCGGGCATCCCGATGATACGCAGTCCCCCCACGCTCCCCCAGACCCCCAGCACGGCGTAGCTCGGCACCTTCCTGCTCACCAGCTTCGCGAACGCCTTCGGCGTGATACTCACGCCCGGGACAAGCTCGTCGTGAAGGCGCGTCCCAGTCTCTTTGGTCTCGGTCGGAATCTCTCCCATCGCCACGGCGTTCTCGACCTTGTATTCGCAGTAGAACTGACCCGCGATGTCGGAGACTCCGACGAACGACACGCCGTGGCGGAACTCCGGTCGCGCGGCCGCCATGAACGCCGACTCCCGCTTCCACAGGTCCTCCCAGAAGGCGTCGGACGGCATGGCCCCAGAGCCGGCTGCGCGGTT
The DNA here is from genome assembly GCA_030038395.1 of Nitrososphaerales archaeon. GTDB lineage: Archaea > Thermoproteota > Nitrososphaeria > Nitrososphaerales > Gagatemarchaeaceae > UBA183. Next base: position 53,014 of record JASHOZ010000056.1, read on the forward strand.
ATCTAAGGGCTACACGCGTCTTCGCTCCGAAGTAGGCGCCCACGGCCCCATGCGAGAGGGTTCTGAGGGTCCGCCTCTGCACGCCTTCGCGCTCGAAGGCTTCCGCTATGCTCTCGTCCCACCTTGTCTGATCGATGATACACGGGAGGTTCTTGAACGTGGTCGCCGCCTCGCTCTTTGCGAACTCTAGGAAGCGCCCGACGGCCGGGAGCACTCCCCCGATGTACAGCTTCAGGAAAGGGGAATACGGCCCACGCGGGCGGACAAAGTCGTAGAGGGCGACTCTGCCACCTTCCTTCAGGACCCTGGATGACTCACTGGCGAACCTTGCAATGTCTACGTACTTCGGCACATAGCAGGAAACCACCGCGTCGAACGTTCCGTCTGGGAAGGGGAGCGACTCCGCGTCGCCTTGGACCAGGCCTTCCACGCTCGATATCCTCTTCGACAATCCGATTCGAATCATCTCTTCGGTGAGGTCGACGCCCACCATGGAACACCCGACCCGGTCGAGCTTGTCCTCGAGGAGGCACGTCCCGCTACCGATGTCCAGCACGCGCTCGCCCGGCTTCACGCCCGCGTTTTCGTACGCCCAGCGCTTCCAGTACCTGTCCTGGGCGAGGGTTGCGACGTTCAGCACTGTCTCGTATGACGTCGCCAGTCCTCCGAAGATCTCCAAGGCCGCGGCGTGCATCTCTTCGCTTCGTCCGTGCTCCGCGGCACCGTCCATCGCATGCCCGGACTTTGGTGACCCTTATGCTTGGCGCGGGCGAAGGCGGAACAGTCAATAGACCAGCACGGTCCGGATGCCGACGTGACTGGGGAGGACGAAGGTCCAACTCGGAGAAACGAGTGGTACGTCCCCAAGTTCGGTCCGCCCCGTTTCAGGCTCTTCGTGGGGATGGCGTTCGTACCGTACACCCTCATGAATGTCAGCTACGTCGTGACTGGCTCTATGCTCGCTCCTGGTGGCATCGACTGGGTGAGGGTGGGGGAAATCTCGATGGTCTACCTGCTGGCTGTAGGGATTTCGGCCCATGCCCTGGACGCTCTTGCTCCGAACAAGCCGTGGGGGACCTTCCTTTCGAGGACGCAACTCGAGGCTCTCGCGGTATTGGCCCTTGTGCCTGCGCTCTCACTCGGTCTTTACCTTGCGCTGAGCCACGCGCCTTGGTTGATCCCGGTCGGCCTGGCTGAACTCTTCTTCCTGCTGGCTTACAACCTCGAGCTGTTTGAAGGCAGGTTCCACACGGAAGGATGGTTCGCGTTCAGCTGGGGGTTCCTCCCTGCGATTGCCGGGTTCGTGGCGCAGACGAACTCGCTCGCCCCGCAGGCCATCGCCGGGGGCGCGTTCGGACTCACGACCGCCTACGTGGAGATCAACGCATCGAGGCCGTACAAGGCGCTGAAGAGACGACTGGGAGACCCCCTCCTGGCAGAAAGCGGACTGCGCTTTGAGCGGGTGCTGAAAGGAGTAGTGGCATCAACCCTCGTCGTCGCCGTCCTCCTCATCACTCTCAGGCTCCAGTGAGCCCCGATCCGACCAGCCTCGGTCCGAGGGCGTCACCGCCGGCGTGAGGGCTCACAGGGTCCGCTGAGCCTCTTAGCGTTCGTCGGTCACTACGTTGCTGAGGGGTGACTCGGCGTAGCTCATGCCCATCGCCGCCGGCAACCGTGCGACTCAGAAAGAGTGATTTAGTGTGAGGGGAGCCGGCGGGGCGTGTTCGAGCCCCTCTTGGATGCGGACGCCCCCTGGAAGAAGAGGTTCCGCCTCCCCCGGGTGTCCATCCAGATAGCTTCGGGCAACCCGGAACATGTGCTCGTTAACAGCAACCGGACCGGGGTCTATGAGCTGTACGCGTACGACCTCTCGTCGGACTCCCTGAAACAGCTGACGAACAGGGATTCTGGGACAGCGTATGGGACGATCTCGCCGGACGGTCGCCACATCTACTACATGGACGACAAGGCGGGGAACGAGACGGGACACATCGTACGGGTGCCGTTCGAGGGTGGGACGCCGCAGGACATGACCCCCGACCTTCCGGACTACACACTGGTGAGCCCCACCGCCGACGGGATTGGCTCGCGCATGGGTGTCACGATTCCCAGGCCCGAGGGTTTCGACTCCTACGTGGTCACGATGAAGGACGGGAGGCCGGGGAAGGCGAGCATAATCAACAGGAGCAGGAGGATGGCCGACGGGCCAGTCTTCTCGCACGACGGGAGGCTCTCCGTCGTCAGTTCGGCGGAGCGCTTCGGCGGGCTCGACTTCACGGCCATCTCCTTCGACACGGGTTCCGGTGAGAGGCTCAACGAGCTGGCAGACGAGTCAAGCCGGGTCGACCCGGCGGCATTCTCCCCAGTGTCCGGCGACGCCCGTCTCCTCGCGGAGAGCAACAGGACAGGCATAATGCGCCCGCTAATTTGGGATGCGCGCACGGGCAGCAGGACCGACCTGCGAACTGAGAGCATAGAAGGCGACCTCGTCGGGATGGGGTGGTCCCCCGACGCGAGGAGGGTCCTCCTCTGCCAGACAGACAGAGCGACTACGCGACTTTGGACATACGACATCGGTTCTTCGGCACTCGCCAGGGTCCCCCACCCAGAGGGGACCGTCGTCGCGGCGCGTTTCCGGACGAACGACTCTGTGCTGATGTCCTGGCAGGACTCCACGCACCCGACCCAGCTCCTCTCACTCGACCTCAGCGGCCCCTCACCCGAGTCAAAGGCGTACCTGGTCCAGTCGGACGTCCCGAAGTCCAGGCCGTGGAAACGCGCCACTTACAGGTCGTCTGACGGCCAGGAGATTCAGTGCTGGTACGCGACCCCCGAAGGGAAGGGCCCGTTCCCCACGATATTCGAGACACACGGCGGACCGACGAGCGTGATGCCCAACGTCTTCTCTCCGAGGAGCCAAATCTGGCTCGACCACGGGTTCGCTTTCATCTCCGTCAACTACAGGGGCTCTACGACTTTCGGGAAGGAGTTCGAGAAGAAGATCAACTGTGACATCGGTCACTGGGAGGTCGAAGACATGGTCGCCGGGCGAGACTGGATCGTCCGGAGCGGCATCGCCAAGCCTGACGAGATCTTCCTCACCGGTTGGTCGTACGGAGGGTACCTTACGCTGCAAGCTATGGGCGTCCGTCCTGAACTGTGGGCGGGGGGCATGGGAGGAGTGGTGGTAGCTGACTGGGTGTCTGAGTACGACGACGAGCCGGATGCGATGAGGGGGTACGACGTCGCGCTCCACGGGGGGCCACCCAAGGAGAAGATGCAGGAGTACGAGAAGGCCTCGCCCATAACCTATGTCGAGAGACTGGCGGCCCCGGTGCTTATAATCCAGGGGAAGAACGACGTCAGGGACCCGCCCCGACAGGTGGAGCTGTACGAGGCCAAGGCGAGGGCGCTGGGCAAGGACGTGACGGTCGAGTGGTTTGACACCGGACACGCAGGGTCCGGGATAAACGTCGAACTCGCGGTCCGCCACCACGAAGTCATGCTGCGGTGGATGCAGAAGGTATTGGGCGAGAAGCGTAACAGGTGAGACCGGAGGCCGCGAGAAGCTGCGGCCGCGCTCGCCCCCGGGGCTTTCCTACATTCCCTTGCTCTGCCAGAGGCCGATTATGTTGCCTTCCGTGTCCTGGAAGTAGGCGGCCCACCCCATGTCGGCGACGGGGTTCTTCTTTCCGACCACCTTCCCCCCGAGCTTCGTTATGCTCTTCCAGGCGGCGTCGATGTCGGGGACGGATATGGTCACGGTGACGCCCTCAGGGGCCATCTCCCCCTTCTTCCCCATGCCGCCGTTGATTGCGCCGGGCTTGCTCGGCATACCGTTCTTGTCGGACGCGGTGGTACCGAGCATCCAGTATTCTGCACCCTCGAACTTGTTTACTGACCAGCCGAAGGCCTTCGAATAAAATTCCGAAGCTCTCTTGGGGTCCTTTGCGGGTATCTCGAAGTGAACTACTGAGTCCATGATGGCGCTCCGGCATCCGTGGATTTAAGCAACGCCAATTGACTCTATGACGAAGGCGCCAAATGGATATGTAACGCGGTGGGGCGGAGTCTTAGGCTGTGTCCGAGGAACCAAGGATAACTGAGGAGCTGAGCATCGGCGACCTGATTTCTCGGACGTTCCACCTCTTCGCAAGGGACTTCGAGAGCTACTTCGTCGTCTTCCTCGTCGTCGGCATCGTAACCGGGGTGTTGAGTACGGCTCTGTCCGGGGTGATAGTAATCTCGTCTCTTCCCAGTGGGGCTCCGACGTCGCAGGTGCTGAGCTACCTCGCGGGCGTGCTGGAGCTTGCGGTCCTAACCGCGATAGTGAGCTGGATAGTCGGCTCCGTCGCCACGGGAGCCGCGGTACGCATGGCGTCAGTGGTGATCCAGGGCGGGCAAGCAGACTGGAACGCGAGCGTGAAGTTCACGTTCTCGAAGATCATCCCGATCTGGATAGTCGAGCTTGTGGTCGGCCTGATCGTCTTCTTGGGCGTCCTCGCGCTCATCGTCCCTGGGATAATCCTGTACATCATGTTCTCCCTCGCCGTGCCAGTCCTGCTAATCGAGGGCACCGACATACTGCCGAGCATGGCGAGAAGCCGCAAGCTCGTCGGGAACAGGTGGCTCAAGACGTTCGGGTACCTTCTCATCATAGGCATCGTCATGGGGATCGCGTCGCTGATAGTGGGAGTAATCGGCGGACTGTTCGGGCCGGCGAGCACCGTCGTGAAGGATGCACTATCGGCGCTGTACATGCCGATACTTCCGATAGGACTGACGGTGTACTACTATTCGAACGCGGCCCGGCTGGAGCCGCCTCCCGCCCAGCCTGTGGCACCGCCAGTCCAGGCATCGGTCAAGTTCTGCCCAGGGTGCGGCACGCAGCTCAGCGCATCTTCGCTCTTCTGCCCGAAGTGCGGCGCGAAACAGCCTTCCTAGCATCAGCTACACGTACGTCTCGATCGCGCGCTTCAGAAGGGTCCGGTGGCAGTGCGCTTCGTCCTTGCACCCGCACAGTAGGGTGATCGTCCCGACCCTCGACTCTGCTGCCAGGGCTCTCAGCGCCTCCTCCTTCCCCTTGAGCCCCGCCGCGTACCCGCGAGTGAACTCGGCCCATGTGATGCCACCTGACTTCCACTTCCTGATCAGCTCCCTGTCGGTACCGAGTTCTTTCATCCAGGCGTCCACCTTGTCTCTGGAGACTCCTCTGGGCCACAGTCTCATCACCAGGATGCGCCTCCCGTCGGCTTCATCCCTCTGGTCGTAGACAGTCTTCCTCGTCCTAATCAAGCCGACTCCCCACGACCGTTCAAAGGTTTCGTGCATCTTCACCAAAGCGTCTCGAAGTTCTTCATAGTGGTTGAAGGCGAATAGGCGAACACCACGGGCTGGTCCCAGCTTGAAACGGCTTCGACATGGGGATAATCCTCGCCCCACTTCCAGAGCAGCTTCCAGTACGACTCGCCGCCTTGGATCGTGCTGGCATGCTCAACACATACCCATCCAGGTTCTGCGAGATAAGCCGGACACCCCATAGTGACCGACCATCCTCCCTTCCCGATCGGGAAGCGGCTCATGATCCCGAACTGAAAGAAGTAGTGTCCGCTTTCGCCGCCGCTCCCGCTAGCCACGCCGATGTCAAAGTCGGGATTCTCTTGAGGGGGCGCGGCGAAGCTCGTCATGTTGCGCAAAGGACCTGCACCGACTCCGTAAGCCCAATAGACGGTGTGCCCAATCCATTCAACGGTCAGGTGAATCTCGGAAGACAGATTCGTCACGCCAATCTCTGAAGAGTTCAGGAACATCAGGACCTTCCAGGAGTGGCCACCGCAAGCTGAGACGTAGTCACAGACCTCCCACGCGCTGGCGACCAAAACCTCGTTGCCGTTCCTGAAAAGATAGGCGTCGTGTCTGTAACCATAGTCGATTCCGTCTACGCAACAACCCGGCGAGTGGACGCCTAGCCCCGCGGCCAAGTAGTTGTCGGGCTGAATAGACGACAGGTTCGTGCCGGCGAAGCTCACCGTCAGCGACACCCCCTTTGTTCTGCCAAGGGCCGAGTCCATGTACCCTCCGGCATAAGCGTGCACGCCCATGCCAAAGGAGGCGGTGCTCCCTGAAGACCCCTCCTGCGGCACAATTCCGACCACCGCGTCCGGATAGATGACCACTATCATCAGCAGCGCGAGAGTCACCGCGGTGATGAGAGGCCAACGCGAAGATGCGAGTCGAGAAGGCCACGAGTTTGCGCCGTGTTTCATGAGAAGAGTTCCCACAATTGCGCCAGCTACGACTGCGGTTGCCATCAGAAGAATGTCGTCTGCGACGAGCGCAAAGTAAGCTGCGGCGATGCCTAGCGTGACTGGGATGGTCACCGAACCGGCGACGAGCGGGACGGCGACGCCGGGGAGCGCACGGGTCTTAGCCGCCGACGATGCAGAGGTCGCGAGTGAAAGGATGAAGAGAAGGGAGACGACCCCCACGGTTTGGCTGAGGCGAGGAGCCTGGTGCCGGCGAACGTGAAGACGACCGGATAGTAGGCATCGGCCACGAAAGTGGCGAAGGACACAAGAGCGAAGGTGAGGCCAGAGTAGGACCGCTTGGAGCTCACGATTGCTCCCATCGAGCCCCCGGCAACGCCAGTCGAAGACAGATCGAGTCCCAGCCGGAGGGGCTTGAGCTCCTCCGGGCCTGTGCTGTAGCAGACCTTTGGAGTGCAGAGGACGTAGAACAGGATCGTCAGCCCGATGACCCCGGTGACCGAGCAGACTGCAGCCGAGACTGCGCTCTTGAGGATGACGCCCGCGGCTACAGACCCGGCAAGAATCAGAACCATGAAGAGCCAAATCCTCGGTCCCGACCAGTCGCCAAACACAGGACTGCCTGTCAGAAAGCAGTACTCCGTAATCCGCTCGACCGTATAGCTCAGAGCAAGCACGGCGGCCACCGAGACGAGCGCCTTTGCGGCCGAGAACCCTCTCTCACGACTCGGGATCCTCGAGCCCGGACGCGAATGCATAAGTCTCCTCGCCCGAGCTCAGAGAAGTAACGCTTCGCCCGCTTAGTCGTTGTTACCAACTCGCGACCTCGTCTTCCTGACCGATGCGGGTGCAGTGTGTTTCCGCCGACTGCCTCGTCGCAGCGACATCCCCCGTGTGACTCGATCGGTCACGACATGCATAGACCCGATCTGACAGCACGATGCCGGACGTCGTCGAATTATACATGTTCTCGGCCGTCGACCCCTCATGAGGTCTCGCAGTCCCATTCAGTTCTAAACTCCAAGCATCATAGGTGCGGCCGCAGTCGACCCTGGCCCGACCACCCAGACGATGTCCTCCCCTTCGCGGCCTTCCTCCATCTTGCGGCGCGAGACTGAGCCTGTAGCGGACGGACTTCTCTACGGTTCGACTCCTCGACGACCTTCCTGAACAAGGAGGTCATCATCTTCGCAGTCAGCTTGCCGGTGTTGGTGTTCCTCGGGCTGGGGTGATAGCAGGCATAGACAGTAGGGACGTTTGCGAGCGCGTAGCTTCCTCCATGTCGGAACTCCATCCTCTTGACATCGGCGCCTTTCCGCTCTGCCCACTTAGTTATCGACTCGAACGCCAAGTGGCCCAGGGCGACGATCGATTGCACGCGGGGAAGGAGCGATAGCTCGGAGTCCAAGTACGGTGCGCAGTTCTGGAACTCCTCTCTGGTCGGCCTGTCGCCCGGCGGGACGCACTTCACGGCGGCGGTGATGTAGCAGCCCTTTAGCACCAGGCCGTCGTCTTTCGAAAGCGACTCCGGTTTGCTGGCGAGCCCTGCGGCGTGCATGCACTTCATGAGGAACGCGGCCGACGCGTCGCCCGTGAACACCCTCCCTGTCCTGTTCCCTCCATGCGCCGCAGGAGCCAGGCCGACGACGACTATGCCTGCCCCCAAGTCGCCGAACCCTGGCACAGGCTTTCTCCAGTAGTCCTGCCCGCGGAAGGCAGCCCGGACGGGGACGGACTCCCTGAAGCCGGCGAGCCTGGGGCATCTCCTGCAAGAGACGAGGTCAGCCCGCAGCTCCTCCATGCTGGCCCAGCCCAACCTGTAGTCACTCCAACCCGCTGATGTAGAGGTGAGTGTCGTAGTGGAGAGTAACGGCGCCGTTGCGGCTGCACTCTTCGAAAATCCTGAGCATCTCCTTCGCCGCCGCGTCCCACTCGGGCGTCCCCCCCGCGGGCGAGTATGAAGCCGACGCGAACCTTCCGAGCATGCCTCTCAGGCTCAGGACCTGGCGGTTGGGGACGACGAACTCCCTGACTGAGCTTCCCGTGAAACTTGACACGTAGGCAATGTCGATGTCAGGGACGTCCGCCTTGTTCTTCGAGAACTCACTGACTAGCCGCGCGTACCCCTGATCGGCCTTCGCCATCTTCCTGCGCCAGTTGTACAGCACGGCGAGGTTGCCACCACGCTTGAGGACTCTGCGGAACTCCTTCCGTGCAGGTTCGACGTCGAACCAGTGAAGGGCCTGCCCGACAGTCACCAGGTCGATGCTCCCCGAGAGCAGGCCCGTGTGCTCAGCTGTTCCGTTGACGCTCACGAAGTGCCAGCCATACCTTGCCAGGTTACGCTCTGCCATCGCTCTCATCCCTCCGTTGGGCTCCACGCAGTATACGGGGTTCCCGTTGCTCAGAAGGAGTTCCGAGAGTATCCCGGTTCCTCCGCCGACATCGGCGACGACCCTCTGAGGGTCGAATGCGACCTCTCGCTCCAGTATCTTGAGGACGCCGCTTGGGTACCTCGGTCTGTACTTCGAGTAGACGTCGGACCGCCCGTCGAACCTGTCGACGAACATGGCCGCGCTTCGGTCTCCACCGTCTGGCACGCTCGGCCTAACTCTTCTCTGTGCTGACGAAGACCTCATGTATCGTGAGAAAGCTCTTGCCGTCGAACATCTCCTTCGGCGGCGCGTTCGAGTGCGCCATCGTGAACGCCTCACTCTTCGTCCACTTCTCGAAACTCGCCATCGAGTCCCAGTAGGTCCTCACGATGTAGTGTTCTCCCTTGACCGGGCGGAGGACCTCGTTCTTCACGAAGCCTGGGGACCCCTGGACGTAGCGCGTCCCAGACTTGAACCGCGCCTCGAACGCATCGGCGAACTCCTTCTTCACTGGTATGTGGTTCTCGACAGAAATCATCACCGGACGTGAACCTCGCAGAGGTAATGAACGTTTGGCCGACGCGACCTCGTCTGACCCCTTGTCACCACCCCTTGGCGGGGCCAAAAACGAGAACCTAGCCTTGGACTGCGCTCCTCTTCCTTCAGGCCCTCGACTCTGTCTCTCTCTTCCACGCGCCCCAGCCGGTAATCGGGGGATCGATATCCGCCTGCCAGAGCAGCGCATTAAGCTCGCCTCTGTGCTGGAGCTCTTCCTCAATCAGGTGCCAGAGCATGGTCTTCACGTTGAATCTGAAAGGTTCGCCGTCTCTGGGTCTCTCAATCCAGCGGGCAAGATCCTGAGGTAGGAGCCTCTGCACGAAGTCTAGGATGTACGGATTCATCTTGTCGGCCTCCATTTTCAGCTCCTCGATTGACTGGCACTTTCTACCATAGGAGTCACTCGTATCAAGGAGAATTCCACCGTATCTCTCATCAAGCCATAGCCTGTATACGAAGAAGATATGAGAGGAGATGTCGAGAATGCTGGGAAAGGAAGCCCCCCTGTCTTTCGTCAGTTGCTCCGCGGGGAGTGTTCCGAGCAGCTTCATGTACTTCTTCCTGACATAGTCGTTGTAGCGGAACCACTCTCCTATCGACTCGAGGTCCGCGGCCTCTCTGACGAACACTTCGCTCAATTAGTTCGCCGGCCCATTGACGGTTCTTCAGGAGGACCAGCGGTATTTATGCTGCCTTGATTGCGCGGAAGTCTCGTCGTGAGAGCAGGCGCCAGAGTCTGCCGGCGCCTCCTGTGCCACGGGGCAAGATTAATCACCGTCTCGTCATCGGAGCTGGCGCATGGTTGGGCTGACAGTCAAGGCGAAGCAGCTGATCGACGGGAAGAACTTCGGCAACGTTGCGACGATCATGCCTGACGGGTCGCCCCAAGTGGCGACGGTGTGGGTCGACCGCGAAGGGGACGTAATCAAGCTGAACGCTACGGTGTCGCGGCAGAGGACGAAAAACCTCAGGCGCGATCCGCGCGTCGCCCTAGTTGTATTCGACCAGGCAAACCCCTACTCCAACGTCATGATACGCGGAAAGGTGACCGAGATAACCAAGAAGGGGGCGGAGGACCACATCGACCAACTGTCGATGAAGTACCACGGGCGGGTGTACAGCTACCACCACGCAGACGACCCACGCGTCATAATCAGGATCGAGCCCGAGCATATCACGTAGTCCTGCGCGACAGTCGCTTGATGACGGCTCTCGACTGACACGGTCACGTCAGCAGCGCAGTAAGGGCGAGAACGAAGAAGATTGCCAGATACCCGAGGAGGGCCCACCTCAGTATCCTGATGCCTTCGCTGCCGAGCTCCCCCCTCGCCACGCTCCCAGCCGCTCCTCGGTACAGCAGGCCAAAGACGAAGAGCAGTGCGCCCGCGAACGCGACCACCGCGATCAGGGCGTCGGTGTTCAGCGCCATCTAGTATATCGCCAGGTGAGCCATTATGAGTATGATCACCACTTGGAAGACCGCCTGGCTAGCCGCGAGCCTGACGTTCCTGATTGTGAGCTTTGAGATGAGCTCGACGTTGGGCTTCGACTTCGCCAACTCCAGGAAGATCCTGACGCCGTTGGGGAGGAAGACGCCGAACCCCTGCGCCACAAGTATCAGCACCACGACCCCGGCGGCCATAATCCAAGGACTGCCCAGGTCGAACTTGCCGAAGTCCTGGGCGAGGTAAATCCCAGACGTTATCGCGGTTGACGCGAGAGAAGGGATGATGAAGAACGTGGTCGGGGTGAGCCTCTTCGCTATCTCCACCCGCGCAGGAATCTCAAGGGACCTCAGGATCTGCGACATTACGAGGCCCATGTACAGGTCGAAGCCCGTCCAGGTTCCGCCTGTGATCACGTGGACGTAGTCGAGGTAGTACACATTCTTGGACGCGAGGGCCGCGACAAGGGCGACGGGCGGGATGATCCCTATCGTGAAGCTCCACCGTAGGAGCTTCCTCGTGAACGGAGGGAGCTTGGAGGGCTCTGCCTTAGGTGCCCCGGGGGCCTGAGCCACGCCTCCAGGCTGGGAGCTCCATTCAAAAGGGCTTGGGTCAAGGAGCAGGGTGGGAGGGGTGCATTTCAGCAGAGCCCCCCAGACGGGCGCGCAAGCGCGCCTCACCCGTGGAACGTCCGCCCTTCGCAGGTCAGAACAGCTTGGCGCCGCACTTCGAGCACGTGTTGTCCCTGACGGGGTCCACGAGGTTGCCGCAGTACTTGCATGGGATCTTTGCCACCTCTCTTTCGACGATTATCTTCTCCTTCGCCGGCTGCTCCTCCTCTCTCGAGAAGTCCTCCTGTTCCTTCGTCGAGTCCCGTTCATACATGTAGCCGCACCTGCTGCACCTGTAGTGACTTCGAGTGGTGGTCCTGACCGTGGGGACCCTCTCCTGTCGCCTGTTGGTGGACGTCTCGTTCACCGTCTGACCCTGGCCGTCGCTCCTCCTGGTCGTTGTCGTGTCCGTCCGAGTCACGATGCCGTACGCCTTCTCAGCCTTCACGACTTCGGATCTCGATAGACCGATAGTCCCGCGTGCCCTGCATGAGGGGCATGCGGGCCTGCTGTAGTAGGCTACTGCGTAGACAGCTCCCGCGATCAGGGCGACAAGGAAGAGGACCGGGAAGAGGTAGAGGACAACGAGAGCGACGACGACCGCGATGAGGATGACCGGCCAAGACAGCTTGACTGCCAACTTCAGCGGACCGGCAGCCCGGACGGCGCGTTTCTCTTATACACTCTGTGAAAAAGGACGCAAACGCAAGCTTTGCAGGCGTAATGACGCTCCTAATGCATCGGCGACGTCGACCCCGTGGGCCGAAGCTGACGGATTCTGTCGTCGCCGCTAGGTCACGGCGCGGATTGCCCTCTCTGAACGACTTCCGCATACTCGAGACCGTGGGCGCGGGAGAAGGGGCCCGGTGTCCTGAATTCGACAGGAGCTCATCCTCCGATGTGTGCCTCAAATAGCAGGCTGGTGCATATACTGCAGGTTGGAGATCCGCATGTTCAGGGAGGAGGATTTGGACAGCGTCCTCGAGATCGCGGTCAAGTACGCGACGTTCGACTCCGCCACGCGCGAGTCAGACGTCAGGAAGGCCGCGCACTTCCCGAGGGGGTTCTGGGTCGCAGAGGTCCATGGAAAGGTCGTCGGCTTCATCTGGGGTCACTTGAAAGACATGCCTGCTGAGGTTCTTGAAAGATGGAACGCCGCGGGCGTAGGCTACGTCGATCTGATGGCGGTGCTTCCGGCGTACAGGCGGCGGGGGGCGGGCGAGGCACTGCTCCTGAAGCTCCTCGAAGAGTTCAAACGAGCACACACCGATGTAGTGCTTCTGGACTGCCCTGCCGAGGCTCGGGACGCAGCACGTCTGTACGCAAAACTGGGATTCGATGTCAGGTTCCAGGGAATGAGCAGGCGTCTGTAGCTCGGCACGCCCGACAGCGCCAGCCATTGACCTCTGGCAGCCCACGCCCGACCTGACGAACCTCCGATTCGCTATGTCGGCGGAGATTCCGGGCGATGAGTGCCGAAACGCCCCCGCGCGCGTCTTCCACCGACTCACTCAGAGCAGCAAAGTCCTGACCAAGCATGGGTCATAGTCAACAGCATGGACGGGGCTCCACGACTCCAACCTCCCGGCAGAGACTGGCCAATCGGGCTGCGCCCTCTGTACGCGCTGTCGCGGTTTTGGGTAACTGTTTTATCACAATGCGCGAGTCGAAGCCGACATCCAATTGCCAGACGGGGAGCGAAGGCTCGCTGCCATTATGTTTACCGATATCGTCGGATACAGCGCACTGACCCAAGGGAACGAGGCACTAGCTATCCAGGTCCTGGAGGAGCACAGGAGGGTCGTGAGGCCCTTCCTACCGAAGCACGACGGGAAGGAAGTCAAGACGATCGGCGACGCGTTTCTGATCGAGTTCGCGAGCGCACTGGAGGCGGTCAGGTGCGCCTTCGAAATCCAACAGTCGCTCAGAGAACTGTCGTCCGGGCGGCCGCAACAGATGAGGGTGCAGCTCCGCATCGGGATTCACGTCGGCGACGTCATCCACAGCCAGAACGACGTGTACGGCGACGCGGTCAACCTGGCTTCGAGGATAGAGCCACTCGCACAAGCAGGAGGCATCTGCGTCTCCGAGCAGGTGTACTATCAGGTGAAGAACAAGTTCGAGCTGCCGCTCGTGAGCCTCGGAAGGAAGGAACTGAAAAACATCGCCGAGCCGCTGGAGGTCTTCAGGGTCGTGCTTCCTTGGGAGAACGAGCGCCAGGAGAACGGGAGTCTGGACGGGCGGAGGCTGGCGGTCCTCCCGTTCGCGAACTTCAGCCCTGACCCGAACGACGGCTACTTCGCCGACGGCATCACCGAGGAGATCATCTCGACGGTCTCGGGCATCAGCGGTCTGAGCGTGATCTCGAGGACGTCGGTGATGGGGTACAAGGGCACCACGAAGAAGGTCAACGAGATAGGGCGGGAGCTGAACGTCGGATCGGTCCTGGAGGGGAGCTTCAGGAAGGCGGGGAACAGGATCCGGGTGACGGCTCAGCTGATAGACGTCGCCCACGACAGGCACATCTGGGCCCAGAACTACGACAGAGAGATGGACGACGTATTCGCCGTCCAGAGCGACGTCGCCAAGAACGTCTCCGAGGTGCTCAGGGTCAGAATCCTCTCCCCCGAGAGGGAGCGCATCGAAAAGAAGCCGACTGAAAGCTCTGGAGCATACACCCTGTACCTGAAGGGGAAGGCGTTCTGGAACCTGAGGGGCGGCGCCGACGGCCTCGACCAAGTCAGGAGGGCGCTCGACTGCTTTAGGCAGGCCGAGAAGGAAGACCCGAGCTTCGCGCTAGCCTACGTCGGCGAGGCGTCCTGCCTTCACAAGATGCGCGAGTGGGGCATCGACCTCGACGCCAACCAGCGGCAGGCTAGGAGACAGATCGACAGGGCGCTCGAGCTCGACCCGGACCTCTCGGAGGCGCACACCACGAAGGCAGCCGTCCTGACCGGCTCGAATGAACTCCGGCTGGCGGAAGTGGAGTTCAGGAAGGCGATTGAACTGAACCCCAGCAACGCGACGGCACACCATTGGTTCTTCCTGACGCTGATTGAGCAGATGCGGTGGGGCGAGGCCCTCGAGCAGATCGATAAGGCCGCAGAGCTGGACCCTCTGTCTCCCCTGATCTGCTACGGTATCGGGCTGTACCACGAGAGCCGGGGAGACCTCCCGAAGGCGCTGGAATTCTACAGGAGGTCCCTCGAGCTGGGCGGGTCGATTATCCGCTGGGCGGCCGCCAGCGTCTACGGCCGGATGGGGATGTACGACGAAATGAGAAAGGAGTTCTCCACCTGGGTCGACGAGTTCAGGCCGGCCGCGGCTGCGAGGACTGTCGCCGACATCACGATAGCGGAGATTCTGAACGACAGGGACACTGTCGAGAGACTGCTCCCGGAGGCCGAGGCGTTCCACAGGAAGGGCGCCATCCCCTCCGCAATGGACATCGCCGACTCCTACTTCTATCTCGGCGACAAAGACAAGGGCTTCGAGTGGCTGGAGCGTTCATTCTCTCGTGGGGAGGCCTTTACGTCCAGGATTCAGATCGACCACAGCCTCGATGATGTCCGCGATGACCCCCGATACCTCGACCTTCGGAAACGGCTCGGGCTGGACTGACCCTTCGGCGGACGACGGCTCCACCTAAGACTCGCATCCAGAGGCCGACCTCGCCAGTCGGCCAGGACCTCCCGAGCAAGGAAGCCCGCGGCCGCCGGTTTCATGCAGCCCGAATCTCCGAGTCCTTGACGTAACCTATCTTCCGACCGTGCTTGGGGACGGAGCGCCTGCTCAGGTCGCTTAAATACAATCACACCAACGAGAGTGACATGGTCCGGCTCGAGGTCACCGAAGAGGACTTTGAGGGCTTTAGAAAGGCCAAGAGCATTCGGGAAGGAATAGGAGAGAAAATACTAGACGAGTTCAGAATGAGCAACAAGCAGAGGAAGGCCCGAGATGGCGTCCTTGCTCTACTTCCGATGGTCGTCGCAAAGAAAGTGAACAAAAGCGTCCCACACGGATTCAAGCTCGATAGCATCCAGTTGACCTTTGAGGTCTCAGGAGAACCGTTTGGGGTCGGAGTGAAGGGAGACGTCGAAGTGACATTCAAAAGACAAGCGAAACGAAAAACAAAGTAAGACACGCGACGCCTATTCTGACTGAAGGCGGGAGGTGAGTCGGACTCGGATGGGTCCGCCGCTGCGAACGGATAGTCGCCTCTCACTGACTCGGGTCGTCGGCTACGCGTAGCTCTTCCAGATTGAGCGAAGCTCGCGCGAATACCACTCGATCATCCCTTCGCCCATGTCCCATGGAAGCCCTGCTGTCCGGAAAAGCTCCGGCAGGCTCTTCGAGCAGCCCAGGGAGAGCGCCTGCTTGTAGGATGCGACCGCTCCTTCCGGGTCCCTCCTGTACCTGAGCCATATCCCCAGTGCCCCCAGTGTGGCAATCCCGTACTCGATGTAGTAGAATGGGAACTGGAAGAGATGGAGCTGGCGCTGCCATCTGTGGCGGAGCGCCTGCTCGTGGCCCTCGTAGCTCTCGAGGCCCTGGAAGCGCATGAAGATGGACGACCAGGCGTCCGCGCGCTCGGCGGCCGAGTGCCCGGGGTTAGTGTAGACCCAGTGCTGGAAGGCGTCGATGGTCGCGACCCAGGCGAACAGCTTGATCATCGAGAC
Source organism: Nitrososphaerales archaeon (assembly GCA_030038395.1). Classification (GTDB taxonomy): domain Archaea; phylum Thermoproteota; class Nitrososphaeria; order Nitrososphaerales; family Gagatemarchaeaceae; genus UBA183. The sequence goes on from JASHOZ010000056.1 coordinate 68,948, forward strand.
CACCTCCTCCCTGTTCGACCGCCTTGCATCCTCCGGCCCGTAGAAGGTGCCCTCGACATGCTCACACCCGACGAGCTCCATCGAGGTGGAGGCCACCTCCGCGAACTCAGACGGGAGGTTCTGGCCGGAGTAGTAGAGAGGGAGTCCGGCGTCCCTCATCAGGAACGAGTGGAAGCTGTGGCCCGACTCGTGGAGGAGGACCCTGACGTCGGCGTCCCGCCCTGACGCGTTCAGGAAGATGAACGGGAGCCTCAGCTCTGTGAACTCATCCTGGAAGCCTCCGGGCGCCTTCCCCTTCCGGCTCTCCAGGTCGCGGAGCCCCAGCTCGGTCATCCTGTCGTAGTACTTGGAGAACTGCGGGTCGACCTCTCTGAAGATCTTCGCGCAGCCTGCCACAAGGTCGTCTGTGCTCTTGAACGGGGCCAGCGGGGGCCTTCCGGCGGGGTCGACCTGGAGGTCCCAGGGCGTCAGCCTATCCAGGCCGAGCCTGGCAGCCCTCTCCTTGTCGATCTCGCGGCTCAGCGGTACGAAGTGCTTCTCCACGGCGTCGTGGAACTTCCTGCAGTCCTCCGGTGTATAGTCGAACCTATTCCTCTGGCGGAACGCATAGTCGCGGAAGTTCTGAAAGCCCGCGTTCCTTCCTACCCTGTTTCGGACTCCGACCATGCCGTCGAAGATCTCGTCGAGCTTCTGTGCGTCCTTCAGGAGGCGGTCCACCGTGAGCTTCCATGCCTCTTCCCTGAGGCTCCGGTCGGTCTGCTCGAGGAACTTGAACATCTGCTGGACGGTCTTCTCCTCCCCCCTGAACTGGATTGTCATCGCACCCATCGTCGCCTGGTACTTTTCGGCCAACCCCGCGTCCTCCTTCTCGAGGGGGACGTTCGCCTCCCTGAAGATGCTCACAGCGTTGTCTCTGACCCTGTCCGTCATCTGGTACAGCGGGCGGGGCAGGTCCTTCCTCGCCGGGGACGAGGCGTACCGCTTTTCGAGTTCGAAGCTCGCGAGCTTGACCTTGGGCTCCAGTTCTTGGAAGTAGTCTGAGTACGCCTCCTTGAAAGCCTCGTTGTCCGTCTGCCTGGAGTAGTTTATCGTGGTCAGCGCCCTCTTCTCGTACACGGCCGCGTTCAGCTCGTCCTCGTCTGCCAGCCACTTCTCGAGGCGCTCCCTGGACTCTATCGGCCTCGTCCTCAGCTCCTCGAACACCGGAGAGAGCGACTCCCACTCGAGCGACATAGCCTGGGGGACATATCGTCTGGGGAACTCTCGCGGAAGGCTCGGGTAGTCGAAGACCATGCTCCCGCGGGCGGTGGGCTGCGAGCTTACTTATCCCTCACTGAGCACGCGGTTGGAGTCGACGGGGTCAAGCCTAGGCGCGTTTCAGGCTCGCGGCTGACCGCGGACCCACGGCAGACGGGGAGACGGCTCTGGTCGGGACGACCGACGATGCTCCGGCCGCGAGGAGGCAAGACGCCCCCACTGTCAGGTTATTAGGCACGAGTTATTGCCCGTCGGAAGAATGCCCAAGGTCGGCATAGATGCGATGTACGTGTACGTCCCTCCACTCCAGGTCGACAACTCCGACCTGGCAAAAGCCAGGGACGAAGAACCGCGGCACTTCACCGAGGGGGTCGGCATCCGCACCTTCTCGATGCCGGGGCCGGACGAGGACCAGGCGAGCATGGCGGCGACGGCCGCATACCGCCTTATGGAGGCCCACGGGATCTCGCCGAGTGAGATATTCAGGATAGACACACCCACCGAAAGCGGTATGGACGCTTCGAGAGCCCTCGTCTCCGACGTCATAGGGATGCTCGAGCAGGTGTATGGGAAGGGGAGTATGTCCCACCTGCTGGGATACGAGCAGAAATTCGCCTGCGTGAGCGGCATGGAGCGGCTCCTGGACACCGCCGCCTGGTTCGCCGCGGAGTGGAACCCGAGGAAGTACGGCCTCGTCCTCGCCACGGACATAGCGAAGTACAATCTGAAGAGCCGGGAGGAGCCAACCCAGGGCGCGGCTGCCGCGGCCCTGCTGGTTGGGCAGAACCCGAGGCTCGTGGAGATAATCCCGGGCGCCCTCGGCTCTGCGATCAGGCACGAGAAGGGAGATTTCAAGAAACCCGGGGGGAGGACAATCGCGATGGTGGACGGCCAGCGATCATACGCCTCCTATCTCTCGGAAATGAAAGAAGCCTGGTTGAACTTCGGCAGATCGGTCAGGAAGATAGCGTTCCTGAAGCCGAGGGCCGACGAGTCCATCCTCGACAATGTGGGGAGGGCGGTCTACCACAACCCCCACAAGAAGATGGTAATGGGGGCCTACGCGTCCCTTCTCGTGCACGAGTGGAGGAGCCTCCCACGATGGAAGAGCGTCGTGGCGGAGATCGGCGACGAGCCCCCCCGCGGCGGAATGAGCGACGTGGACTACTACCAGAGCGGACCCTACCAGGAGTACAGGAGGACCTTCATGAAGTCCCGCTGGTTCCTCGACAGCTTCGAGGAGAAGATTGGGGCCTCGACGAAGGCGCCGGAGCTCGTCGGGAACTCGTACTCCGCGTCCGTCTTCGTCGGGCTGGACAGCATACTGGAGAACGACAGGGCGGACCTTGCCAGCCAGAACGTCATACTCTGCGGCTACGGGAGCGGGAGCCACGCGATCATCCAGGCCAACATATTCAGCGAGTGGTACAGACACGAAGTCAAGAAGCTCGACCTCATGGACAGGCTGCGGACCGCCAAGAAGCTAACGATCGAGGAGTACGAGAAGATACACCGTGGCGAACTCTCTCCGGACGAGTGGCCCTCGCGTTCGAGGAAGACGTTCCGACTGAAGAGCGTCGGGGAAAGCGGGACGTCGACGGAAGGCGACCGCGAATACGTCTTCGCGGAGTAGGACGGGTACGCGGACTTGGCGTGAGTCAAGAGAGGAAGGAGAGCCTACTTCAGTATCTGCGTGCAAGCCCTCCAGCCCTGTAGAAAGCGGCCGCCCAAGTTCCAATGGCAAGCTAGGCTCACGACTCTCATGTAACGTCGCGCGCTGGATTCTTTCGAGCTCGTTAGTCGCTGATGAACGGACGGTGAACTCCGGATCCGCGAGTTTCGTAAGGACCTCCTAGCGATCGCGGTTCGGCCCGAAGGCGGTGGCGGACAGTTCATAACAGAGATCGTCTCTGCACGCGGGGGTAGTTGCGCGTCCAGATTCTAATAGAATCCCTTCAGAGAAGTGGCATCCTCATGCTCTCAGACCCTACTCTCCCGAGCGTGGTCAAGCTAGTCGGCGGACCCAAAGTCAAAGGGTCGTGGTGGGGGCATCCGAAAGGGCACGAAATATTCCAGAAGCTTGGGTGGCTGGAGTCCCGCCCTGACGTGTTGGCCACCCGACTTGTCTCCGGCAAGGTGACCTATCTGCACGAGCGACTTTGGGCCGAGTTTCTCTCGGTCGCGACTTCCAGGGAAGACTGGCAGACCCGTGGTCTTTCGAGCGGCGAGGGTAGGCTTCTCAGAATGGTGGATGTGCGGGGCGAGGTGAGGACAGACAGGGCAGGTGCCAGATACCGAAGTGGTGACGCCCGGGAGCTGGAGAGGAGGCTCCTTGTGTCGAGCGAGGAGATCCACACTGAGAGTGGCTCCCACGCCAAGCTCTTGGCGACCTGGTCCAACTGTGCGAAGGTGAAGGACCTGCGCATACACCTGCCGGCGCCTGAGGCTGCTCGGAGGTCCCTTGAGAACCTCCTAGACGAGCTCAATCAAAGATACTCGGGGAAGGGGTATCTCCCTTGGCGCGGTGCATAAACGTCCTCAGCGCCTCATCAACGATTTGACGTCGCCGGGCTCCGCGCGAGTCGGCAGGACTCGAGATAGGCGCTGGCGAGTGCCACTGCGTCGCATGGCAGAGGCCCGCGAGGCACTGTTCCACCCGATCGACGCGGCCGAGAAAGGAAGAGGCAACGTCCGAGGCTTCCGCGCCGGCTCCATGTGAGGAATCCGTGATACCAAGGTGGCGGCCAAGGTGTTCGCAAGGCCCAGTCTCGCGGGACGGCTTTGGGAATTGGCGTACAGACAGATCTAGAGCACGATGTCGAATGACAGCGTGGCGATCGAGCCCTCACCCAGTCCGACGCGCGCAGTCCCACTGGCTCTCAAGTCGACACTTCCAAGACCTGCGACGTAATCTCCAACCGTCAACAGGGCGGACGACCAACTTGTATGAAGCGGGAAGTAGACAGTCTGGGAAGTCTGGGGCGCGAAGTAATACTGATGCGAGGTCTCCCCAGACCCGACGTATCTTCCATCCACATAAATCGAGTAGTTCATCGCTTCCAGCGTCGCTCCGAATCCATATGCGTTGAAAGTATCTGCCTTCAACGTGAGGTTCAACCCGCCAGGACCAAGAGCCGCTATCTCCACCGCTGAGGAACGAACCTGGAGCTCGCCGATCGCCGGTGCTCCCTGCGCGCCGTACGCCCCGTTCGAGACGTGGGCAAGGGCGACCTCCGACGCCGTCCCTAGGACCAAGATGAGCAGCAGCACACCGAGGAGAGCGTTCCCCCCGCGCTGGTAAGACATCTCCCTCGCTCAGCGGCGGCCTTTCATTAAAGGGTGGCTGACGGACTCGCGCCCCTATGCTTAGGTGGAACGGACGAAGGGAGGTACGACATTCTTATCAGGCACGACGAGTCTCGCTGATGGGATGGGTCGAGGATCAACGGTAGCGTGGGTCGGCATCGCGCTGACAATCTTCCTTTTGCCCTTCGTCCAGTTAGGCTACGCCTCTCAGTCGGGCTACGTCGCTTACAGCGTCCTGACGACTTCCGGAAGGACACAAGAGACTTACTCGATCAACGAGAGTGTTTCGCCGAGTCCGACGAAGGGGGAGTCCATCCTCTCGATCTATCTGCGCTCAGCCACTACCAACCTCACCGATGCGCGCTTCGTCAACTCCTCGATAGAGGTGTTCCCATACGTGCCTGCGGTCTCGAACCTCACCTACACATACAGCAATGACTCTTACGTTGTCACGGCACATGTCGCCGAGGTGGGAAGCTCACGCGCGGCCTTCCAGGGCATCGCTTTCACGCTTGAGGACTACTCGTTCTATGCGAACGTCTCCAAGGCACAGACGGCTCCCCAGACGCTCAGCGGCAACTTTACCACTCTGCCGTCTGGACTGATCTACTCCCTCTCCATAGTCTCGAATGACACGAGCGCCGTCGTTACGCTCGTCTCGACTTCGCTACCGCTGGAGGCGAGTTCAGGAGGCATCACCACCTCCGCCGCGTCAGCCGGCTTGGGCGTGTCCGCCGTCGTCGGCGCCGTCGCTCTGTCCTTGGGCGTAAGGTCGAAGAGGAGCAAGAACGGGCAACAGAGTGGTCAACGGCCGGACTACTGGGTGGACTGATCCCACCAGAGCCAGTCAGTGGTGCAAGGAGTCGTCTCGCGTAGAGCAAGTGGCAACGCTCGACGGAGCCGTGAAGGACTACGGGTCCAAGAGAATCGGGCCGATTTCGTTCACGGTGGAGAGTGGGGAAATCATGGGGTTCCTTGGTCCGAACGGCTCCGGGAAGTCGACGACGATCAGGATGCTCTTGGGGCTGATTCGCCCGACCTCAGGGAGCGTCAGGCTGATGCAGAAGGACCCCATCAGCCAGCATGAGAAGGCGCTAGCCGATGTAGGATACTCGCCCGAGCTTCCTAACCTCCAGACCTTCCTATCACCTGCCGAACTGCTGACTCTCACTGGCAGGTTGCGCGGCCTCGACCGCAGGGCCACCGAGGATGAGATACCCCATCTTCTCGAGGACGTCGGACTCACGGAATACGAGGGCTACAAGATTTCAAGGCTCAGCAAGGGGATGGTGCAAAGGCTCAGCGTCGCGCAGGCGATGGTCGGGGCACCGAAGGTGCTCATACTGGACGAGCCGACTATCGGGATAGACCCTGCCGGCGCTGTGCACTTCCGTTCGCTGTTCAGAGAATTCGTGCGGAACGGAGGGACTATCGTAATGTCCTCGCACATCCTCTCCGAGGTGGAGGCGCTCTGCACGAGTCTCGCGGTGATCCACTCAGGCTCGGTGGTGTACAGGGGGGAGTTGCAGAAGTTCATCCCTACGTGGGTTGGCTCTAGGACGGTGTCGATAGAACTGGGGGAAGCCGCTGACGACGGGCTCATCCAGGCGCTGTCGAAAGTCAAAGGCGTGACCAAGCTGACGGCAGAGAAGGCCAACCTGCTGATCGAGGTGTCCAAGGACAGCGATCCCAGGGGCGAGATTTCGAGGCTGGTCATCGACTCTGGCGCGAAGCTCCTCTCCATGGGCTATTCGAGAGACGAGCTTCAGGACGCGTACGTCAACTCCATGAGGGGGACCACCGAGTGAGGCCAGGCAGGATCCTCGCCCTGTCCCGTTACGAAATCAGGAGGGCGGTGGCGCGGAGGAAGGTCCTCGCGGTCGTCGCCCTGACCATACTGATCGACACGGCCCCGTACTATGCCCTTGCAGCCGCCGGCACTTCTTTGATACCCGCAACCTACCATCCCTTCCTCTGGGTCGTCGGGATTTTCATCCCACAGGCGTTCTTCCTGCAGTTCATCGCCCTCTTGATCGCGGCCGGCTCCATGTCCGAGGAGTACGAGCAGGGAACAGCGGAGGTGCTCCTTTCGAAGCCCGTCACCAGGAGGGAGTATTTCCTAGGAAAATACCTCGGAGGCTACATTCTGCTGATGCTCGTCGTCGCTCTCAACGCCGTCCTCACCGTCTCCTCCGCGACTTTCATCTTCGGCCCCCAGGCAGGGCTGCAGGTCCTCCCGCTGGTGCTGCTCGTACAGGTCTTCTCCGGATTGGTGTTCTACTCGGTGGCCTTCATGATAGGCGAACTCGTGAGGAGGTCGTCGCTTTCGTACATCCTGTCGTCGGCCGTCTTTTTCACAAGCCAGATCGTCGGAGTCTATCTGACCGTGATATATGACCTGACGGGACAGGCGATGTTCAAGACCGCCAGCCTGTATCTTCCGACTTCCCCGGTCGACTCTCTACCACTGTTGCTTGCCGAGCCCAGGCTCCCTGATACGGTGCAGTTCCTGTTCAAGCTGGGAGACGTGGGCGCGGTCGAGACGTCAGCAGTCCTCTCAGCTGTGCTGATAGCTCTCTATTCCGTCAGTGCGATAGTTATCGCAGTCACGTACTTCTCCAGGGTAGACATCGCCAAGAGGATCACATGAGCCTGACGCAGGGTTCCGTGCGCTCAAGGGAAAGGTCCACGGATGGGTTGGGAGCAGCGGCCTGACGCCCTTCAAGTCAGCGGGCGGATTTCGGACTAGCGGCCCAGCCCAATCGCCGTCTCTCGGGCGCTCCACTCCAGGCTCCTTGAAGAAGAGCACCGGTTCCTGTATGCCGCGAGTTTCGCCTCAGTGACGGCCCCAATATACGTCGGCGCTGGCTCCGTGCTCGACCAGGGGTCGTGCGGCTCGCTTATGAGTGGTTCCACAGCGCTTCAGGTGCCTCGCATACTTCTTCGCAGCAATCAGCTTGCCGCACTTGGGGCATATCGGCACGGAGGAACCGGCGCTTCACGTGCTTAAATACTAACCTCGCACGTTTGTTCTCGGATGAGCGAGTCCCTGGACAATACCGGGTCCTCCAGCCTCACCCGGACGACGAGCGGCACGGCGACCGGCCCGTTGGATTCTGTCGAGAAGATGATCCCCGCGGTCGACGAGGTCACGTTCTGGCTGCTTGTCAACATCGTCATGTTCCTTTACGTGGGGCTCGAGGAGCTGGTCCACGGATACGGTCCGGGGAGCCTGCTCTCTGCCGGGGCCGTCGTCATGGCGGTCATCTACATCATGCTGTGGCTGATGGGGAAGACGAACAGGAGGATGGCCAACCAGCTAATCCTCGTCCTCTCCGGTCTCGCGGTCCTGGGCGACCTGATCTACATCGCCTGGAAGTGGAACGGCGCCTTCACACCTGACAGCGTGTTCCTTGACCTGGTAGGGCTACTGCTGTTCAGAGCCGCCCACAAGGCGCTAAAGGGGTAGCCAGGGCTCTTCCACGGTCTGCCTAACCTAGCGCGTCCAGTCGGACTCGCAGGATGGTGGAGCGGAGCACCTTCGAGATATCACCGCTGGAACAGTTTGATGCCATGCCGTCTCGCGGTCGCCTTGAGGGCTTCATCGAAGGAGTAGAGGGGGAGCTCCATCCTCCCCGCCGCGGATAGGATGATGAGGTCGTTGTATTCCAGATGGTTCCTCATCCTCGATGTCGCGAACACGAGGTCGTCCGGGGAGCATGGGACGAATGTCGTCTTCCCGTTAGTCATGTATTCCTTGACTTTCGCGTTCGCCCTTGAGACCGCAATCTTCTGGCTCCTGAAGAACCACACCAGTTCATGGAAGACCATGCTGGGGAGGCCCCATCCGTCAAGCGAGTCGAGACCAGAAGACGCTTCCATGTGGAACTCGCTGTCTTCGAACGTGTCGAACACAAGGACGTTGGTGTCGACTATCGCCTTCAAGACCCGTGGCCCCTCTCTATCCCTTCCTCGATCCGCTCGATGGTAAGTCTGGCGCCGAGCTTCCAGGTCTTCCTCCGGCCCTTCGTCGGAGGTCTCACCACGACCAGCTCGCCTTCCTCGTCATATTCAACCAGCACAGAGTCTCCCTTCTCGATCCTGGCCCTGGTCCTCACCTCCTTTGGGATGGTTACCTGGTAGTTCCTGTTCACCTTAGTAATAGGCATATTATGCCTATATCGGCATTAGGGAAATATAAGGAGTCTTTCTGCCGGGGTTTCCGTCTCGTCACCCCGCACGGTTGGCATACTCGCTGGAGTCTAGGCTTACAGAGTTTACACTGAGGTAGACGGACGAGCTTGCACTGGGAGTGAAGAGCGGGGACGACTCGAACCCGAGGGCGCCTACAGTCGATGGGAATGCTCACTTTGATACCATCGTAGGTTTCCGTCCAATCCCAGCAGGCTAGCCTGCGAGCACTACAACACCCCATAGTCAGACTCCGAATGGGGACTCCTCACTCCCAAACGAAAGTGTGTCGGCGCCAATGGAGCGAAATCCCCTGTCAAGACTCAGGCGCCTGAGAGCAAGAGGAAGATTCATGGGTGGTCATACCCAGGCATGACCAATGGCGAACGAGACTGAGGTGGTGAAGTTCTCCATTTCAATGACGCCTAGACTCTACACTGGCCTCACGGCTGCTTCGTTGGACAAGGGGACGAACGAGTCGCGGCAGATCGAAACATACCTGCGAGAAAGCCCAAGCGTCAAGAAGTACCCAGATCTCGTCGAGTCAGAGCCAGAAGCGGGGGCTCATCTCGCAAGCCCGAGAATGAGGGACGACGTCATCAAAGCAGCATGTCGGGAAGGTAGTGAGAAGCTACTGGAAGCGAGGCTCGTGCAGCAGGGAGTGAAGACTCCCGAAGCAATCCCAGCGACCTCGGCTTTCACAGGTGTACACTCACTTCACAACTCACGGAACCAACGCACCAGGCGGACACACCCTGTCGGAGCGACTAGGATTCCGACCAAGCCCAGGGTTACGGCCCAAGCCGGGGCCCTCCTCACCAGGGCGAAGGGAGGTTGCCCGCAGTTGCTAGGCCTTGAAGACGCTTTCAACCCCCGATTCGCGTAGGCAATGGACGAGTCACGGTCGGTAGTCGCCAAGGGCTTTCCTCATCACGTCGACCTGCTCCCTCATCAGGGCAATCGCGGCCTCTAGGTCTTTGCACGCCTCTTCCTCCTTCGAGAGCGCCTTCTGAAGGTCGGCGATCTTGGCTGGCGCGTTCCCCATGTCCTGCGTGATTTCGCCAACCGGGGCGTAGTCCAGCCGCCTGGGCATCCCTGAGAACAGCTCCCGCTGCACCTGGTTGATTTCCGTGAGCTTCGTCTGGTCCGTGGCCGCGAGCCACGAGACTTCTCTCCCAGCTCGCAAGCTCTCGTAGAGCTGGTCCTGCAGCTTCCTATAGGAGTCCCAGTACCTCAGCCACGCGTCGTTGAAAGAACCGAAAATCTCCGCCAGCCTGGCATCGCGCTCCTCCTTCTTTTCCAACTCGTATCGCGCTGGCGGCCCCTACTAATATGACTTGGCAGCTCATCAACCGTGCTCTCCGTTTTGCTCCCGGGTTCCCCGAGCCGTGGAACGACCATTCAGTCCTTTTAATAGGGCCCCCATCAACGCTAGTCTATCGGGCGGAATAACGGTAGGGCTGGTGATTTCTATTGAGTTTCGGTCAACGAGGAGGATATGGCAATAGGGGAGGGTTCGGAAGAGGGTCCGGGTCCTTCAAGAAGCCCGTTGAGGTCGGGAAGGAGTACAACGTCAGCATCTCCGACACCAGCAGGCGAGGAGAAGGCATCGCCAAAGTCGACGGATTCATCGTCTTTGTCCCTGGCACTAAGGTCGGCCAGAATGTCAGGATAAAGGTGACACAGGTCTCCGAGCGGTTTGCGTCCGGACAGGTCGTGGACAGTTCGCCAGCGTCAGCGGCACCCACCTCCGAATCCGGTGGGGCATCAACGAACTGAGCTGGGGCCTAGCCGCTGAAGCGTTGTTGGTCGATCGTGGGTCGACCACCTACCCCTTTTTGTCGCTTCCCGTTTTTGATGATCAACTTCGAAAGTTTGCAAGCGCTCGGCCTCCCGTGAGTGTCGTGTAGCCCACGGCGCGCAGAGCTGAGTCGGGCTCCGTAGACCTTGTTTAGACAGGGCATTGAGGTTCGGCCCAGCGAAGGCCCCTGTCTCTGATTGGGGCGCCTAACCCCAGCCAGTCCCCCCTTCAGAAGAAGGCGCAGCGAGGAATGAGCGGGGAGCTGTGGGGAGTACGAGGCTGCAGCATCAGATGAGCTTCCATTATTAACGCGCCAAACTGGGAGGGGTGGCGTGACGGGGCGGGCGGGGCACAAGGTGAAGATCGCGAGGGAAGTTCCAATCAGGCTCTATCCGCTGACAGAGTTCTTCCAGGGCCTTGAGGCTGTCAAAGCCCTCAGAGACCTGTTCGGAGACGAGACCGAAGACGTGCTGGGCAGGACGAAGGTGGAGTTCTACTCCTCGCGCTGGGGATACATGGGAGTGAACGACGCCGACGGCCACATCCTCATCAGCGCACACCACATGAAGCACAGTCCGCAGAGAACGCTCTATCTCGACATCCTGCACGAGCTGTTTCACCTGAGGCAGCTGAAGGACGGCAAGAAGCTCTTCCTCGACGAGTTCGACTACTTCGACAGCCCCATTGAGATTGAGGCGTACAAGTTCACCATCAAGGAAGCGAAGCGGATAGGCATGACTGACAAGGAGATAGTCGACTACCTCGAGGTCCCGTGGGCCGACAAGAAGCAACTGGCGAAGTTCGTCAAGAAGCTCAAGCTGAAAACGAAATGAGCGCGGCGTAAGCGATCCTTCCACCACGACAGCCCGTTTCGAAGGCGAGTCCGCTGACCTCCTACGCTCCCTCCGAGTCGTCCCGGCCACCGGATCTGTCCCGGCTGGCGACCTTGACTGAGCGACCAATCCTCTGCCAGCGAGATGAGCGACCTGTCGAAGTGCGTCGATTTCCGAGCGCTCTTCGAGGTCGTCCAACAAGATAGCAAAGTGCATGACCGGCACGCCGCACACTGCGAACGGGCGTCGCGACACCTCCTCGTACTCCATCCTCGGACACAAACCAATTCAGTCCCACAACGGATTTATCGTCGGCATAAGGAGAAAGCGCGACTCTGATTGTCAGATGGACAGAGGCGCTTGGCGGCGATCATGTTCACCGACATGGTAGGCTACACCGCCCTAGGGCAGAGAAACGAGTCTCTGTCTCTCGCACTGGTGGAAGAGCACCGAAAGCTCGTGAGGCCCATCCTCGCGAGACACAACGGGAGGGAAGTGAAGACGATGGGAGATGCCTTCCTTGTCGAGTTCCCCAACGCACTAGACGCAGTCAGATGCGCCTACGACATACAGAGGGCGGCTAGGGAATTCAACATCTCGCTCCCCGACGAGAGGAGGATACACATGCGGATAGGGGTCCACCTTGGGGATGTCGTAGAGTCGGACGGCGACATCTCGGGAGACGCCGTGAACGTCGCTTCGAGAGTGGAGCCTCTAGCCGAGGACGGGGGCGTCTGCATAACGGGGGAGCTCTATGGCCAGGTCAGGAACAAGATTGACCTGCGAATGTCGAGCCTTGGAGCGAAGGCGCTCAAGAATGTGGCTTCGCCGGTAGAGGTCTACAAGGTCGAGATGCCATGGGAGAGTCAGGTGGCGGACGGCGATCTCGACGTCAGGAGGGTGGCCGTCCTCCCGTTCGTCAGCCTGAGCCCCGACCCCAACGACGAGTACTTCGCCGACGGATTGACGGAAGAGCTCATCGACAGGGTGTGCCAGGTCAAGGAACTTGCGGTCATCGCCAGGACGTCTGTCATGAACTACAAGGGGGCGAAGAAGAACGCGTCACAGATAGGAAGAGAACTGAGGGCAGGCGCGCTCGTGGAGGGGAGCGTCAGGAAGGCCTCGAACAAGATCAGAGTCACGGCCCAGCTCATAAGGGCTGACACTGAGGAGCACCTCTGGTCATCGAAGTACGATAGGGACATGGCAGACGTGTTCGAGGTCCAGAGCGACATCGCAGAAAGGGTGGCCGAGGCGCTGAAGGTCCAGCTTCTCCCAGCGGAGAGGGAGGCGGTGCAGAGGAAGCCCACCGAGAGCGCAGCCGCGTACGCGCTCTATCTCAAGGGGAGATACTATTGGAATGAGAGGACCGAGGAGGGGCTGAGGAAGGCGGCCGAATACTTCCAGAAGGCGATAGACCTGGACCCCGCGTTCGCCAGGGCGTATTCCGGGCTCGCTGACACTTACTCCATCATGAGGTTCCAAGGCTCCGCTCCCGCCCGGGAGTCGGGTGCCAAAGCCAGGGCTCTCGCGGAGAAGGCGCTGGAGATTGACGGCTCGCTCGCGGAGGCTTGCGCGTCACTGGCTTTCGTACAGGACGATGCTTTCAATTGGGAAGAGTCCGAAAGGCTCTACAGGAAGGCCATCGAGCTCAACCCAAGCTACGCGACGGGGCACTTCTGGTACAGCATCCTGCTGACGTGGCTCTGGCGGTTCGACGAAGCGGTCGAGGAGGCGAGGCGGGCGGAGGAGCTCGACCCTCTATCCCAAGCCACCTCCATCGCCCTCGGCCAAGTTCTCGTTTACGCTCGCAGGAACGACGAAGCCATCAGGCACCTTCAGGAAAGGATCAGGGCCGACCCCGGCTTCGCCTCGCCCCACTTCATACTCGGGGTCGCTTACTTCTACGGCGGAATGTACGAGAAGGCGGTCGAGGAGCTGCGCGTCGCGATCTCCATCGAGGGGCGCAGCCTCAGCCGTCCCCTGGCGGCCTTGGGGTGGTGTCTTGCCAGGCTGGGGAGGGAACGGGAGGCGAGGGAGACTCTGGAGGAGCTGAAAGGACGGAAGATCTCAAAGAGCGTCCTTGGGGCACTCTACGTGGAGCTCGGTGAGAGGGAGGAGGCAGTAAGGTGCGTCCAAGAGGCCTTCGAGGCAAGGGAGCCAGGGCTGGGCTGGATCAGCGGGATGCTCCCCCTGGATGCCCTGCGCTCTGATGCGAGGTTCGTCGCCGTGCTGGAGAGGATGAACCTGCCGACGGGTCGGCTGTAAGAGTCGTCCCGGCGCTTCGCGCCACTGAGCTGTGTCTTTTATACGCGGCAAGTCGGACGGTCGAGAACATCGGTGGAGTCGTGTCGGACGCGCAGCCCGGAGTAGTGACCTAGATGCAGTCTTCGAAGTCATACCTCGTCGTCCCTGCCCGGATGAACAACGGCTCCGTCGAAGCCTGGAGCACCAAACGGCTGCCGCCCGAGCCGAGAGGAGAGTTCCGGTCGATGCGCGACGAGATCGGCAAGGCCGTGGCCGAGCTCGAGTGCGGGCCTGAGCAGGTCCTACATGGCACCTACATGTCCAGCGTCAGTGAGAGGCAACCCATCGACACGGAGAACACGCTCTTCTACAACGTCCCGACCAACTGCTTCGCAAAGTCTGCCCGCGTGGGGATTAAGTTCGAAAGGGTCTTCGCGGCGCCCCCTCTGGCGCCTCATCCCATGGGCTCGCGGGCGCTGCACTACCAGTCATACCGGCTGCTGAACAGGAGGGCCGCCTTCTCCAGCTGGTCCCTCGCCAACGTCGCGGCCTCCTTCAGCGGGGTCAGGTGTCGCTCGACATCGGTGGAAGCTGTCTGGGAGGCCATGAGAGGAGACCGAGAGCTCGCAGTGGCCACCGGCAGCCTGGGGAGCTACTTCGGGCTCAGCGTCACTGTCCGACCGCCGGCAGGAACGGCCCCTCTCAACCTCGTGAATCTCCTCAAACCTGTTTTCGACGGCGTGGTCTCGTCCTTCCACCAGCACGACGGGACAGACGACGCGGAGCTGGGTCGGCGGGTCGCGGGTAGCTTGGAGAGCGAGCCGGAGAGGGTTTCACAGCTCCTGGTGGATGGCAGTCAGGCGGTACTTGGGAGTAGGAGGCTTCTCTGGAGAAGAGGCGACGGGGTCCAGTGGGGACCCGCCGACGACCGGTGCGTGGCGGGGGAACTTCTTCTCGGAGAAGTGTCGGAGGGCGGATTCTACGAGTTGTCGGGGAAGCTGACGGCCGCAATTGCGACCTCCTAGGCGTAGAAGCGAATAACTGGACGGGCCGAGTCTAGCTTATTGCTTAAAGTGCGCCTTGACTCGCCCTTGGATTGGTATCTGACTTGGACGACGCCACCGCTCGGGTAGTTGAGCTGAAGCAAATGGTAAAGCAGTTCAGCGAAGATCGAGACTGGGACCAGTTCCACAGCGCAAAAGAGTTGGCGATCGGCATAGTCACCGAGGCCTCCGAATTGCTAGGGGAGTTCAGGTTCAAATCCGATGCAGAGGTGGACGAGCTCCTTGGGAACAAAACCTCCGCCAAGAGAGTCAGAGACGAACTCGCCGACATCCTCTACTTCGCGCTCAGACTTGCTCAGAAGTATGACATCGACGTATCGAACTCGCTCGAAGAGAAGATCACCCAGAATGCCGCGAAGTATCCAATTGATAGGGCACGAGGCTCAAACAAGAAGTACACCGAACCCAAAGCATGAGACTCTATACAGGCTCCTCTGAGCAGTTCATTCAAGACATCCTTGAGAACAAGCTGGCCGACAAGCTCAGGACGGCATACGAGAGCTACTACTACCGCCTTGCGAGCCCCCAGGAGGTCGTTTCATGGACCAACTCTCTTCAGTTTGTAAAGAACATCATCGAGTATGCATCCCTAAAGGACAACGTGCTGGTGGTGGAGTACGAGCTTCCCTACTCGAACCGTCGGATTGACTGCCTTCTATTCGGCAAAGGGGTGGATGCGTCACCCAACGCGGTAATCATGGAACTCAAACAGTGGTCGAAGGTCGAGAATTGTGATCTCGAGAACGAAGTGCTGACTTTCACTGGAGGCGCGAACAGACTCGAGGCTCATCCCTCTTTCCAGGCTCAGGGGTACTACTCCTACCTGAAGGACTTCGTCGAGGTCTTCGGGAACAGCACCATTAACCTTTCAGCAATCAGCTACTGTCACAACTATTCTCGCGCTTCGGATGCCATGTTCGGCCCCAAATTCCAGTCGATAGTCAAAGACTTCCCTCTGTTCGCCAAGGAAGATGTACCGGAACTTGCGAAGTACCTGAAGGCACGGCTATCAGCTGGCGACGGCCTAGAGATTCTCAGTAGATTCTCGAGCAGCCCGATAGGGCCGACAAAGAAGCTTCTCGAGCACACATCGACGATGATTAAGGGGCAAAAAGTATTCAACCTGCTCGAGGACCAGCTGGCAGCGTACTATGCCATCCTAGACAGAGCGAAGAAAGCCTCCAAGCTGAAACACAAGTGTGTGATTATAGTCCGAGGCGGCCCCGGGACTGGCAAGTCGGTCATAGCTCTGAATGTGATTGCCGAACTACTCTCGAAGGGACAGACGGTCTTCCACGCCACAGGGTCAGCTGCGTTCACTAGCACACTCAGGAAGATAGTAGGAACCAGGGCAGCGAGCATGTTCAAGTATTTCATCAGCTTCACCAACGTAGAGGAGAACTCAATAGACGTTCTCGTGTGCGACGAAGCCCACAGGATAAGGGCCAAGAGCGTCAGCAGGTTCACCCCGAAGGCTGAGAGGACGGACAAACCGCAGATTGACGAACTCATCGAAGCCGCCAAGGTTTCGGTCTTCTTCATCGACGACTACCAGGTGGTCAGGCCGTACGAACATGGAAGCACTGAGATGATTCGCGCCTCTGCAGCGAAGCACTTCGCCGAAGTCTTCGAGTTCGAGCTCAAGACACAGTTCAGGTGCAGCGGTTCGGGCGGCTATCTCGACTGGCTGGACAATGCGTTGGGCATACGAGAAACCGCGAACATAATGCTGACTAAGAACGAGAAGATGGACTTCCAGATATTCGACAGCCCTCACAAGCTTTACGGGGCGATAAGACGGAAGAACGATGAGAAGCCCAACTCCGCCAGAATGGTCGCAGGCTTCTGCTGGCCCTGGAGCAATCCGAAATCTGACGGAACCCTGGTCGAGGACGTTGTCATCGGAGACTTCCGAATGACTTGGGAGGCAAAGAACGACATGAAGGTGGCTCCGGGTATCCCTCCGGCGAGACTGTGGGCTTACGACCCGCAAGGAGTGAGCCAGATGGGGAGTATCTACACCATCCAAGGGTTCGAGTTCGACTACGTTGGCGTAGTCTTTGGCGATGATTTGTCATGGAACCCCGAGTCCAGAACCTGGACCGGGAAACCTCAGAACTCCTCGGACGCTGCGGTGAAGAGGGACAAGGAGAACTTCGTTCGATACGTCAAAAACGCCTATCGCGTACTACTCACCAGGGGAATGATGGGGTGTTACGTATACTTCGTCAGCAAGGACACTGAAGACTACTTCAGATCTCTCATCCAGACGAGTTGAGCTCTGATGCCGCAAGTCTGAAACTCAGAAATCCTACTTCAGTCACCGAGAGTTCTATGCAATCAGATGGACAGTCGACACATCGCAATTGTGACAGTTTCTGGTCGAAGAAGTATCTGCGGTGTTCGACAGTAATCACAGGCAACCTCTTTGGAGATGTCATGTCTGGATACATCATGACACTACTTAGCACCCAGCCATCTTGCGAGGCTTTTCGCAAGAGAAGCACTCGGCTTGAACCAGAGACTGAGTGCCGCGGGTCGGATTTGAGCCGACGACACTCCGGTCTTTAGCCCGACTTGCGCAGTCGATCAGCCGGATGAAGGAGACAGAACACCAGTTGGTGGATTCCGTTCTCTCCATAGCCCATATCGACAGGCTGAGCTACCGCGGCACGGTTCGCGACGACCTCTTCGCGCTGACTTAAGACTTTGCGCCATCGCAGAGGTTGCACGGCAACGGATTTATCGAAGAGAGAGCCGGCCAAGAGTCAATCTTGTCTCAGGGGCAGCGCACGCTCGCCGCTATCATGTTTACAGACGTCGTCGGCTACACGGCTATGGCCCACGAGAACGAGTCAGCCGCCCTCGCCATCCTGGAGGACCACCGGAGGCTGATACGACCCTTGTTCGTGAGCCATGGGGGCCGCGAAATCAAGACCATAGGTGACGCGTTCCTCGTAAGGTTCGGGAGCGCCCTCGACGCGACGCTCTGCGCGGCCGCCGTCCAGAGCGCCATGAACGACAGGCGGCTGGCCACGGGTGACAAGCTGTCGATCAGGATAGGCATCCATGTGGGGGATGTCATCGAGAGCCAGGGCGACGTCCTGGGCGACGCGGTCAACATCGCCTCGAGGATCGAGCCTCTCGCCGAGCCGGGGGGCGTCTGCGTGTCCGAGCAGGTCTACGACCAGGTGAAGAACAAGGTTCCCTACGCCATGGTCAAGCTCCCTCACAGGGAATTGAAGAACGTGAGCGAGGCGATAGAAGTGTACAGGCTGGTCATGCCATGGGAGCAGGGAGAGAAGGCTCAGGAGGCAGAGAGATACCCTCCCAACAGGATAGCGATCCTCCCATTCGCCAGTTTCAGCTCAGACCCCGAGGACGCCTTCTTCGCCGACGGCGTGACCGACGAGATAATCTCGGCCGCGGCAGGGATAGGGGGGCTGAGCGTCATCTCGAGGACCTCTGTCATAGGGTACAAAGGGAGCACGAAGAAGGTCAAGGAGATAGGCAGGGAGCTCGAGGTGGGTTCCGTCCTCGAAGGGACCTTCAAGAAGGCCGGGAACAGGATACGTGTCACGACCCAACTCATCGACGTCGCGGACGACAGGCACGTCTGGGCGCAGAACTACGACAGGACGCTGGACGACGTCTTCGCGGTGCAGAGCGACGTCGCCAGGCAGGTCGCGGAGGCACTGAAGGTCAGGATCCTCTCGCCTGAGATGGCCCGGCTCAAGAGGAGGCCCACCGAGAGCTCAGCCGCGTACTCGCTCTACTTGAAAGGAAGGTTCCTGTGGAACAAGAGGGGGCTCGAGGACATCAGAGGGGCGCTGAACTACTTCGAGCAGGCGGCAGCCGAGGACCCGGCCTTCGCCCTTGGATACGCGGGCCAGGCGGACTGCTACATCCTGCTCCGAAACAACTTCAACATCGAAGAGAAGAAGAACCTCGAGCTTGCAAAGAGGATGGTCGCGAAGGCCGTGGAGCTCGACCCCGACCTCGCGGAAGCTAGGGCGACCAAGGGCCTCATCCTGAACTCAGAGTTCAAGTTCGCCGAAGCGGAAGGGGAGTTCAAGAGGGCAATCGAGCTCAAGCCGGGGTACGCCACCGCGCATCAGTGGTATAACCAACTACTGCTCGCCTCGCGCCGGTGGGAGGAGTCGCTAAGGGAGGTCGAAAAGGCACTGGAACTCGACCCGCTCTCCCCCATCATCATCGTTAACTACACGAACTGCCTCACGACCATGGGCCAGGCAGAGGAGGCTCTGCGAGAGCTGGAGTCTGCCGAGAGGCTGGGCGTGGCGAACCTGAACATCGAGCACTCCAAGGTTCTCCTCCTCCTGTATCTCGGAAGGGACGCCGAAGCCAAGGAGTGCTCCGACCGGGCGCTCGCCGCCTACGGAAGGGACGTCGGCG
>JASHOZ010000057.1 GCA_030038395.1 Nitrososphaerales archaeon
CACTGTTGCGAGGATTGGTGAGATGGCTTTCCTTTTTCGTATTTCCTTCACGTTCATCGAAGATTTCGTGGACCACATTCAGTTAATAACTGTTACGGAGGCGAAACTCATTTTCTGAGTCATTCCTTGTGCCCCAACGCCTTTGCACCGCGTCGCGGATAGCTGAATTCTGACGCTGCTTCTCTCTAATGCCAAGAATTGCGAGAGAGCTACCGGAGGTCTAGGAAGCAACAGGGACTCCTGATCCGTAAAGAGGCGGAGGAGGGGCCGCCACTCAGGCTTCGGGTAACTCGGTTGTCAAAGAATCTGGGCACCAATTAGAGGACGCAAGGTTCGAACAGAAGGACCGTTTCAGGGTCGCCCCGCGATGTCAACTCGCTCGCGAACCCAAGGCGGTAGCCACTTGGTTTACGGGTCCGAGAGGATATTGAGCCCAGACCTTAGAGCGCTAACCGCCGCCGCCGCGCAGCCAGTCGCAGAGCGCCGGCTGCGGTTGTGGCCGCAAAGACTGTTACCGCTGCTACGAAGAGGTCCGCATTGGTGAACCACGTCGGAAGCCCAGAGTACTTCTGGACAGAACTCACTTCCATGTTGAATGCGGGCCTGTCGTACAGGTACACTTCCGCGGGCAGAATCAATACCATGATGGAAGCGACCTGGAGAGCCCTTACTATCGAGCCAGACTCGAGCATAACAACTGAGAAGAGAGCAAGAACCATGGCGCCAGTCAGAAGGTCGTAGTACGCGAATGCGAATCGGGCGCTATGGGTGAGCGCCCCGACCCAGCCCACGCCTAGCACCCAGAGCGCGAAGCTGTCGAGGACATAATTGATGCCGTAAGCGAGTCGCCAGTCAAAGGGAGAGAGGGCGAACCACGCGGCCCCAGTGACCTCGTTGTACAGCACCATAATGAAGAACACGGGAAGGACGAGCCCTATCGACCTCTTGAGCTGGAACAGATTCAGTTCAACTCCTCACGCGGCCCGCATGCCTCGCACAGTCTCCACGTGGTGTCACCAAAACAATGGGAGTCCACCCCCGTTATTGGAGGTGGCTTCCTCTTATGATGCCATCCGGTCTGTGTCGCTTAGCTGTTCCAGACGCCGCTAAAGGTCACAGTCGCGCCGTTGCTCATTGAGAACTCGCCGACTGCTGTCGCGCCCGGCACTGCACTGACGGTCGCCACACTGCAGATGACCTGTTGTCCGGCCGCTCCGGCTGTGATGACTGGTGTTGCGGCAACATCGGCCGTGCCCGTTCCTACGGTTCCTGGCTCAGCGGCTCCACTGTTTTGGATGCTGCACCCCTGCACTGAGGCGTTGGCGGTCCCTGTGTTGGTCAGGGTGACCTGACAGCTAGTACCACTTACGCTGCAAAGGATGACCGAGCCGGTCACGTTGGCGGAGCTGGTGAAGCTGCTGAACAAGCCGAACACGAATCCGGCTATTGCGACTGCTGCGATGAGTGTGATCGCTATGAGGATCACTGTTGCGAGGATTGGTGAGATGGCTTTCTTCTTGCTGAACTTGCGTATGTTCATCGTTAGATCTGGTAGAACATTCTTTAGTTATTAACCGTTATGGAGTCTCAGTCACCGAAAGCTGTCAAATTTCCTTCACTTAGCCCCCGTGAGAGAGGGCGCCTTCGCCGACTGATAGCGAAGGTTCTGACCCTTACGCGCTTGCTGGTGTGACGACGGCTGCAGCGATGCGAACGGCGGGCTACGACTTGCCGTCACTCAGTGAGTGGGCAACAGTTCCGGAGGATGATAGGACCGGCCGACCGGCGACGGCTACGCCGACCAGGTAGCTGCGAATGGAACCGTGAATCCGTCGTCGAGCTGGATTGAGCCGACGGCTTGCGAGCCGACCACAGCCGAGACCGAGCTTGTGAGGCTGCATGTCACCTGGGCGGTCCCGCCGCCCGCCGTGACCTCGACGAACCCTGTTGGCGACACGACCGCGGCTGACTGGATGCCCGCGTTGTGCAGAGTGCAGCCCTCGACGTAGCCGTTTGCGGTGCCGCTGTTGCTAAGCGTGACAACGCAGGATGAAGCGCTGACGCTACAAACGCTCACCTCGGCCATCACCGTCGCCGATTTCGTGTATCCCGACATTTCACCAAAGAAGAACCCGCTGAGAGCCGTCGCCGCGACCAGAGTGATGGCGATCAGTGCAACCTCCGCGAGAATCGGTGAAATCGCCCGCCGCTTGGCGCGAGTGCGCAGCTTCATCGGAACAACGCTCCCGAGCGGCTTCCATTTAATGGTTTCGAGCGCCTCTCGTTTCCGGGTGATTCGGACCGAACGCCGCTGTTTTCTGGCGCATTCGCCACCGTGCGGCAATCGGCGGTCCTTTCTCTCGTCAGCCGATGCGTAAGGCGAACCAGTTCGGGAAAACGAGCCGAAGGGATGCTTCTGGCCCGCTGAAGCGATGAGCCCCGGTCTAACGCGTCAGGGGCGTTCGCGATACCTGCAATCAGGTATCGTGTTTCATAATGGATATATACGAGAAAGGGCGCCATCTAAAAAACTTGAGACGATTTGCTGAAAGAAGGCCGGGAATTGGCGAACTTCTCGGCACTCTTATCATGATTGCGATTACGTTGATAGCAGCGGCTCTGGTCATCGGCTGGATCAACGGCCAGGCGTCGTCGAGCGAGACCGCTCTCGGAGTCAACGCGGCTAACCAGGCAGACTACTTCAAGGAAAGCTTCGTGCTGGTCGGGACCGCGTTCTACTACAACGGGAACCCTTGCTCCACGTTTACGGGCATAGGGACGTTCTGCAACCAGGTGTCCATAGACGTGTATAACAACGGAGCGATTCCCTTGACCCTCAAGTACATTTCGATTGTCAATGCGTCTTCCGAGAGCGCGTCCGACACCATCGTCCCCCGACTGTCGGTCTCTGCAAATCTCACTTCAAGCGCCACCAACACGTACACGATATCCTATGACTGTGGCGGCACAATCGGTACAACGACCTCGTCTAGCGTCGTGACCGGCACGCAGCCGGTCGATGAGCAGTCGGTCCCTCCCACTGTCTACACGATCACGCTACCTTCCGCCTGCAGCATCACGTCGGGGATCCTCGACGGGGCTTCGTACACGGTCACTGCGTTGGGGCTGTACGGCAACATTGTCACTGCGCAAGTGACCGCAAATGGTTAGCTGCCGCAGCTATCTGACGCTGGGCCGTCAAAGGACACGCAGGCGCGCGATCGCCGGGGTCTTCCTGGCGACGATACTCTTCGCATCACTGTTCCTGGCGGGCCTGAGCTACTACCTCTACGAGAGCCAGTCGGATCTTCTGGCCGACCAGGGCGCGCAGTCAAGGGAGAACGAGGTGCAGGGCGCGAGCAGCGAGAGCCTGGCTGTGACCGTCAGTCAGGTCCAGAGCGGGACGGAGAAGGGCTGGCTCGTGGTTAACGTGTACAACAGCGGGGGCGTCACCAGCTCTGTCATGGCGGTGTACGTGACGGACGTACTGGGACAGGCACTGTCAAGCTCGACGACGTCTACTCACTCCGAATTCCTCGTCGCGCCCCCTGACATCAACGTGTCCCTCCCGCTGTCGCTCGTGCCAGGCGAGTCGACGAACTCCGTCATCTGCGGGAGCGGGAGCAGCATCGGGTGCAGCATCATGGTCAATGCCTCGGCATGCTCCTCCTGCGGCTCGGGGAACACGGTGTACGTGAGCGTGCTCACCGGCCGGGGCAACACGTTCACGACGCAGTATCCGACCCCGACGACGGGCACCACCAGCACGGCGTCGTACCCGCAGACGACCAGCATAACCTCCTATTCGACGACATTCATCTCGTCGGTGGTGTCCAGCACTCAGGTCACGTCGCAGACCGCGGTCGCCGGGTTCCAGGCCGGGACGAACTCCCTCGTCCTCGTCATGGACGCCTGCGCGGGGTCGAGCAGCACGCCGTTCGGGACCACCTGTACGACGGCACCGGCCATCTACAGCGGCCAAGAGGTCATCCTGACGATATCGGTCACCAACTACGCTGATGTTGCGATGAGCCTATACGTGGACTTCCAGTCGGTGGGGACCAACGGGGCCTCGGTCACCGGCGCGAGCCCCGACGACTGCGCTTCCGGCTCGGGCTATCAGACGTCGACGACGACCATACCTGCGGACACTGGGACCGCTTCGACCGTCACGTACGTCTGCACCTTCACCGCGGAACAGGGCCCGACGGCAGGTACTGTCACGTTCATCGGGTATGCAGTGGGTACCTACGCGGCGGTGCCCCCGGCGCAGGTGACCTCGGCTGAAGGGCTGTCTAATCCGGTCCAGCTCGGGAATCCGGAGAGCGCAGTCAGTGGGCCCTTCATCGGTCTTGGTTTCAATTACGCCTCAGAGACGTCGCAGACGTTCACGTCGGGCGTGATCGTCCCGGGATCAAGCGACTACGTGGTCTGGCAGGCCGAGCTCGAGAACACGGCGAACGCCTCCGTTACCATTCTGCAGTATTCGTCGCTCCTGCTGGCGCGTATCAGCCAGGAGGAGGGATACTACATAGTACAGCCAGTGGCGTCGTGGTCGTCGACGCTTACGGCATACGCTTGCGCGCTCGGTACCAACAACGCCCCTTCAGGAGCCCAGTGCTCGCCGAGCGGTGGCGTCACGGCGTTGGAGAACTGCACCACCCTCGGGAGCGGCTGCGTGCCGACCGGCGACACTGTGACGCTCGACTTCGCTGCTTCGTCGGTCGACTCCACAACCTGGGAGTGGGGGACGGCTTCGGGGCTCAACCCGCCCGAGGCTGTCACGATGTTCATCCTTGTAGTCTATGACTTCTATTCCGGGGGCAGCTGGCACGTGCTCTCGCAGGCCGTCCCGATAACGGGGACGTACCTCACATAGGGGAAGATGAGATTGAGGATATCTGACGACGTCTGGCGGAGGAGGGCCGTCGCCGGCATCATCTCGGCCGTCATCCTCTTCGCGCTCGTCTTCACCGTGGGCACCGCCTTCTTCCTGGAGGTGGGGAACTCGCAGCAGACCGCCGCGAGTGCCTATTCCGACAGGCTCTCCGTGGAGGACCAGGCGGCCCTCGAGAACCTCACCCTGCGGGCCGGGCTCAACGCGACTAGCGGGGACATCTGGCTTATGGTCAACAACACCGGGGGCATCTCATCGACCATCGAGAGCGTCTACGTCGCAGGCATAGAGGGGAAGGTGGTCTCGAACTCATCGGCGACCGGGGCGCAGTTCCTGACCGCCCCTCCGGACCTCAGCCGCCTCCTCCCCTTCACCCTTGACGTCGGAGCCTCGACCGCAATGTCAGGGGGGAACATAGAGATCAACGAGTCAGCCTTCGACTTCCTGGCGACCAACCAGACGGTGTTCGTCAACGTCCTGACCAGCCTCGGGAACGTCTTCTCGGTACCGTATCCCGCTCTGAACACCATCACCTTCAAGGACGTCCTGGTGAACGAGCATGTCCTCGACGAGTACCTCTCCGGCCAGAACTACTACGACACGAGTGGCACGGACGTAATCTCGGGCTGCTACTCATGCGTATACAGCGTCTACGCCGGCGGCAACCTGCTCGTCCTCCTCCTGACCGCCACACCCTCCCCCGTCGTGGAGGGCGGCGCGATCTACGTGAACGGCACCGTCTGGGACTACTCCACATACGCGGCGTCGTCTTCGGAGCTCCTCCTCAACGCGACGTACTCCGGGACGGCCTCGGTGACCCCTAGCGTAAGCGACACGAACTACGAGTGCGGGACCTCGCAGCCGATAGCCAGCGGAGGCTCTGCTACCTTCCAGTGCATCTTCAACGCCAACACTGGCTCGTCAGGGGGCGGGACGGCGACATTCGAGGGGGTGGCGCGGGCGTGCATCGACACCCCTACCACCGCGTCGCCTTGCTCGACCGGGACGCTGGCGAGCTCGTCGATAACGGCGTCGGACCCGGTCCAGATCGGCTCACTGGTCACGGTGGGACTGTGGCAACCGAACTACTACTACTACTCGTACTCGGCGGAGGGGGAGTCGGGGCTCTCCTCGCTGGCGGTGATCTCCCACACTCATGAGTATGTAGCCGCGTTCATCCAGGTGACAAACATCTACACTCAGCCGCTCACGCTCCTCGACGGCACTTACATCCAGTCGGTGAGCCCGAGCATCGACTTCGACTTCTTCATGGGCTACGGGTCCTCTGCGACGTATCCGACGAGCGGGACGCCGACCTTCACCGCGTACGGCTGCTCTGACTCGGCCCCTCTCGCCCCGGTGGACACGGTCGCGGGGCAGAGCTGCATTACGGTAGACCCAGGCCAGACGGTCACGCTGATGTTCGTCGCCGCGGCCCCTGGGAGTTCGTCGTGGGAGTGGGGGACCACGTTCCCAGGCGGGACGTCGGGTTACCCGGGGGGAGACAACATGCAGATTCTGATTGACTTCGCTTCCTACAACGCCGCAACGAACACCTACACCGCCGCCACGCAGGACATCCCGTTCGAGGGCCTCTACGTGACATGAAGATCCGTTCCCATCGCAGGCGAAGGGGGGTCTCCGAGGTCCTGAGCACGATCATCACCATCGGGCTCGCCGCGACGATAATGGCAGGCTTCTTCGTCTACATCTACAACACCAACTTCGCCGTCACCCAGGCGGTCAAGTCGAAGCAGTCCCAGCTCGAGAACTCGGGCGACGAGCACCTGTCGCTCCAGGTCACGAGCGGGGAAGGACCCTCCGACGTCACCTCTCTAGTGGTCCAGGTGAACAACACGGGAGAAGTGGCATCCATCATCACTGCCGTGTTCGTCACCGACTCTTCCGGGCAGGCCATCTCCTCCGTCAATCCCTCCTCGCCCACCGCCTCGGAGTACCTCCTCGGGAGCCCCGCCCTAGACGTGTCTCTCCCCCTTAGCCTGGAGGCCGGATCAAGCACCGCCAGCATGCGCGGCTGCTCGACCGCCAACTGCGACATCTGGATCAACCCAGCCTACATCCCGTCGTACACCGCTGGCGAGGCGGTCGTAGTGGGCGTCCTGACTCAAGCCGGGAACGTCTTCTCGATCGAGTACCCCACGCCTTCGAACGTGGTGACTTCGAGCCAGACGGTGAACCCGGCCGAGTCCACGTCCACGTCGAACCTCGGGACGACGAGCATAAGCAGCGGCGTGACGACGTCCACTACTCTCTCGTGCGTGAACTGCTCTACGGCGACGGTCGTCGGCGACTCCACGCCTGCGCTTGTGACCTCCCTCGAGGCATGCCCGTCGTCAGGGTGCTCGACCCAGACCGTCCTCACGGGGCAGGGCATCACGGTGACTGGGAACGTGACGAACCTGTCCACTCAGACAGTGAGCGGCGTGTCGCTCACCCTGGCGCCCGCCAACGGGATTCCCACCGGCACCGCCTCCGTGACCGTGACGAGCGTGTGCACGCCCTCCTCCCAGAGCATCGCGGCAGGGGGGTTCGCCCTGTTCACGTGCACCTTTACCGCAGAGAGCGGCTCGATCGGGGGGACAATCACGTTCGACGGGTACGCAATCGGGACGGTATCGGGGACGCAGGAGACGTCCGCTGATGCCACCTCCAACTCAATACAGATAGGCCTCACGGTGGCGAAACCGATAGTCTCGATAAGCCCGTTCTCGTTCAACTACACCTCCGACTGCTACGACGCGTCGTCGTCAATCTGCGTCCCGCAGCTCACCGAGGCGAGTGCCTCTCACGTCGACGACGCCGACTCGTATGTCGCCCTCTACGTCAAGGTCACGAACGACTACAACCAGAGCCTGACGTTGCTCGACCTGACGGACATCTCGACGCAGAGCCCGTATGAGGGACCCGACCCAGCGTTCTTCATGGTAAACAGCGTGTGCTACCCGGGAGAGACGAGCTGCGGCAACCCGTCCAGCCCTACCATCACGCCGTACGACTGCTACTCAGGCTCTGGCACATCGGGATGCATCACCATCCCCGTGGGCGGGTCGGCGGACCTCATCTTCGCATCGTGTGAGCCGGGAGCCGCGACGACCGACGCCGGGTCTTCGACGTGGGTCTGGGAGGGCTCGTCGGGCGCGGACGAGGTGTACTGGGCGCAGTCGGCCTCGACGGGGGTCTGCGACACAGGGTCCAGCGGAGGCGGCGGGTTCGCTCCGCCCGTAGGGTCGTCCGTGGCTTTCGTGCTGTTCTACACCGACGGTTCGACGACGTCAGGAACGATCCACAGCACTCTCCTACCGTTCTCGTCAATGTTCGAGACACTCCCGACCTCCCTGACTGTCTCGTGCACCACGGCGACCCTCGGCTCCTCGAGCAAGTGTACAGGGGACATCAATTGCTGCACTGGTACCGGGGCGGCCACGTGCGCCGCCATCCCAAGCATGCAGACCACTGGGTCTCCGACGGGTGGGTGTCCGACGTCGACTTCTTCAGACGCCTACTCCCCATCGGGGGACCTTACATTCACGGTAAGCCCGACGTCCGGGATAAGCCCCGCCACGGAGACGTGCGCTCTAGCGCCCATCAGCCCATATGAAGCCGGATGCTCCGTCACCTTCACTGCGACCTCCGGGCCGGCTTACAGCGTCGCCGCATCCTATGGGGGGAGCTCCCTCTACGGGCCGGCACAAGGGTCCGCGACTCTGGACGTTATCGTTGCGAGCACCATCACTCACACGATTAGCACGTACACGATAACCACGACCACCGTGACCACGTCTGGCACTTCCACCATCCCCACTGTGACCTCGAGCACCTCCGGGACCGCCACCCAGTATCAGAGCACCACCTATACCTCTGGGACGACTACTTTCGCCACGACCACCCGTACCACCTCCGGGACGACGACCTTCACGACCACGTCGCCCACGGTGACGTCTGTGACTACGACGACCTCGACCACTTCAGGGACATCCACGATTACCACGACCACGGTGACTACGTCCGGGACTACTGCCTTCGTCGCCACCACCACGACGACGTCGGGTACCACCACGTTCCCGACGACGTCGCCCACGACGACGACCGTGACCACGGCGACCACCACGACCTCAGGGACGACGTCCTTCACCACGACGACTAGCAGTACCTCTCACACGACGACCTTCGCGACCACGACCCCTACCACCTCAGGGACGACCACCTTCACCACGACCTCCCCCACGACAACGACTGTCACGACGACCACTTCGACGACGTCTCACACGTCCACCATAACCACGACTACGTCCACAACCTCCGGGAGCCTGACGTTCTCAGCGACCACCACCACGACCTCAGGCAGCACCACCTTCACCACTACTTCGCCCACCGTAACTACGGTGACGACCACAACATCAACGACCTCGGGGACCGACTTCGTCACCACTACCACGTCGACCACGTCAGGGACCACTACCTTCGCTACCACCAGTCCGACAACCTCAGGCACCACCACATTCACCACCACCACTCCGACGACAGTTACTACCGTGACGTCAACCACGTCCGGGACCTCTACCATCACCACGACCACGATAACCACGTCGGGCACCACCACCTTCACCACCACCACTCCCACGACATCCATCAATCACGTCACCACGAGATCGTCTACAGTAGCGACGACGACCACCTCAGGCACCACCACGTTCGCGACCACCACGCCTCACTCTACCTCAGGCACCACCACATTCACCACCACCACTCCGACGACAGTTACTACCGTGACGTCAACCACGTCCGGGACCTCTACCATCACCACGACCACGATAACAACCTCAGGAACCACTACCTTCGCGACCACCACGCCTCACTCTACCTCAGGCACCACCACCTTCGCCACCACGTCGCCCACCACGACGACTGTGACCACTGCCACGACTACCACTTCGGGGACGAGCTTGTTCACCACGCTGACGACAACGACCTCCGGGACCACGACCTTCGCCACTACCAGTCCTACGACCTCGGGAACCACGACCTTCGCGACTACATCTCCGACTGTGACTACCGTTACTACAGTTACCTCGACGACCTCGGGAACGTCCACCATCACGACGACGACCTCGACAACGTCGGGAACGACGGCTTACCCTGTGACCACGACGACGACGTCAGGCACGACAACGTTCACCACCACTTCAGCTACTCCGACGACAGTGACCACCACCACGTCCACGACGTCAGGGACCAAGGTGCTCACCGTGACGACCACGACCACCTCAGGAACGCTGACGTTTGCCACGACCACTCCCACTACATCAGGAACCACCACCTTCGCCACGACGTCGCTCACCGTGACGACTGTCACCACGGCCACCACTACTACCAGCGGCACACTGACTCTGGCGACCACGACGTCTAGCACATCTGGAACGACTACCTACCCAGTGGTTACGACGATCATCTCAGGGACGATCACCTTCGCCACCACCACCGCGAAGACCACATCGGGGACCTCGACGTTTGCGACGACCTCTCCGACCACGACGACGGTCACCACCACTACGGTCAGCACGTCGCATACTTCCACGGTGACGACTACAACGTCATCGACTTCAGGCACGTCCACCTTCGCTACCACCACCCGCGCGACGTCAGGTACCACCACCTTCACCACCACCTCGCCGACAGTCACTACGGTAACCGCCGCTACTACAACGACCTCGGGCACTTCCACCATCACCACTACGACCGCGTCGACTTCGGGTACGACCACCTTCGCAACGACCACGCCTCACACGACATCAGGAACCACCACCTTCGCTACCACGTCGCCGACGACCACCACAGTGACGACCGTGACGTCAACTACGTCCGGGACCTCTACCATCACCACGACCACGGTGACCACCTCAGGCACGACGACCTACTCCGTGTCGACTACGACAACGTCTGGGACGACCACGTTCCCGACTACCACCCACGTTACCTCAGGCAGCACCACCTTCACCACTACTTCGCCCACCGTAACTACGGTGACGACCACCACGTCTACTACCTCAGGAACGGATCTGGTCACCACCACCACGTCGACCACCTCCGGCACCACGACCTTCGCTACCACCACGCCGAAGACCTCCGGCACCACGACCTTCGCTACCACCACTCCGACGACAGTGACCACCACTACCTCCACCACCTCCGGGACCTCTACCATCATCACAACCACGGTGACAACGTCAGGCACGACCACGTTCACCACGACCACCCCCACGACGACCATCGGGGATATCCGCACGAGGTCGGCCACAGTGACGACGACGACGACCTCCGGGACCACCACATTCGCCACCACCAGTCCGACGACCTCCGGGACCACAACGTTCCCCACTACAACTCACACGACAGTGACCACCACCACGTCCACCACTTCCGGGACGTCCACGATCGCCACGACCACGATAACAACCTCAGGAACCACTACCTTCGCGACCACCACGCCCCACTCTACCTCAGGAACCACCACCTTCGCCACCACGTCGCCCACCACGACGACTGTGACCACTGCCACGACTACTACAAGCGGTACCTCAACGATTACGACTACGACCTCGACGACGACCGGCACCTCGACGTTCGAGACGACTACCAGCAGCACCTCGGAGACAACCACCTTCGCCACGACGACTCGGACGACGTCTGGGACCACGACGTTTACGACCACGTCTCAGACCCCTACGACGGTCACCACAACAACCTCGTCGACGTCCGGGACCTCTTTGATCACCACAACGACGTCCTCGACTTCCGGCACGACGACCTTCGCGACCACGACTCAGACAACCTCAGGGACCACGACCTTCACGACGACCTCTCCGACCACCACGACGGTCACGACGGCGACCACAACGACCACCGGAACCACGACAGTTACGACGACCACCGCGACTACCTCAGGCACCACCACGTTCGCCACGACCAGCCCGACGACTTCGGGGACCACCACCTTCGCGACGACCAGCCTGACCGTAACGACAGTGACTACTACTACATCCACGACCTCGGGCACGTCGTTCATAACGACGACGACGCTCTCCACGTCGGGCACGACCACCTACACGCTGACGACCACCACGACCTCAGGCACGACCACCTTCACCACCTCCACATACGTCACGTCGGGGACGACGACGTTCGCCACCACCACCACCTCCACGAGCTTTAGCACCACGACGACCTCCTCGACGATCACGAGCGTCGGCGCCCTGGTCCCGCTTCCTGTCGACCAGTTCGACGTGCCGGCGTCTCAGTTGGCTGTAAGCCCGCTCGACGCCGTATGGGGACTGCTGGCCATACTCGGGCTCGCGCTGGCGTTCCAAGCGAGGACTCGTGTTGGCTTTGCCCCGTCTTCCACCAGGTCGTCGATGCCTACGCGGAGCCCGAGGCGCGCGAACATGGACCCTGGAGCAGGAACGTTCAAATCCCCCGAGGGGGGTCGAGCAGGGTAGATGACCGAGGTAACCGAGGGCGAGCCCGAGAAGGAAGAAACCCCAAGCGCGCAAGGAGCGCCCGAACAGGCCCCTGCCCAGGAGGCTCCGACGGTCGTCACGCAGCCCACCCAGCCGGAGACCGACGCGTCGAGCAAAGCCAAGAGAGACCAGGAGAGGCTCACCTCACTTCTCAGGAAAGTCACGATTCGGTTCCCCATGACCGGGACGCCCATCCCTCCCTCTTGGAAGGTGCTGGAGAGGTATCCCGTAAACAGTCCCTTCGCGTACGCCGAAATATCCGAGAGCCCGCTCGGCGTCAAGCGATACTTCCTCGACGAGGTCCCGCTCACGAAGGTGGAAGCGGGGATCTACTCCTACCTTCTCGACACGCTGGAGTCAGAGCTGACGGTACCGCGAAGCGAGGTCAACCCGCGGCAGTACTTCACGGACCAGGCCAGGAGGATCGTCCTGAAGTACAACATCACGGTGCCCGCCACGTCGTGGTCTAAGATCATCTACTTCGCCGAGCGCGACCTGGTGGGGTTCGGCGTTCTCGACGGACCGCTGAAGGACGCGCAGATCGAAGATGTCTCGATCGATGGCGCGGGCAAGCCGATATTCGTCTACCACAAAGGACACGAGACCCTGGAGACGAACGTGACCATCCCGGACGACATGGCGCTCGACTCCATAGTGACGCGACTCTCCCACATGGCTGGGAAGCACGTCTCGACCGCGTTTCCGGTCGTGCAGGGGACCCTCCCCGGCAGGCACAGGCTGATAGCGACGTTCAGGAAGGAGGTCTCGCCGCTTGGGAGCAGCGCGACGATCAGGAAGTTCAGGGAGGACCCGCTCACGATCATCGACATGCTCAACCTCAACCTCCTCGACCACAGCCTCGCGGCATACACCTGGCTGCTGATGCAGAACAGGTCGACCGCGGTCGTCGTCGGCGCAACCGGAGCGGGAAAGACCACGCTCCTCAACGCGATCCTCACCCTTACGCGGTTGAACACAAAGCTGGTGACCATCGAGGAGGTGCAGGAGATCAACGTCCCCCACCAAAACTGGACACCGCTTGTCGCAAGAGAGAGCTACGCTGCGGGTGAGGAGCGGGCGGGCGAAGTCTCGCTCTTCGACCTTGTGAAGGCCGCGATGAGGATGAGGCCTGACATCCTGGTCGTCGGAGAGGTAAGAGGGGAAGAAGCGTACGTGCTCTTCCAGGCGATCAGCACGGGTCACGGCGGCCTCTGCACGCTTCACGCCGACGACGAGGCCTCCGCTGTCCAGAGGCTCATCTCGGCTCCGATGAACGTGCCGACGGCCTTCCTCCCCTTCCTCGACCTGTGCTTCGTCGTCCGCAGGATCTCTACCCCTACCCCTAGCGGGGGCTTCAAGGCCGTAAGACGGGTGATCTCCGTCGACGAGATAGTCAACGAGAAGGAGTCGGTCAAGAGCTTCCGGTGGGACCCGAGGACAGATACCTTCAGGCCGATGAGCCTCGAACGGAGCCCTCGCATAGTCAAGTTGGCAGGCGAGTCCGGACTGGAGCCCTCGAGGCTCGTAGAAGAAGTGCAGAGGAGAGCCGTCGTCCTGAAGTGGATACAGCTCAAAGGAATACGCAACTTCAAGGAGGTCTCGCCAGTGCTAGACTACTACATCGGCCGGCCGGACGAGACGTACCAGAGGGCCCTTGAGGAGATGAAGGGGATGCCAGGCGGCGCGCAGGTAGTCGGCGAGATCAGACGATGAGCGACGCGTTCCTCCAGGACTTCCAGGGGACCGGGAAGAAGGAGCCGCTCCTCACGGGCTTCGACAAGTTCGTCTCAGCGACATACCGGGTCTTCGCCAGGCCGGCAGGCAGGATCGCCGACTCGATGCCTACCCTCAGGGCGCAGCTACTGAAGTCGAACCTCCGTGTCTCGCCAGAGGGCCTCCTGTCGCTCGCGCTCTTCTCTACGACGCTCACCGCAGCCCTGACCATCGTGCTCGCCGTGTACGGCGAGGTCGCACGGGTCGGCGTGCTGGGGGTCTCGGGGGTCTCCTTCCTCGCCTTCCTCCCCTTCGCCATCCCTATCGTCTTCCTCGTGGTCATCAACCTGCCGAAGTTCAGCGCCTCGACTCGCGCAGCCGCCATCGACGTCGAGCTCCCCTTCGTCCTCGGTTACATGAGCGTCCTGGCCGGCGGCGGCGTTTCGCCCATCGAGACCCTGAGGAGGATCGCGAAGATGGATACCCTCCCCGCTTCCAGCAAGGAGGCCAAGCGCCTGCTCCTGGAGACGGACGTCTTCGGCGCGGACCCGATCACCGCGATGGAGAACGCCGCGAAGCAGAACCCGAGCCGGTACTGGTCTGAGTTCCTCGAAGGATACACCGCGGTGCTGAAGTCTGGCGGGAACTTCGAGAACTACATCCAGATCAAGCTGCGAGACCTGATAGCGACGCGCGGCGCCGCCAACAGACGGTCGTCTGACTTCACAGGAACCATCGCCGAGGCGTACCTCACGATCACAGTCGTGCTGGGGATGACGCTGTACACTCTCTACATGGTGCAGACGATGATCAACCACAACCTCTCGGGGCTGCAGAGCCTGTACATCTTCGCATTCCTGGTGGTCCCGCTCATCTCGGTCGGATTCATCTACCTGTTGGACGCGGTCCAGACGAAGTGGCCCTACACGGACTACCGGCCTTACAAGGCGTTCGCTGTGACCGCCCCCATCGGGGCCTTGCTGTTCTTCTTCATGTACTTCGGAGGCGTGAACATCCCGGTCTACCTGCAGATGGCCATCTCGCTGAGCGTGGTCGCATCCGTGCCGGCCGTGGTCGGGACGAGGGCGTCGCGGACCAGGAGAAGCCTGGAGCACTCCCTCCCTGACTTCATCGCCGACGTGACCGAAGGCAGGAAGACGGGCCTTTCGCCGGAGCAGAGCATCGAGAGGCTGACCTCGCGAAACTATGGCGTCCTCTCTCCCTACGTGAAGAAGATGGGCGCACAGCTGTCATGGGGCGTGTCGCTCTCGAAGGTGATATCGACATTCACGACGGCGGTCGGGAGCTGGATCACCCGCGCGACCGGCATACTGCTCATCGAGGTTGTCGACGTCGGCGGCGGCACGGCGAAGAGTTTCACGGAGATGGCCGCGTTCGCGAGGACAATAAACGACCTCGAGAACGAAAGGAGGTCCGCCCTCCGCCCGTTCGTCATGATAACCTACGTCGCGGGCGTCATGATAATCATGACGACCTTCATCCTGGTCTACATGCTGACCGCGCCGGCGACCCTCGGGTTTGCCGGCACGACCATCAACGGAGGCACCATAGACCTCCTCCTCGCGACCTCGGTCTTCGACTCGTTCGTGATAGGGATAGTGGCCGGGAAGATGGGAGAGAGCAGCGTCGCCGACGGGTTCAAGCACGCGCTCGCTCTCGTCGTGATAAGCGTCGTAGCGGTCTCGGTCGTAGAGCTATTCATCAAGATTCCATAAAGCCACCCCCATCGACGCATCGCCGCGGGATGGAAGACAAACAGGGAAGCGGAGAAGAGGCAATGACTGAGCGCGAGGCATACGGGACTGACGACCCCTTCACCATTCTTACGCTGGCAGCGACGGGAGCCGTTGCGGTCTCGCTGGGAGTCGCGGGGGTCTTCCTCAGGGTCGCGATAGGGCACGTCCCCGCCCTGCTCTTCCTCCTCGCGGGGCTTATCGTCGGCTTCGTCTGCGCGCTGTTCGCTGTCTCGCTCTATTGGAGTTCGCGGTCCTGGAAGCCCGACGAGCTGACGCGACTCTCCGACTCCCTCCCCTGGGGGGGAGACGAGCTCGTCCTCGACATCGGATGCGGGAGGGGGCTCTTCTCGGTGACCGTCGCCAAGGAGCTCTCCCGCGGGGCAGTGGTAGCGCTCGACCTCTGGAAACGGGGAGACCTCTCAGGGAACGACCCGGAGTCTCTGCTTCTGAACGCGCGCCTGCGGGGAGCATCGTCCAAGGTCCTGCCGATAAGGGCAGACCCGAGGGCCCTCCCCTTCCCAGACGGCACATTCGACGCCGTGGTCTCGGGCCTGGCGATCAACAAAGTTCACGG
The DNA here is from genome assembly GCA_030038395.1 of Nitrososphaerales archaeon. Lineage (GTDB taxonomy): Archaea > Thermoproteota > Nitrososphaeria > Nitrososphaerales > Gagatemarchaeaceae > UBA183. The sequence continues at coordinate 16,477 of JASHOZ010000057.1, forward strand.
CAAGGACGGCAGGGCATCGGCGCTGCGGGAGGGAGTTCGGGTGCTGAAGGGAGGGGGGAGGATGGCCATGCTGATAGCTGGATCAGGGCGCGACGCTTCTGCGGCTCTCAGGGGGGAGCCTGTCCGCGACCTC